>NZ_VUMR01000099.1 GCF_009696075.1 Holdemanella porci | reverse complement strand
CGAGAAGGTGTAGACGTCTGAAACGACAGATACGCGTGCTCTATCGAAAACAGTCTGCTTATATCAAGACTTCACATCATACCTTTATCAACAGAGTCGTTCAGAACACAAGCGAATTCATCCTTGAACCAATGAACTTCAAGGCTCTTCAAAAGAAATCAAAGAAGACAGAGCGTAAAGAAGGGGCAACGGCTATTAAACAAAAAGACGGTTCTTTGAAAATGGTGCGTAAATACAAACGTAAGAAACGTTATGGACACTCCATCAAGAACCGTTCTCCAGGTCTTATGCAGGCCGATTTAAAAACAAAGGCAACACAGTATGGAATTCCATACTACGAAATAGATATTCATCAATATCGTGCTTCTCAACTTCACCATGATACAGGTGAATACATCAAACCTACTTTAAGTGAAAGATTTAAAACGATTGAAGGATGTAAAGTACAAAGAGATTTGTATTCCGCCTTCTTAATTTGTCATACTGACGATACATTGACTGCACCTGATTTTAAAGCCTGTCATCTTGACTTTCCACACTTTGTCAAGATGCAGGATACATTGATTCTAAATCTAAAAAAATGTGGACGCACAATGAAATCATGCTTTGGATTCTAGCATAAAGACTCCCTCATCCAGTTAGGTCTTAGGCGTAAGCCCTGCTGGATGCAGTATGAGTATACAAAGTACAGTCCACCAGGATTGGAAATGCTCAAAAAACAAGAGTTATGCAAAGACTATATGCAAGGTCTAGAACCATGCTGAAAGCTTTGCGATGCTACATTTCTCGCATTGTGAGAAAGAGAATCTCGTCATTTTAATGATGAGAGTACGTCAAAATATACGCCGTCGCAATGGATTGAGCCCAATTATAAATAGATGTTGTATGCATTCCTTTGATATTCTTATTTCTTAAACAATACGTTTTAGTTGAATCTACAGGCAAATAACCACATAGTTCACTTTGGTGAACTAAAGCATTATGATAATTCTCTTTAGACACTTCATTATCTGAAGTATACATACCGGCATCTAAATACGTATCTAGTTGTTCATCACTCAAACGACCAAAGTTATTTGTGGCTCCCGTTCTTAAGATAAAGTTAATGCCTGTATCGTCTGGTGAGCCATAAGAGAAACCTAGATATGTTGCATCCCAACTATCTGTTTGAGCATCATCCTGCACAGTATTGATGACTGTATTAAATTCAACTGTATTGGCTTTAAAATCAATGCCAATCGCATTTAAACATTTCTGTAAAACCGGAATTAAAGAATCCAAAGAATCCTTATCCTTATTCGCCAAGAAACGAATCGTTAATTTTTCTCCATCTTTATAACGATATCCATCATCTGCCAATGTATATCCTGCATCCTCTAAGATTTGATTGGCCTTTTCAACATCATAATCATAATAAGTGACACCATCCACTTTTTCTTCATTACGAATCATTTTTCCATTATTTAAAGAAACAGGATTTCCAAAAGTACCAGGCTTATAAGCCATACCATCAATTTGATAGTAATTATCAATATATTCTTGCGCATTAAATCCATATCCGATTGCTTTTCTTACCGCTACATCACTACAAGCTCCCTCATAAGAGTTAAAGATAATAAAACTTTCACGATCACTTGGATAAGAATCAACAGATAAACTCTTATTCTTTTGTGCAGATTTAATTTTATTTGCCTCAATCACATCTGGAATATAATCCACTGTTCCATTTTCCAATTCTTTGACTTCTGTTGAAGTATCTGTCTTTTTGATCATGATCTTAGAAATTTGATACTGTCCTTTTTTCGCCTTAAACTTTGAGTTTGAAACTAAACTAGCACCACTTGTCTTCTCAAACTTCTTTAATACATAAGCACCCGTTCCAATTGGCTTGCTATTCTTCTTTTCAATACTTTCTGTTTTTCCTTTTTTATAATTTAAATATTCTGAACTACAAATCTTCTGTGTTCCAAGTGTAGAAACCGCATCAATTCTAGGCTTATCCAAATGGAAAACGACTGTATAGTTATCTGGTGTTTCAACTCCAGTAAAGCTAGATGCATCTGCATCATGATATTCACTATAACCATCTAAAAAATCAACGTTGTTCGCAAAACGACCTGTATAGCTTGGATCAGCCATAACGGTAAATGTTGTCTGCACATCTTTTGAAGTAAATTTGGATCCATCACTAAATTGAATTCCCTTCTTTAATTTAAAAGTCATTGTCTTGCCATCTTCGCTCATTTCAGGTAAGGACTTAGCCAAATCTGCAACTAACTCTCCTTTTTTGTTGTATTTCAACAACCCTTGATAAACCAAATCAACGACATAAGAATCATTTGTCGTTTGGTAATACATGGGCGAAAAAGTTCCGTTCATTTCTGAACTCAACCCAACTGTCAACACTTGATCATTACCTGCAGCTTTTGCGCTACATCCACACATCAATAAAGCCAATCCACATGCTAATAATTTTTTATACATTCTCTTTTACCTCCTAATTATTTATTCTTTGTACCACCGCCAGTCAGCTAACACTTTTCATCACTCTCCTTATAAATAAAAGGCTTAACAGATACATTGGTGATTTGTTAATATAACTGACATTAATGATGTCTATTTAAGATTTATTGTATAGGTGTAAACGAAAGAGAGACTACACTTATGACAAGAACTTCAAAATATTTAA
>NZ_VUMR01000098.1 GCF_009696075.1 Holdemanella porci | reverse complement strand
ATAAAAGAGCAGAGATATTGAAATCTCTGCTCCCTAGTTAATAATCCTTTAAACACACATAGGGTTTTCGGCCCTACAATTTTTGAAGCCAACTTTTAGTCGACCCTATCTAATTGCGGATTACCGAAAAAAGTGCCAATTAAGACACTTTTTTGAATAAGTTTATGATTTGATTTTCCAATGCATTCACATCAATTGGCTTAGAAATATGCCCATTCATACCTGCTTCCATTGCCATTTTCTTATCTTCCTCAAACGCATTGGCCGTCATAGCTAGAATTGGAATACTTGCCTTTTTTAAATTTTTAAATTGACGAATTCTTCTTGTCGCCTCATATCCATTCACATTTGGCATTTGAATATCCATCAAAATCAAATCATACAAATCTGCATCCACTTCAGACAACCGATTTATACAAGCTAAACCATCCTCAACACGATCCAATATTAAACCACTCTGTTCAAGTATGGCCATCGCAATCTCGGCATTTAATTCATTATCTTCCACAAGTAATACATGCTTACCTTGTAAGACAGATTTTCCATCAAGAACATCTAATTCTTGATTCAATTCTATACATTCCTCATCCGCTATTCTATGCTCAAAAGTAACAATGAAACAAGTCCCCTCACCCACTTTACTCTTGACACAAATATCTCCATCCATCATATCCACAAGATTTTTGACAATCGCCATGCCTAGACCTGTACCCGAAACTTTTCCAATCGTTGTATTGTATTCTCTAGAAAAAGAATCAAACAAAGTTGGAAGATAGTCTTCACTCATACCAACACCCGTATCTTTGACTTGCGTTTGAATTCTGACATAACCCGATCTTGTACAATTCAATTCCTTGACATCAATCGCAATATGACCACCCTCAGGCGTATACTTAAACGCATTTCCCACGAGATTCATTAAGATTTCACGAACCTTAAAGCCATCCCACAACACATGTGTATGATCAACATCCACACTCGTTGTAAATACGATATTCTTTTCTTGTGCACTCGACTCGAATACGTTCTCGATTTCTTCGACTACAAGCCCGATTTGCTCGGCTCTTTCTTCGACAACCATCTTACCACTCTCAATACGCGACATATCCAGCACATTATTAATGATAGAAAGTAATAGCTTACCACTCTGCTCAATCTTATGTTGATAATCCACTAGGATTGGATCCGTCAAGTACGGTTTCATCAACTCATTGTAGCCAAGAATCACATTCATTGGCGTACGAATATCATGCGACATATTGTTTAAGAAATCTGTTTTTGCCTTATTCGCCTCTTCCGCCACAATATACGCCTCTTTTAATTTTGCCTCCTGCATACGTTCCTTCTTAATCAAATCATCAATGTTTCTTGTACCAATCACTGCCACACGACTACGATCTTTTTTATAAACATACACAATACGTGTCTGATGATAAATAATACGATTACCCATTTTAAATTCATAGGTCATTGAAAAATCATCTTGATTTGAACATAACGCATCTAACGAAAGCTGATCTAAGAAATTCTCACGACTTTCATCCGTCACAATCTCATCGGCATAAGCCGGCAAGAATGCACACCACTTATTTTCATATTTACGACAAAAATCCGCAATACACTTACCATTCTCCCCCACTTCACGATAAGAAAAGATTTGACCACTATCCAATTCCAACAATAATATGGAAAAATATTCTTTACCAAGGCCCTCAATAATCTCTCTTTGAAGTTCTAATACTTTTTCCCTCTTTACAATTTCATCAATTGGACGAAAACCCATTATAATCTTAAAATGGTTCAAATCCTCATATAGAAATACTGCCCTTGCCCCTAAATTCGATACTCCATTCTCATCTGGGACAATTTGAAACTGCCATTCTAAAGAACCCTGTTCCTTTAATGTACGCATTAAAGAAGCATTCGATAAAAGATCCATATAATTTGGACAAGAATCCTTCATCAGTACATTATCATAGAAATAATTTAAACTTTCACTATAACTATGCCCATTCATTTCAGCACAACTCGCATCCTGCTTAATCACTTCCACTGTATCTTGTTTCAAGTCACAAAGCACTAAAGAAGTATAATCCATAGTCAAGGCCGATAAGATATTATTCTGTTCCTTTTCACGAATAAACTGTGTCACATCCGAAATGTTTCCATGCAGTATAGAATCCCCCTCTATATCTATACTCTCACTCACATAGTGATATCCATCTTTTCCTAACAAACGAAAGACAGAATGAAAAAGATCAAGATTACGATCTTCTGGATGCACCATATTCATTAATTTATTATCAAATCGAGTTTCAATCTCTTCTTTTGACCAACCAAAAATCTCTTGAAATTTTAAACTCACATATAAAAAGGGATATCCATCCCCCAATGAACACCGATGATATCCACCAATACGCCCACACACTTCTTGAATTGTCAAATCATTATCTATTATCTTCATAAAAATCCCCTAATATCCATTACTCTATCAAACTCTCAATCCTATTTCAATCCATTAAAAACTATGGTTATATTCCCATTAAATAAAAGTAAACTAATTTGACTATATAGTAACATAAATTACGTTTAAGTTATATGTATGCGTTTACAATCAATTAAAAAGTACAAATTGTACTAAAAAGTGCAACTAAAAAAGGTACATAAAGTACCTTAATTGCTTCTACACTTTTTACGACTGTCAACTACCCACTACCTAAAGGTGGTGGGCTTGTAACTGCCCAGTCGTACTAACGACTTACGTCTCCGACCTTTAACCCCATTAGATATTGCTATCTAAAGTGGCGTTACATCATAGGGTGGT
>NZ_VUMR01000097.1 GCF_009696075.1 Holdemanella porci | reverse complement strand
TAATACAACACGAATTCACTCACATTGTGAATATGAATCTCCACAAAATTTTGAAAAACAATATTTGAAACATAAACATTAAAAAAACAGATATTTAAGTTGTCTTAAATCTTGACATAGTACCAATTCTCTAATTCAATCAAACAATGAAGTAATTCCGATTCATCAAAGTCTGAATCCATATCTAATAGATTCGTCACTACATTAGTAATGTCTCCTAAATAAATTCCATCAAAATCTTTCTTGTAGTTTCTGCCATCTTTCTTATTTGAAAAGTCTGTTATATTGATCGTGTCAGAATGTTCGGGCAGCTTATAAGCCATATTTTGCCCAGCTCCAATTGTTGCATAAGCTGAAATCACAAATACCTTTTCTCCATTAGATAAACGTTCTAATATATCCTTCTTATCCGCGTCAAAGGATATGCAACTTTTTAAAACTTCAATATGTGCATCATTCTTATCAAAACTATTCTCTTCATTTACCACATCAAACAACTTTAAAAGTATACTCAAATCAAACTTACTATTTTCTTTCGGCAATGCATTATTCAAACATAGAAATGAATGGATATCCTCGTGTAGAATAAAATACCGATAGACTTGTGCCATAATTAAATATCTTTTTATAGAATACAAATCATTGATTCCATTACATGAAAAGATTCGTTCTACTTTCCTTTGAACTTTGAAATCTTCAAACACAGTACAAATCATACCCTTCATATCCAAATTCAAACAATCCGTTACTTCTTTAATGTGAACTTGAATATCTTTTGACTCATAATTTTTATTCAACATTGAATATGTATCCTTGATTCTTTTAAAATCCTCACCTTCAATTCTATGAAAGTTATCCCCTAGATTCTCTTTTAAATATCTAAGTGAATAATTCGATAAAACAGAATCAATATTACATGTAGCACTTAAACCAATCACAATAGCCTTTCTAGCTAGTAGAGATAATGTAAACTCAGCACTTTTCGATACATGTATAAAATTAAAAGTTGTATTAAAGCTATCATGCTTCCTATTCGTGAATTCAAAAGAACGAATCCCCCGATCATAATAACCATTTGTCTTTTTTAACTTATTTCTTTCAGTATATCCTTTTATTAAAGACTGAATATGTATTTCATTTTCAAAATATGATATATCTGCATCCGTCAATCGAAATACTTTATATACTGAATTTAGAGCCTCTTCATCGTTAATTTTTTCTTCATCTTTTAAAATGCTTGAATTATGAATATCTTTATATGTCAAAGACAATCTTTTTATATAGTTCTTTGTAGACGTTAAAAAATTATTCATATCACGAATCACTTTATATAAACTAAACACTTCACTTGAAGTATCAGAAACATTGTTTCGACTGTTCTCAATTTCAATCGTCATCTGATTCTTATTCGCATCATAATATACATATGCATTCTTCTTAGAATGATTCTCAAAACTTGCATGGAAAGTCGCATCATTCATTAAGAAATTTCTATCCTTAATACCGGAACAATAGTATGGCAGCTCATCATGATAATTTTTTTGAATTGCCAAAGCCTGTTTTCTTATATTCTTAAAAGCTGTATTTTTATCTAAAACCATATCCTTTAATATCCTTGGCATATTCAGATCCCAGTAAATAAACTGATCTGCGATTCGATGTATCATGGGAATTAAATCAATTGTTGACCTCAAGCTACTTTCTAAAATAATATTATTAATTTCATTTTTAGTTGAATCTACCTCATCTATAAAGAGAACACTGTTATCTATAATTTCAGATTCAGAAAAACGATATTTCTTCTTATAGATCGGATCAATTGTGGTAAAAAAACGTTTTACAGACATACAAATCACTTTATAATCTTCAATGAACATTGCAGGATATAAAGTTGTTAACCATTTATATTTTGATTTTACAATCAACTTTCTTTCTTCAAAATTCAATTCTGCAAAGCCAGACTGCATTAGGTGCTTACGAATATCTTTGCGAAACCTAGAGTCTCTATTTGCCAGGTCTTCCTTAGACTGATCAAAAAACTTTAATACCCCAATATTTGGAGTCTTTCCTTTATCAAGTTCATTTTGAATATATCTTGCTAGATACTTATAGTTATTCAAACAATTATATAGCTCTTTATAATATTTCAATCGTTTATATTCATCTGGAATAATGCTTTCATCAAAATGATGCACAATATTATCCACAATGCTCTCAACTCGAATAACCTGATTTTTAAAATCATCACCAAAAGCCTTTTCTAAGTCTTCCATTGGTAAGTTATTTAGATTGTTTGTGATGAAAATAAAATGCGAATCAAAACTCTTATAATGATTCTTCATTAACTGCACCGCACTATAGGACTTTGCCGAACCCGTTGGTGTATTCACAAAATACAATCCATTCTCGTTACATTGAATAATTTTTTCTAATAAACGCTCCATATTAAACTTTAACCCCTTTTTAATTTATAGAATTATCCCCTATTAATTGACATTAACGATGTCTAAAATGTAAATTTGTTAAAAAAATTCATAAAATTGGGTAATCAAATCTAATCTAATCTTTTGAGCATCGAAGAAGAAAAAAAGAAAGATTGTTAAATGTAACAAATGCATTTCTATATGATTCTCAATGTAGACAAGAAATGTTAGATATCATGAATGAGAAAGCAGTATTTGAAATATTCAATGTCGAACTTGATAATCAATATCAATTGAAAAATTAAATAAAAAAAACATCATGATGCTAGTATATTTATAGGACAGGTAAAACATCTCGAATTTGATTTGATAAGGAACCAATCACATTAAAAATAGAATGAGATATTGAACATGACTGTCCTGGATATTGTAGATTCTTGTGCATA
>NZ_VUMR01000096.1 GCF_009696075.1 Holdemanella porci | reverse complement strand
ACATTCATATCAAAAGGCATTTGAAGCATTTACATTGAACCGATTGATCAATGATGCAAAAGAAGCACGAAAAATTCTAGATGCATTGATTGAAGCTAATGGAGATCAATGGCCTGAATTGAAATAATATTTAATATAGGATAAAAGTTAGGATAAACAATAATCTAGGGATTAATTTAGGTGACTAATGTTATGACAACAGTAACCTATAGATCCCTAGATTTATTTTTAGGTGATGCTATAAAATATAAGTAATTGTAAAGAATAATTATGGTATAACTAAGTTGAAATTGAAAAAGGATATTGTATATGCACAAAAGTGATTGAGAAATTAAATGAAAAGTTTCCTTATGGACAAGTTTACTTATATTTTCATGGTGCTTTAGAAGGAAAGAAAATGGATGTATTAAGAAAGAATAATAAAGTAATATTTGAAATGGATTGCGATCACAATTTTATTTTTCTATGATGATAGAATGAGTTGTACTATGGGATATGAAAATATTATTGGACATAGAATAATGGAATTTGTAAAGGAAGAACAAAAATTTAATGCGACGATACCATGATGAAGGTGACTTTAATATTTCGATAAAAAGTTTTGGATATGACAGGAAAAAGAAGAAATAATGTACAGTCAAATGCAGGGAAACAACATTAATTTAAGTAAAAAAGGAGGTATATTTACTTATGAGAGCATTGTATGATTCAAAAAGTAGTTTAGATGATCGTGGCATAAAAGAAATAATGAGTGAAAAGAGTAAGTATGACTATTGGCTTAAGGTGGAACGTGCTTTAGCTAAGGCACAGGCTGAGATTGGATTGATTCCAGAAAGTGCAGCTTTAGAAATAGAACAAAAGGCAATTATTGAAAATTTTGATTATGCATTAATGCAGAAAAATAAGAAAGTCGTGGGTCATGGTTTTGTTTCATTTTTAAAGGCTGTTTTACCAATATTAAATGAAGAAGGTAGAAAATATCTTCATTATGGATGCACGACACAGAATATTCAACAAACAGCACAAATGCTTCAACTAAAACATGTTTATCAAGTCATGTATTCGTTTTTAAAGGATATATTAGATCATCTAGCAGATTTAACCGATAAATATGCAGAAACTGTAATGCCTGGAAGAACTCATGGAAAGCATGCCATTCCCATTACTTATGGATATAAATGTTCGGTATGGACAAACGAGTTGTTGACCAATATTGAACGTATGGAACAAAGTGAATCCAGAATCTTCCAAGTGATGATGGGTGGAGCTGTTGGCTCATTTAATTCCACAGGAAAAAAAGGGCGTTTGGTTCAAGAAAGAGTATCAGAAATACTAGGCATGAATGAAATGATAGTGCCTAGTCGAAATATGTCGCAGCATAAAACTGAATATTTAATGATACTTTCTTTGGTGGCGAATACTTTCCATAAAATGGCAGAAGAAGTTTATTATACCGGTATTGAAGAATTTGGCGAAATTAGTGAACCTTTTCAAAAAGGGACAGTTGGCAGTTCAACGATGCCTCAAAAGATTAACCCAAAGCTAGCGAAGGGTATTATCGCAAATTCACAAAAGTTGTATAGCTTAATAACGCCTGCATTATATAGCGCGAGCCGAATGTTCGAGGCTGATTCAAGTTCATATATGTTGTTTGATGGACTTATCGAAGAGGCTACAGAGTTAATGACAGAAATATTAATACGAGCAGAAGAATTAACTAGAGATATTATTGTGAATGAAGATCGAATGTTATTTAATGCAAACCTTAATAAAGGATTGGATAATAGTGAGTTCGTTATGATGTCTTTGGCAAAAGTTATTGGTAAAGAAAAAGCACATGAAATTGTATATGAAGACGCCATTCTAGCTGAAACAGATAAAAAAGATTATTTTGAAGTTTTATCAAAAGATAAAAGAATATTATCGATATATTCTGAAGAAGAAATATATTCAATGTTAGATCCAAAAAGTTATACGGGTGAATCAAAAAATATCGCATTAGAAATATCGAAAAAGGCAAAGGAAAAAGTAAAAGAAATGAGATTGAATGATTAATTGTATTTTTGACTTTAATGGAACAATGATGTTTGATGGAGATATTCAAAATAATTCTTAGAGAAAGTATTTAGAAACCAAAATAAACCGGCCTATTCTAGAGGATGAATTTCAAAAGTATGTTCATGGAAAAAACATTATAGACACTTTCAAATATTTTTTGAATATTGAGTGTAGTCCTGAAGAAGCATTAAAAATTGGTGAAGAAAAAGAAGTAATTTATCGAAAGATGTGTTTGTAAAGTCCGGATTTTAAACTGGCTGTAGGATTGGTTGATTTTCTTGACTATTTAAAAAAAAGGGAATAGATAGAAATATCGCAACGGCTTCGGCTTTTCCAAATGTTAAATTCTTCTTTGATCACCTTGATTTAGATAATTGGTTTGATATAAATAATGTGGCATATAATGATGGCGTTATTCCCGGAAAGCCAGATCCAAGTATTTTCTTGTTAGCTGCAAAACGTGCAGGTGCAAAGAAAATTGTAGTTGTTGATTCAATGAAAAATAATTATGCAGAAAAAATAATATGTTAGTCATAAAGGATTTTAGAGAAATCGAAAGATTAATACAATTTATAAACTCTTGATAAAAGCACAATTTGTGCTTTTTTTCTTGCAAAAAGCTTTAAATAAAGTAAATGTAAAGAATTACTATATATGTAATAATTGTCATCGTTACACATATAAACCTAACAGGCACGAAAATGTTTACATTTGTAAAATTGTGAATTATATTATGAGTGTAAATTGAATTCGTAAAAAAATGGCCATTTTAAACGAAAGAAAAAGGAGAACAAAAAATGAAAAAATATAACGTATGTATCGTAGGTGGAGGAAGCACTTATACATTAGGATTCTTAAAATCATTTGCTCGTATGCAGGAAGAATTCCCATTGAATAAACTTGTATTGTTCGATATCGAT
>NZ_VUMR01000095.1 GCF_009696075.1 Holdemanella porci | reverse complement strand
TTTAAATATTTTGAAGTTCTTGTCATAAGTGTAGTCTCTCTTTCGTTTACACCTATACAATAATTCTTAAATAGACATTATTAATGTCGAATATATTAACAAGTCACCAATGTATCTGTTAAGCCAAGATTTTTTTAGGAAGTGATATTATCTGGGATTATTCAGTAGATGTATTTAATAAAGATCCTTTATTATTCGGAATTGGTTTTTCCGGTGAAATCAATTCATATGCAGCCAGTTTTGGTACTATTTCCGCTAACGCTGAGTTACCTCAATATGTAAAAGATGCTTTAAGAAATATGACAGCCATTTCGGTCAGAGATGAAAAATCTGCTAACTTAGTAAAAAATGTTACTGGAATAAAACCACAAGTAGTTTTAGATCCAACATGGTTATGGAATTTTAATGATGATGAAAATATAATTAAACCTAATGAAGAAAATTATATTTTAGTGTATGGACAAGATTTCACAACTGATTTTATTAAAAATCTTAGAAAGTATGCAGATGAATATAAAATAAAAATTATTGCATTAGACTGTAATGATGATCACTATGATTGGTGTGATAAAATGATTAGTCAATCGGATCTTTCCCCTTTTCAATGGATAGGATATTTCAAATATGCTTCAAAAATAGCAACTAGTACATTTCATGGTATTACATTTAGTTTAATTTTTAATAAAAAATTTGCGTTTTGCAAAACGGATTTTATTATGGCTAAAGTAGATAAATTTTTAAAAGAGTTAAAATTATATGAGTTGTTTAATAAAGATCAAAATGATGTATTTACAATGCTTAACCACGATTTTAATTATCCATATATAAATGAAGTTATTAACAATAAAAAAGTCGAATCATTAGAATTTTTAAGAAAGGCGTGCAGTAATTAATATGGCACAAAGTGATAAAAGTCAAGTTATCCAAGGGGCCTTTTGGAAATTTGCAGAAAGGATAGCAGCACAACTGGTTTCCTTAGTTGTATCAATAATTTTAGCTAGATTATTAAGTCCTAGTGAATATGGAACAATTTCACTAGTTATGGTGTTCATAACAATTGCTAATGTTTTCGTTAGTAGTGGTTTTGGACAGGCATTGATACAAAAAAAAGACGCAGATAGTTTAGATTTTTCTTCTGTTTTTTATTTTTCACTTTTTTTTACTGGAATCATATATGTGTGTTTATTCTTTTTAGCAGTTCCTATTGCTAATTTTTATAACATGCCTATATTATTGTCAGTTTTAAGAGTATTGGCAATAAGTGTTCCAATAATGGGTGTTAATTCTGTACAACAGGCTTATGTGGCTAGAAAAATGCAGTTTAAACTTTTTTTTAATGCAACACTCATAGGGACATTGATTTCTGCGGTAGTAGGAATTGTATTAGCGTATTCTGGATACGGAGTATGGGCATTAGTTGCACAGACATTAACCAATAATATTATTGACACAGTTATTCTACAAATTACGATAAATTGGAAGTTAACGAGAGAATTTTCTTTTGAACGTATTAAGATATTGCTTAGTTATGGATGGAAATTATTATTACAAAGTCTAATATTACAGTTTTATGCAAGTTTAAGAAGTTTATTAATCGGAAAATTCTATACAACAGAAGATTTATCATTTTATACTAAGGGAAATCAGTTTCCTGAATTAATTAGTTCAAATATTGACACTGGTATTAATACTGCTTTATTTCCAGTAATGTCTAAAGCTCAGGATTCAATTAGTCGAGTCAAAGCTATGGCAAGAAAAACTACAGATTTTACTAGTTATGTTATGAGTCCAATTTTAATTGGTTTTATGGCTATAGCTGAACCATTTATTTCACTGATATTGACTGACAAATGGTTACCATGTATACCTTATTTAAGGATTTGTTGTATTATTCTCTTATTCAGGGCACCGCAAACAGCAATTTTACAGGCAATTAAAGCAGTAGGTAGAAGTGATACAGTTTTAAAAGTAGATGTGCCAATTCGTATTTTTGCAATAATGATTCTTTTGATATCTTTGAAACATAGTGTTTATGTATTTGCTATATCTGAAATAGTAGTAACATTATTTGGAACAATCTTATATATGATAGTATCAGAAAAGATTATTGATTATACTTATAATGAAGTTTGTCGAGATTTTTTAATTAATGTGTTATTAGCTACTATTATGGGGATAGTTGTTTTTTTTATTGGCAAAGTCATTTCGCTTCATCCAATAATAATCATGTTTTTTCAAATATCTACTGGTGCATTTATTTATATTCTTTTATCTATATTAACTAAATCAAGAAGCTATTTAGAAATTAAAGCAATAATATTTAAAATTATTTTTAAATATAAAACGAGGATAAAACAATGAAAAAAAAGCCTAATTTATTAAATAAAAAAGACGAATGTTGTGGATGTACAGCTTGTGCGACGGTTTGTCCATTAAAAGCAATAAGTTTTGAGTATGATCATGAAGGTTTCTTATATCCTTCAATAGATTATGATATATGCATTGGATGTTTAAAATGCGAAAATGTTTGTGCTTTTAAAAAGGACAATAAATTTTCATCAGATGAATATGAAAACACTAAGGTCTATGCAGCAAAAGCAAAATGTGAAGATGTTCTCTTAAATAGTTCATCTGGTGGTATGTTTACTATATTCTCGGACATATTCTTAGAACAAGGGGATGCAGTTGCTGCGTGTAAATATGTAAGTGAATTAGATAAGGTAACTATAAAATTAATTTTTGATAAGGGTTCAAGAGATGAAGCTAGAGGATCAAAATATATTCAGGCGGAATTAGATGATTCTTTTCAACAAATTATTGAATATTTGTACAAAAATTTAGAAAAGAAAATTCTTGTTTTTGGCACTGGATGTCAGATTGCTGGATTAGATTTATTATTAAAAAAAAATAATTTAAGACATCGTGCAATATTAATAGATTTAGTATGTCATGGTGCTCCTAGTTCCGGATTATGGAAAAAGTATATTCAAAAAGTTGAAAAAAATCAAGGCTTAACAGATACATTGGTGACTTGTTAATATATTCGACATTAATAATGTCTATTTAAGAATTATTGTATAGGTGTAAACGAAAGAGAGACTACACTTATGACAAGAACTTCAAAATATTTAAA
>NZ_VUMR01000094.1 GCF_009696075.1 Holdemanella porci | reverse complement strand
AAAATGTCATTCAAATCATGACAGAGATGTAAATGCATCCATCAATATATTGATGCAAGGCATATTGGCAAATTAAACACAAAAACAACCGCAGGAACTGCGGGGATAGCTTGGTAAGAAAGGTTTCAATAGAAACCTGTTCCCAAGAATCTCGTCACTTCAGTGATGAGAGGTTCAAAGGAACATCCTTTGGTTCTGTGGCAACTATGGGTCTTGCGATGGTGGGAATTGCCGCTACAACAAGTATTCCCGTACCATTAGTTGTGGGTGCAGTTGTTTCTGGAGCGTGGTTAGGAGATAAGATGTCGCCTTTATCAGACACAACCAATTTAGCGAGTGGTGTAAGTAAAGTACCTTTATATGATCACATTCATTCTATGCAGTATACAACACTTCCTGCAGCTGTAGTCGCTATGATCTTATTTACAATTGCCGGCTTGTATTATAGTGGTGGAAGTATGGATCTTGCCCAACAAAAATTGATTTTAGACACATTATCTAAACATTTCAATATCAATATTCTATTGATTTTACCTGCCATTCTAGTTATTTTGACTTCTGTATTTAAATTACCTTCCTTATTAGGAATGGGCTTAGCTGTAGTTGTATCTGCTGCTTTTGCTATGGTATTTCAAGGGGTAAACTTTGTTGATTTAATGAACTATGCCTTTAATGGTTTCAGCATTGAAACAGGTGTATCCATTGTTGATCCTATGTTGAATCGTGGTGGTGTGCTTTCTATGTCTGAATTATTAGTGACATTTATGGTTGCCAGTGTAATGGGAGCTGTCATAACGTCTACTGGTATTTTGGATGTTTTGGCAAAAAATGTTCTTTTAAAATTTATCAAGAATCGTACAGTATTAGTATTTGTCACTTTAGTATATTGTTATGTCGTGAACTTCTTAACAGCTGGCGGACAAACAGTATCTATCATTGTAACAGAACAAACGTTTGAATCGACTTATGAAGATATGAATATTTCTCGTAAAGTATTATCTAGAACACTTGAAGATTCTGGTACATTGTCTGCACCCATCGTTCCTTGGGGTGTTGCGACAATTTATGTCATGGGCGTACTTGGATGCTCAACAGCTTATATTCCATACGCATGGTTTATCTTTATTGTTCCTATTTTCTCAATGATTTGTGCCATTACTGGGATTGGAATTTGGGATAAAGAAGAAAAGCCAGTTCGAAAATAAATGTTATACTTCTTTACTATCTTTTAGAATTAGTGTATAACTTAGATGTAAATAAAAAAAGGGAGCTTGTAGTACAGGCTGAGAGGAAAGTGTGACTTTCGACCTATAACCTGATTTGGATAATGCCAACGTAGGGAAATACTTTGTCTTTTTAGTGTGAGTATACCTATATTGGTTGCTCACTTTTTTTTGGTGGCAAAATGGGAGCACCACTTTTTGCCACGTTAAATAATCATTTGGAAAAGGAGATTTTAAAATGAACACAAATGAAAGTACAGTAAGTATAGGCGCTACATATACCACTCAGATGGACGCTGCGCGTAAGGGAATTATTACGCCAGAAATGAAGATTGTAGCCCAAAAAGAAAAAATGACAGAAGAAGAACTAAGAGAGTTAGTCGCATGTGGTAAGGTTGTAATTCCGGCCAATAAAAACCATAAATCTTTAAATCCTGAAGGTGTGGGAAGTATGTTACGCACAAAGATTAATGTAAACTTAGGGGTTTCTAGAGATTGCAAAGATTATGATGTCGAAATGGAAAAAGTTATGGCAGCCGTAAATCTTGGTGCAGAATCAATTATGGATTTATCGAGTCATGGAAATACACAACCATTCCGTCAAAAATTAACAGCTGAATGTCCAGCTATGATTGGTACTGTACCTGTATATGATAGTGTGATTCACTACCAAAGAGATTTAAATACATTAACCGCAAAGGATTTCTTAGATGTAGTCGAGTTACATGCCAAAGATGGTGTGGACTTTGTGACTTTGCATTGTGGAATCACAAGAAAGACGATTGATCAAATCAAAAAACACAAACGTAAAATGAATATTGTTTCTCGTGGAGGAAGTTTAGTCTTTGCGTGGATGTCAATGACAGGGGAAGAAAATCCATTCTATGAATATTATGATGAAATCTTGGATATCTGTGAAAAATATGATGTGACGATTTCTTTAGGAGATGCTTGTCGTCCTGGATGTTTAGCAGATGCCACGGATGTATGTCAAATTGAGGAATTGGTTCGTTTAGGAGAACTTACAAAACGTGCTTGGGAACATAACGTACAAGTTATTGTCGAAGGACCTGGACATGTTCCATTAAATCAGGTAGCTGCCAATATGCAGGTTCAGCAACAAATCTGTATGGGCGCTCCATTCTATGTATTAGGCCCATTAGTTACAGATATTGCACCTGGCTATGATCATATTACAGCGGCTATTGGTGGTGCGGTTGCAGCTATGTCAGGAGCAGCCTTCTTATGTTATGTAACACCGGCAGAACACTTGGCTTTACCAAATGTCGAAGATACAAAACAAGGAATCATTGCTTCTAAGATTGCAGCACATGCGGCTGATATTGCCAAAGGTGTCAAAGGAGCACGAGATATCGATGACAAGATGGCTGACGCAAGAAAGAATCTAGATTGGGATGCGCAATTTGAGTGTGCGCTAGATCCAGAAACCGCAAAAGCAATTCGTCAATCTCGTATGCCAGAAGATGATCATAGTGATACTTGTAGTATGTGTGGTAAATTTTGTGCTGTAAGAAGTATGAATAAAGCTCTATCTGGGGAGAATATCGATATTTTATAATGGTATTGTTTTACATAGTTTATATTTTTTAACAATTATTTGCAGAAATTAGTTGATGTTGTGTGTTTTTTATAAAAGTATGATATATTAAGAGTGTAACGTTTAAATGTTATATTCTCTCATAACATATGTTACTAAATTGGGCTTAGTGAGTATGTTATAATTAAACGTATTGAGAAGGGGTTATTTATGAGTGAGTCAGTTTTAAATTGGCTTAACAGATACATTGGTGACTTGTTAATATATTCGACATTAATAATGTCTATTTAAGAATTATTGTATAGGTGTAAACGAAAGAGAGACTACACTTATGACAAGAACTTCAAAATATTTAAA
>NZ_VUMR01000093.1 GCF_009696075.1 Holdemanella porci | reverse complement strand
GTTTAAATATTTTGAAGTTCTTGTCATAAGTGTAGTCTCTCTTTCGTTTACACCTATACAATAATTCTTAAATAGACATTATTAATGTCGAATATATTAACAAGTCACCAATGTATCTGTTAAGCCATAAAAAATATCCCTAATTTTTCTAACATTATAAAGATTAGTCCTTTCTATGTATATGTACTACATTTACCAATCTCTGTATCTTAAGTACATAGCGTAAAGTAATTTCATGAATGCACTAAGTACTAAAAGTCTTCCTAAGAGTTCTAACATTATATCAATGCATATCCTTTCTGTTCTTCATATAAATTACACTTTTTGTATGAAATTGAAAAACAAGAATTTTGAAATAAGTGTATATAAAAAGTATATCTCTAATATAAGAATAATAAAAACTCCTTTATGTAAAGGAGTAATTGATAAATGGTAGCGCGTACGGGATTCGAACCCGTGATACAGCCTTGAGAGGGCTGTGGCTTAACCGCTTGCCGAACGCGCCATGTGCTTAAATATTATAGCACAAAATAAAAGAGAAGTATAGACTTCTCTTACAATTCTGCAATCAAATCGCATAAGTTTTTATATGCTTTTTGAAAAGATTCTAGGTTTAGTTTTTCTTCTGGCGTATGGCAACCTTCGGCAATAGGGCCGTATGTGATGATATCTAAATCTGGAATCAATCCTTTTAGAATACCCGTTTCCATACCGCCGTGGGATGCTTCCGTTTCCATTTCTACACCTTGTTTTTTTAAGATTTCTTTTAATTTTTCTCTTAATGGACTGTTAGCTTCATAGTTCCAGCCACAGAAGTTTGTATCTTCATGTTCAGTTGCATGACATAATTGTGCAATCATATTGATTTTATTGCCTAATTCATTTTTCATAGATTCTAATGGGGAACGAATACAGAATGCACATTTTACAACATTGTCTTCTGTTCTTAGCTTACCTAAGTTAAGGGAAGCTAGAGTTAATCCTTCAATGGCCATAGATTTATGCTGCAAACCATTTGGTAGTAAGTAGTATAGTGTAATCAATTCGTTTGTATCTTTTAAAGTAAAAGCTTTAGTCGCTTTGTCTGTTTCTTCCAATTGAATGTCGAGTTTACTATCACTAAATTCAAATTCTGTTTTTAGATCTTTTACGATAGAATCAATATTTGGCTTAATGTCTGAAACGAAAATTGCTTCTGCTTCTCTAGGAATCGCATTTTCTTTCAATCCACCATTTACAGATACGATTTGAAGATCTTTTAATGTTTGCAGAACTCTAAATAAGATTTTAATGGAGTTACCCTTTTCTTGATCAATGCAAGCACCTGAATGACCTCCATCTAATCCTTTGACAATAAGTTTATAGGTTGGTTTATTTACTTCTTCAAACGTGCATGGTTTATCGACATAGGCATAGCGACCACCACTTGTTGTGGTGCAAGTACTAACTTCACCACCACCATCAAGACCAATCATCTTTTTGGCATTGAAGTATTCCTTTTTTAGATTGATAGATCCTAATAGGCCCACTTCTTCTTGTACAGTAAATACACATTCTAGGTTTGGATGTTTTAGAGTATCATCACTTAAAATGGCTAACATGTAGCTAACTCCAAATCCATCATCAGCACCTAATGTTGTTCCTTTCGCTTTTAACCAGCCATCTTCAACATATAAATTTAAAGCATCGTTTTCAAAGTCAAAATCGACATCGTTGTTTTTTTCACACACCATATCCATATGCGCCTGCAACATGACGGTATCGTGATTTTCATAGCCTGGTGTAGCACCCTTATAAATAATCACATTATTCATGTCATCACGAACATATTTAAAATCGTGTTCCTTCGCAAAACTTTCTATATAGTCTGCGATTTTTTCTTCATGAAATGATCCATGAGGAATCTTTGAGATTTCTTCAAAATATTTGAAGATCGCAATATTTTGATCTAATACACTCATTATCTATACCTCCACTTGATTAAGAATAGTATAATCCAAAAAATGAGAGACGCAAGTCTCTCACTATTGAATATTGATATATCTTGTTTCTTCTTCATGCTTAACTGGTTTTGTAGGCAATAAGATAAATAATTCACCATTGTCAAAATGAGCTTTGATATCCTCTTGTTTGTAGCCTTCACCAATATAGAAAGAACGAGAATAAGTTCCAGTAAATCTTTCTTGACGAAGCACACGCGTATCTTCTTTGTTGATATTACGAGTAGCTGTGATCTTTAAGTAGCCATCTTTTAATTCGATTTGAATATTTTCTTTTTGAATACCACAAACCTCCATGCAGATTTGATAATATCCGTCTTTTTCATAAATGTCTGTTCTTAATACAGTATTTGTATCTTGTTTTTTAGTATCGTTGAAAAAGTCATCAAAATAATTAGGGTAATAGCGCATATTGAATCCTCCTTAGCACTTATGTCATTTAACTGCTAATATCATAGTACAATTATTTGGCACAGTCAAGAGATGAGTGCTAAAAATTTTGTCGCTTGTTTCTAGTACACTTTTTTGCATCAATAGCCAAGACAAACATAAGCGCATCCAATGCATTTTCTGGATCTTTGACATCAATGACATAAGTATCGGTTACATTAAATATTTCTATACGAATAATCGCTACAATATCATAGCTTTCATCCACAATTGTATAGTTCCATTCAGTAAGAGTTCCATCAATATGCCATCCGTTGTAGTCAATGTAATAATGTGGAGTAAAGAAAGATAGTTCTTTCGATAAACAACCTATATATTCATTATTCTTATAGATTTCAAATTTAGGAAGAAAAGTTATCACCTTTTCTAATACAGTATCCACTTCATTTCCATATAGTATCATCACCACATCAATAACATTTTCTAGAATTCTTAATTTGTATCTTCACATCTTTTAAGGTTTATTTAAGTTTGAATCAGTATACTCACTTACGAAATAGGCGATTATACTTTTCATGCCCTTAGAATAATCATGCCTATTTTTTTTTTGGACAAATTTAAATTTCTGTAAAAACTTAAGAAAACTTAAGGAAATCTTAAGAAAAACATAATACAATAGGCTTAACTAGCAATTTGGTGACTTTGCTATAATTCTTCTTTTTATCACTTACACGAATAACCACTCGTTTTTCAAATCCTTTAAGCGAGTGATTTTATAGATGTTTTTCAATCTAAGTAGTACG
>NZ_VUMR01000092.1 GCF_009696075.1 Holdemanella porci | reverse complement strand
CGTACTACTTAGATTGAAAAATATCTATAAGATCACTCGTTTAAAGGATTTGAAGAACGAATGGTTATTCGCATAAGTGATAAAACGCAAAATTATAGCAAAGTCACCAAATTGCTAGTTAAGCCAAAATCAAAATGGTAAAATTAATTTTATTACTTTCAAAAATAAAAGAAATGGATGGGAATTTCCTAGTACATATGTAAAGTTTGAAGATAAAGAAGTTTCTATAAAACCTTATGCTGATTGGTTTTATATGGGGTTGACTTTACGTAAATCTTGTTATAAGTGTCCTTATACAAAAATAGATAGAAACTCTGATATTACTATTGGTGATTATTGGGGAATTAAAAGTGTTATGCCTGATTTTTATGATGAAAATGGAGTTTCACTGGTAATAACACATACTGAAGTGGGTAATGAATTATTCGATAAAGTCAAAAATAAAATTAATTGGCGAGAAAGTAATCGTAATGATTGTTTGCAACCACGACTTATTTCCCCTGAATCATGTCCGAAAAACAGATCACTATTTTGGCAAGATCTGCAAGAAAAAGGAATGGATTACTGCATAAAGAAATACATTGAAATTAATGAAAATTCAAAAAAAGATAAAATAAAAAGTGTTATAAAAAAAGTATTAAAGAAATTTAATTAAATATTTATTATTTTAATAACCTAATCTGTAATATTGTAATAATTACAATTTAACATTTGATGGGTTATATCTAATCTTCACAACACTAAAAAATGATTTTATAAGAAATCAGAAAATAAATAAGATCAATCAAAAATTGACTAAAGAAGGACTTGAAATTAATACTTTTTAAATCTTAAATGGAGAAGTAAGGAGTAGAAATTATTCATGTAAAACCTCTGCTCCATTTTTATTGGAGATTAGAATTTGAAATATGGGTATTTGGTTATTCAATTAACTTGTTGTATATTTTTTCAAATTTCATGTAAATATATTGCAATATAATATTAAGGATATCAATTAAGTTGAATACGTATATTAATACGAATTAATATGACACTATTATATATTAAACCAAGAAATAATCAAAAGGATGCTAAAAAATCTCAACTTAAAAAAATATATCGTTATCTCTATGGTCTAGAAGTCAGGTGCTAAAAGTTTTAAATATTTCTACTAACTTATGAAAGTAATTTAGATAAAGGGACTTTGCTGATAAAATAATAGCAATATTTTTCTGCATATATTTTTTAATTACTCCTTTATATAAAGAATAAAAGAGAAAATATTAAAAGTTGGCACCCGTTTTTCATACTCTAGAATATTGTTATACACTATTTGATTTTAATTGAAATATAGTTATTATTAATTTTGATTCATGATTTTTAGGATTTTTTTCTTAGATTATGTTTCATTTTGAAAAGTAGGAGGGGAAATGTTTATGACTTTAAACAAAATGACTCGTTATGATGCTAATACAAATGTAATGAATACAGATGTTGATGAAAACGTTATTGATTTATTCGAATTATTTAGAGCAATATTAAAACATATTAAGCTAATTATTGTTTTATGTATATTGTTTGGTGTGGGTGGTTTCTTTGGAACAAAGTTATTAATTGCTCCAACATATACGGCTAGTACATCAATTTATTTAACGCCACAGATTAGTGAGAGTGGTTCTTTAGACTATAATTCGCAGATGGCCAATAGTAAATTGGTTACGAATGTTGTGAATTTATTAACGCAAAATAACATTATGTCTGAGGTAGCTAAGGATGTTGGATTTGAAAGTGCTGATAGTGTTAAAAAGCTTGTTAGTGTTAGTAATGAGTCTAATACTGAGATTATTACTATTTCTGCTACCACTACAGATCCAAAATTATCTAAGGATATCGCAAATGATACTGTAAGTACTTTTATTCGAACAATGCAGAAGAATTTGAATGTTCGTAATATTGAGGTTGTTGATAAGGCTAAATTGTCTTATGTTCCTAGTGGGCCGAATGTTAAGAAGAATACTATGATGGCCGGGGTTGTTGGTTTACTTGTTGGTGTTGGTTATGCAGTATTGAAGTTCTTATTGGATAATCGTTTACGTACAAAGGAAGAGGCAGAAAAGTATTTGGGTATTCCAGTATTCTGCGAGATTCCTGAACTATAATGGCTAAGTATATTGATTTGCATTCTCATATTGCTTGGGGTATAGATGATGGTATGCCTTGTGTTGAGGATGCAGTGAGTTCATTAGAGTCTGCTAAAAAGGATGGTATTGTAGGTATTTGTAGTACACCACATTTTATTCCTGGTCAATTAGATGTTCATATCTATAATGAAATGGTAACTCGTCAATTGGAATTAAGAAAAATGAGTCCTATCCCTATCTATTTTGGTGGGGAGGTTATGATGAATAGTGAATTCATTGAAGGATTAGAATTAGATTTGTATCCTACTTTAAATAGTAGTAAATACATGTTAGTTGAATATAATGTTCTTCGTGATATTCATTCGATTGATTATAGAGATGAATGTTTATATGAATTGAAGATGAAGGGCTTTGTTCCAGTACTAGCTCATATTGAAAGATATTTTCATGATGGATTAGACTATTCAATTATTGATCATTGGGTGGATATGGGTTGTGTTCTACAAATGAATCGTACTTCGATTCTTGGTGTAAATGGAAAGAAAATACAATCGAATGCATTAGATTTATTAGACAATGGATATTGTGATGTAATTTGTACAGATACGCATAGAGCCACAGGAAATCGAATCGAACAATTGAGTGATGTGTATTCATTTGTTTCTAAGCGTATTGGTTCTGAGAATGCGGATATCTTATTTTATGAGAATCCAAAGTTATTATTGAGTAATAAAGAGATATTAAATATAGAGGTTGAAAAGAAAAAGAAACTGTTTGGTTTCTTTGGGAGATAGAAATGGCAAGAAAGAAAAGAAATCAATTTGATGTGGATGAAATCTATCGTGGATTACGTACAAATATTGAATTTAGTCAGATGGATGATGCGATTCAAGTAATCAACGTAGTAAGTACAATTCCAAATGAAGGAAAGAGTACTATAGCTTGTAATTTAGCTCGTATTATGGCAGCTAAATATAAAAATGTGTTATTAATTGACTGTGATTTAAGAAATGCTTCAGTTCATAAAACATTAGGTATTTCAAATCGATCAGGTGGTACTATGTCAAGATTTAAGACAACTTAAATATCTGTTTTTTTAATGTTTATGTTTCAAATATTGTTTTTCAAAATTTTGTGGAGATTCATATTCACAATGTGAGTGAATTCGTGTTGTATTAT
>NZ_VUMR01000091.1 GCF_009696075.1 Holdemanella porci | reverse complement strand
AAGATCCGGTGGCGATAGCAAAGTGGACACACCTGAACTCATCCCGAACTCAGAAGTTAAGCACTTTCACGGCGACAATAGTTGGGCTTGCCCCTGCGAAGATAGCTAGCTGCCGGGTCCTTTTTTTATACATATGCAGCAGTTTGTCTGCTTTTTTTTTATACTTTTCTAGCGTATAATACCAATATGCATAAAATTTTGAAGTATTGTAAATCAAAACCAATCTATATTATCTTAGCTGTGTTACTCCAATTTTTAACACTATTCTTTTTGGTGAGCTATTTTAGTCAAAGATTCTTTATTGTTTACTATATCTTGATCATATTTAGTCTATGCGTCTGTATGCATATCATCAATCGTGATTCGGATTCCAGTTCTAAATTATTATGGGTTTTATTGATCATGTCTTTTCCAATCTTTGGTGGCGTTGTTTATTTATTACTTGGAAATCGTAAGATTCCAAAAGCTTTAATGGTCAAAGATAGACAGGCGTATTCAGACTACAAAAAGTATGCTCTTCAAAACATTGAAATTTTAAGTGATCTTCATGAAGATGATTATGTCTTAGATAAAATGACATCCATGGCATGGACAAATGGATATTTTCCTGTTTATAACAATTGTTTGTTAACTTATTTTCCTTCTGGTGAAGAACAATATCAGGCTTTTATTCAAGAATTAATTAAAGCCGAAGATTTTATCTTTATGGAATTCTTTATTATCAATAAAGGCGTTATGTGGAATACCATTCTACAGATCTTAATGGATAAAGCCGCTATGGGGGTAGATGTTCGCGTTATTTATGATGATATGGGATGTTTGACCTATTTACCTAGAGATTATGCGAAATGTTTAAATGCGTTTGGCATTCAAACACATGCTTTTAATCCATTACGACCTCAACTGGCCATGGCAATGAACAATCGAGATCATAGAAAGATTCTAGTCATTGATGGTAAGGTGGCCTTTACAGGAGGTTGCAACATTTCCGATGAATATATCAACACGAAAAAACGTTTTGGGCATTGGAAAGATATGGGTTGTATGATCAAGGGAGCTGGTGTTGAAATGTTTACCATTTCCTTCTTACAGATCTGGAACTATCAAGCCAGTGAATATACATCGTATTCGCGTTTTATTCAAAATCGAGAAATCTTTTCATCATTAAAGAATCCTGGATATATCATTCCATTTTCGGATTCTCCAACGGATGAAAATAACACAAGTTTAAATATGCATTTGAATATGCTTGGCTGTGCCAAAGACTATTGTTGGATCACAACGCCATATTTGATTTTGGATGCAGAAATGATTTCATCTCTAAAACTCGCTGTATCCAACGGTGTAGATGTACGAATTGTTGTTCCTGGAATTCCGGATAAAAAGATGGTGTATGAAGTCACAAAAGGCAACTTTGATACATTGATCAAAGCAGGTGTTAAAATTTACGAGTATACACCTGGATTTATTCATGGCAAAGTTTGTATCGTTGATGATTCGAGTGCTTTAGTAGGCACAGTGAATATGGATTTTAGATCGTATTATCAACATTATGAATGTGGTGTATGGATGCATGAAACTACTTGTTTAACAGATATAAAAAATGACTTTGAAGAGATATTCAAAGTCTCACATGAAGTTTCATTAGAGGAATGTGTAAACACAAATCCAGCTGTGAAAGTATATCGAAATATATTAAAGGTATTTAGTCCTATCATGTAGGAATAAATACCTTTTTTTCTATTTATGAATCATTTTTTCGGGTTGCACATACAAATCGAATTCTTCACTTGTCAAATAGCCCAAATCTAAAATGGCTTCTTTTAAAGTTAAGTTATTTTTGAAAGCATGTTGGCTTGCATGTCCTGCTTTTTCATAGCCAATCACTGGATTTAAACAAGTGACTAACATTAATGAGTTATGTAAGTTTTTATCCATAGTTTCTTTATTGGCCTTTAAACCATCTAAACAATGGATGGTGAATGAGTGAATCGCATCACTTAATAATTGAATGCTCTGATCCATATTGTAGGCAATCAATGGCATAAAGACATTTAATTCAAAGTTTCCTTGGCTTGCCCCAATACCAATCGCCGTATCATTTCCCATGACCTGTACGGCAACCATAGTTAAGGCTTCACATTGAGTTGGATTGACTTTACCTGGCATAATACTAGATCCTGGCTCATTGCTTGGAATATCAATTTCATGAATGCCACTTCTTGGGCCACTGGCAAGCCATCTTATGTCATTCGCAATCTTCATACAGTTAGAGGCAAGACCTTTTAAAGCCCCACTTGTATATACCATGGCATCCTTACTTGTTAGAGCATGGAATTTGTTTGAATCTGGTACAAAAGGAAGATGTGTCTTTTCAGAAATGATCTTTGTGACGACTTCATCAAAACCTTCTGGACAGTTGATTCCTGTACCTACAGCGGTTGCACCACAAGCTAGTTCATACACATATTTTAAGCTATCGATAATTTGAGCTTTACTATGCTCAATCATAGAACGGTATCCACTTAATTCTTGTGAGAAATATAATGGAGTGGCATCTTGAAGATGAGTCCTGCCAATTTTAATAATGCCTTCGTTTTCTTCTTCTAGTTTTTTGATTTGATGTATCATTAAATCCAATTGTGGAAGCAGCTCAGCATTGATTTTTTGTGCCACCATGATATGTAACGCAGCCGGGAACGTATCATTTGAACTTTGGGATGCGTTAACCGTGTCGTTTGGATGGAGAATATTTTCCTTTGCGTATTCATTTCCTAACATGGAAATGACTTCATTGGCATTCATATTGGTTTGTGTTCCAGAACCTGTTTGCCAAACATGTAAAGGGAACTGGTCTAAATATTGTCCGTCTTCAATTCTTTGACAGATTTCGACAATGGCTTCACATTGTTTTTCAGTAATTTTATTGAAATGAAGGTTGGCCTTGGCACATGCTTCTTTCAATATCGCAAGACTATGAATCAAAGAGGCAGGCATTAATTCCTGTCCAATCTTAAAATTCTCCAAACTTCTTTGGGTTTGGGATTTCCAATATTTGTCAGCTTCGACTTTGATTTGTCCTAAACAATCTTCTTCTATACGATATGTACTCATTTTGTTCACCTGTTATGAAGTGACCTTTGTCAAGACAAAATTACACTCATATTCTAAAAATATTCAGTTTTAGATTGATGACATAGAGGAACTCCTAAACAAATCTATCGACAGTTAACCACTCTGTTATTCGTGGATTGGGTACCTAAGGTTAATGGTCCGTCGAGCAGGTTTTGTAAATCTCA
>NZ_VUMR01000090.1 GCF_009696075.1 Holdemanella porci | reverse complement strand
ATAATACAACACGAATTCACTCACATTGTGAATATGAATCTCCACAAAATTTTGAAAAACAATATTTGAAACATAAACATTAAAAAAACAGATATTTAAGTTGTCTTAAATCTTGACATAGTACCACATATAGCTTTGGAAGAATATCATGAAAAGTCTGATGTTTAGATAAAGGCGCAACAACACGAGCATATACAAGAGCGGAAAAGACATCATATACATCGAACTCGAACTTCCTTGAAGAACTTAAATA
This sequence comes from Holdemanella porci, assembly GCF_009696075.1. Lineage (GTDB taxonomy): Bacteria > Bacillota_I > Bacilli_A > Erysipelotrichales > Erysipelotrichaceae > Holdemanella > Holdemanella porci. The sequence continues at coordinate 3,449 of NZ_VUMR01000090.1, read as the reverse complement.
CCCAAAATGTTCTTTTACATCCAGCATGTTCAAGATTTTCGCAATTGGCACATAACCCAGACACAGTTCTAGTCAAACGTCAGAAATCTGTTGAAAGTTGATGCGACACTTTTCTGTCTCCCGTTTAGAATTCAGTTCATTGACTCCTTTCTGAAAATGAGAGATTGGATCATCTATATCCTGTTCGATAAGAGCATCAGCGAACCCGATTTTACGAAAACTTTTATGTCGAGTGTTTTTAGTTTCTGGAGAATCTCAACTTTTTCTCAGAATAGCCTCTAAACATTCATGGTGCAAACCTCTAAAGACGGGCATCCGGCGAGCTGAAGCGTGAGAGAACCGGAAAATCAACCAGATATATTCGCTTGAAATAGTGTATAAGAGTTATAAAAATAAAAATTTCTTTTACTAATACAAAAACTTTTGACCTAAATAAAGATGTTGCGATATAATGGAAGTGCAATATTTGTATGCTTACAAACGGGTTTATAGTGTTGCCAATCTATATTTTTAGGAGGATAAACGATGAATCATTTACCTTTACATGTGCGTGTTCCAATCGAGGAAAATAATCCGAGTATTACTCGTTTGGAAGAAAAATGTATTAAATGCGGAATGTGTAAGGACGTATGTACAAATGCCATAGGTGTGCATGGTACATATACATTTGAGCAGACTTGTGGAGAGGCTGTGTGTATAAATTGTGGACAGTGTGCAAATGTCTGTCCTGTAGACAGTATTATTGAAAAGTATGAATATTTGGATGTAAAGAGAGAGATTCAGAATTCGGAAAAGATTGTCATTGTAAGTACGTCACCATCCGTACGAGCTGCGCTGGGGGAAGAATTCGGTATGTCTGATGGCAGCTTTGTACAAGGAAAAATGGTTTCGTTGCTTAGAAAATTAGGCGTAAATTATGTCCTTGATACCTGTTTTGCAGCTGACCTTACCATTGTTGAGGAAGCTAGTGAACTTATTGAGAGAGTGACCAAAAAAAACGCTCCCTTACCTCAGTTTACCAGTTGTTGTCCTGCATGGGTTAAGTATGTGGAAACATATTATCCGGAAATGATTCCGAATCTTTCATCAGCGAAAAGCCCTATCGGAATGCAGGGACCTACAATTAAGACCTATTTTGCTAAGAAGAAGGGTATAGATCCAAAATCAATTGTGAATGTGGCACTTACTCCATGTACTGCAAAGAAATTTGAAATTCGCAGAGATGAGATGAACGCTTCTGCTCATTATCTTGGTATAGAGGGGATGCGTGACATGGATTACGTGATCACGACCAGAGAGCTTGCAAAGTGGGCAAAAGAGGAAGGGATTGATTTTGCCAGTCTTGAAGATGGTGAATATGACAATTTTATGGGAGAAGCATCTGGAGCTGGTATTATTTTCGGCAATACCGGAGGTGTAATGGAAGCTGCTCTCAGAACTGCTTACGAATTTATTACAAAAGAAAAATCACCGGAACAGTTATTCAACCTTACACCTGTAAGGGGATATGAAGGCGTCAAAGAAGCTACTTTAAAAGTTGGCGATTTAGATTTGAATATCGCTGTAGTATATGGTACAGCCAATGCCGGGAAAGTAATTGAGGGCATCAAGCAGGGAGAAAAACAATATCATTTTGTGGAAGTTATGACTTGCCCGGGCGGATGTATCGGTGGAGGCGGCCAACCAAAGGATATCATGAAGGATAAGGACGAGGTACGTAAAGCGAGAATTGCAAGTCTCTATACAAGGGATGAGGCGATGACACTCAGACGGAGTCATGAGAATCCAGAGATTATTCATCTTTATGAGGAGTTTTATGGAAAACCGTTAAGTGAATTGGCAGAAAAGATGTTACACACTTCTTATGAAGATAAGAGTGAAATATTAAATCGAAAAGGAGATATAAAAATGAGTAAATGGGTATGTAGTATTTGTGGTTATGTGCATGAAGGAGAGACAGCACCGGAGCAGTGTCCATTATGTAAGCAGCCTGCATCTGTTTTCAAGAAGGTGGAAGAGTCGCCTGCAAAGAGTAAGTATGCTGGAACAAAGACAGAGAAGAATCTTTGGGAAGCGTTCGCAGGGGAATCTCAGGCTAGAAATAAATACACTTATTTTGCTTCCGTAGCTAAGAAGGCCGGATATGAGCAAATTGCAGCATTATTCCTGCAGACAGCTGACAATGAGAAGGAGCATGCAAAACTCTGGTTTAAGGCGCTTGGTGAACTTGGAGATACCGCAGAAAATCTTCTTCACGCTGCAGAAGGCGAAAATGCAGAATGGACAGATATGTATGCTAGAATGGCTGATGAAGCGGAAGAAGAAGGTTTCCCGGAATTAGCCGCTCAGTTCAGAGGTGTTGCTGCGATTGAAAAACTTCATGAAGAAAGATATCGTGCACTTCTTAAGAATGTTGAAACTATGGAAGTGTTTAAGAAAAGTGGCATTACAATGTGGGAATGTCGCAATTGCGGACATGTTGTAGTTAGTGCAGAAGCTCCTGAAATATGCCCTGTATGTAATCATCCTCAGGCTTACTTTGAGGTAAGAAAAGAGAACTATTAAGATACCGTATTTATTTGATCAAAGACTATTTACAGTATACAAAAATGTAAATTTACAAAACAGTTAGTCATATTCCAATTTATCAAACTGAATACATTTACTTAGCCAGGACTGATTGATTATCAGTTCTGGCTATTTTTCTGCCCTTCTTCGACTGCAGATGCACATTCAGCTTTGAGGAGGGTTTTGTTATATCTACATTTTCATTACAGATGGGCCGGTTATCCATCAACTATACTTCGGATCCGGGCAAAGGAGGACAAACTTATAGCATTTTTTAACAGTGCAGTCGGTGTACTGCAGACTCTGGTAGTAGCACTCGGTGCAGGTCTCGGTATCTGGGGCGCGATCAATCTTCTGGAAGGCTACGACAACGATAACCCCGAACCAAATGCTCATGTACGGTAAAGAAGCAAGCAACCGAAAACAATAGATAGACCGCCAGCACTACACTATTCCGAACCAAAGACCAAAAGATAAGCATTTTGAGAAAATCTAAACTTTTGGATTTTCCTACAATGCCGACTACGGCGGAATCCCTCCCACTCCTTATATATTTCTTTCTGTATACATTGAATTTGTATTTAGTAAAATGCAGACAACACCACGGATCGGCTTTTGGCTGGACAATTCCAACCAAACACCGCAGCAGACAGTAGAAACCATTCTGAACGTTAGGAAGCCGGTATGATTGTTACATATAAGGGGAAGAAAAATTTCTTTTAGATACTTGTTTTCCTAAAACTGATGTGATATAATCCTGTCTTTGACAGCTAGAAAAGAAATAAAGTGGTCCAAAGCCCTAGTATAAAGGCATTGAGCCACTTTTTTGCGTTGTTGCGGATTATAGTATTTTTTTCTTATCTTTTGTTTGATGTATGATG
>NZ_VUMR01000009.1 GCF_009696075.1 Holdemanella porci | reverse complement strand
ATAATACAACACGAATTCACTCACATTGTGAATATGAATCTCCACAAAATTTTGAAAAACAATATTTGAAACATAAACATTAAAAAAACAGATATTTAAGTTGTCTTAAATCTTGACATAGTACCAACTATTTTAAATTTATTAATAAGGAATCCAATGGTCTCCAACCCATTTATTCAATGTTTGATTCCATAATCTTTTATACAATCTTCCGTTTTTATCTTTGAATTAACAGACTAGTTTCTCTTTGTATGGAAATATCTGTAGTGACTTCAGTTTCATTTGCTAAAACAGGTGTTACTATATTCATAGATGCGATCAACACTAACATAATCATTATTTTTTTCATAAATTATTTACTCCTCTATAAACGGAACAGCCTTAAAACATTCATCTTTTGGATTTGATATTTTAACACGTATTTTGTCTAATACTAATTCATATGTTCCATCTTTATGTTTAATAATATATCCCTTATCTATATCTGATTGATCATACATATCTTCATTGTTTGGAGGTTCAAATGCAGACTCCAAAATAATGCTGTTTGTAAGTAATGGAAGAGCTAATACGGCGATCATTAGAATTTTGCTCGTTTTTTTTCGATACATTCCATCCATTAAATAATTTATACGATATTCTAATACATGTACATTATCTTGAATCATAAAATGTGTAGATTGTCCCTTGAATTCATTTTTACTTTGAATGTTTTTTTGGATTTTTATAAGTGTATACATATATTTCATTACTTCCTCTTTAGAAAATGGACTTGTTGTTTGATGGTCTACACGCATTTCCAAAAATAAATCAATTTTATCTCTTAATCTATATACTGGAATAAACCACCAATACATGATAACTAACAGATTGATAATCTGTTTAGTGCACACATCATGGTTTTTAATGTGCCATGTTTCATGAAGCAATATATTTTTTAAATTTTCTTGTGAAAGGTATACGTCTGGTATCAATATAGTTTTATTAAAGCCCATGACCATAGGGGAAGAAACATAGTTCGTTCTTAACACCACATGATTTTCTTCTTGATAATTATCAATAAAATCGCTTATATGATAATGTTCTGAATGATTTTCAATACGTTTGTACATGTCTTTGGTAATTTGAATTGCGCGAATCCATTTAATCAGGTTCCATATAATACCTAATACCCAAACTAATAATAAGAATTGATATACTTGCACATTTGCATAAATTTTATATTGCAACAGTACAATGATTGGATTCATGATTGTGGGCACTATAATGGTTTTAGTAAATTTGAATTCAAGTGGCACAAACATTCTTACTACGACAACAACGATTAGTACTGTTATAAAATCTGTCCGAAATAATTTATAACTTTTTTTATATGAAAGTAAAATGTCTAACAGAAGAATCAACAAAAAACTGATACACAAAGTAATGAAAAGAGATGATGCAGAAAATCGCATTATTTTAACTCTTTCTCTTTTTCTTGAATCAAATTCTTTAATTGTTCAATCATCTCTAAATCATCTGTGTGCTCAACAAAATAAGCTGAAATTTTTGCTCGTGTATCTTCACCAATAAATGAATTCACATATTCTGCTTCGGATATAACGGGTCTATATAATCTTGTGATTGCCTTCTTGTTCTGTCCGATTCCTGCAACCTTGATATATTTTATCTCCAATAATTTTTGTAACGTTTGCTGAATCGTATTGATACTCATATTTTTGGAAGCTAATTTAATATCATTTGCAGACATTGCAATATCATGCTTCCATAAAATATCCATGATCTCATTTTCTTTTTTAGTAAATTGAATGTATTTCATGTAAGTTCCTCCGTCTAAATTCATTATAGCAACTCGTATGTATTTACACAAAGACTTTCATAAATATTATCGTTTATTCATTTTAACACTCTTTATAAAAATAACGATTGTATTTTTCTAAATTCTATATTATATTTGAATTAGAGATAGCGCTATCCTTGAAAAGAACAAAATATATGAAAATAGTAATTAGTTATTTTGCTTACTTGTTACTTTACATGCATGTTATTCCAATATATACAAAAGAATCCATATTTAAAATGAAATACTAAATCAGATTATAGGAGGATGTTCTAAAGATGAGATGCGAAAATTTATCGAAAAGACTAAATAGATATACAATATTATTTTTAATAATGGATTTGATTATACTTTTAATTGATTTATTCAGTTGTCATAATCATACTAAATTTTTGTTTCTCATATTGACAATATTCATTATTAATTGTTTATTTTTCGATTTCTGTAAAAAACATATTGCTTATACCAAAATATCAATATTTTATATTTGGCAATTTACGGATGAAAATGCGATTTTTGGATATATAAAGTTATTGCTCTTGATTCTGATTAGTATTTGTTACTTTGTTTTTTATGATTATAGTGTTGTACCGATGATAATCTTAGCGCTTAGTGGTATTGGTATTATGTTAATTGCGATGAAGAGAAGATTAAAATTTAGAAAGTCATGACTTCAATAAATAATTCGAGCAGTTATATTTACAAAATCGTAATTAGTTTGTTTTTGCTGATGTAATTACGATAATGAATGGAGGTGTGGTATATGACAGACGAGCAGAAAAAGATGATTGAAAAATTGAATGAAGACAATCGAAAGTTAAATGATGTGAATAAAGGGATGAAAGAGTATGCTAAATACAAATTAGTTGTTGGTATTCTCGTAGTTACTATAATAATTGTCTTATTTTTTGTTCAGCATAATACCTGATTTAATGATGGGAAAAACAGTAGAAACAGATGGAGAAGCGAATAATTTGGAGGTTGTAGTATAGCAATGTAACTATTCAAGCGAGATAATATTATTTATAATAAGAAAAAGGGTGTCTTAAATAAAAAAATATGTGGATACATTTTTAGTAATCATAGGATTATTGATTATTGTTGGGACAGTAATCTGTTGTTTATTCTATAATTTAAATCCAACTACAATGTATGCCATCTGTGGAATTGTTTTAGTGATAATGGTTTTATTACTATATATCAGAAACTATAAAAACAATCATTATGGTGGCAAATTCAAAAATGATTTTCCTGATGCACATTAATCCAATTATTATTGATTCTATGTGTGAATTAAGTTTTCTCAATAAAAGAGTATCACTTGTTTATGGAGCACAATAAATTTGGATGGGGTCAAGTGAATTTGCTCTCCAAGAATTTTAGGGGCGGCATATACACCAAAACGGTTTATAGCTAATATTGGGCTCGAATAACAAATAAAAAGGGAGGGATTGCTGATACAACCCTCTTTTAGATATCAAAAAATATAAGTTTTATAAGACTTATATTTTTAAAAAAATGATGTAAATAAAAACTATAGAGAAGTGAACAATATTATCTATTATTGAACTGTGATAGCATTAATAGCATTGAATTTTGATTTATAATCTATAAAAAACACATAAGGAGATTGATACCCATGGGAACCAATAATTTTTAATCTTAGCAGGTATATTAGAGGATAATGATCATAATAATGTGAACAAATTTTAATTCGAACGAGTATTTTGATTATAACGGAAAGGGATGATGGATAATATGAAAGATAAATTTGCACAGTTTTCTGTGATATCTATTATCTTAGTAAGCGAAAGTATGACGCTATTTACACGTTTGGTTGATGGTTATTATGAATTAAAAAATGTATTAAGTATTATTATAACTCTTTATATCTGTATAAATTTAGTCATAGTGATTTATCTTTATTGTAAAGATTAGAACAGAGAATAGGAGAATAATATGATGAATAAAATTAAAAAGATATTTTCGTGTATGTGTGCGTTCATTTTATCTATTACTTTGATTAACGTTGATGCTAGGGCATATGAGACTAAAACTGATGAACAAATTTTAGCTGAAATGCAACAAATGCAAGATCGAATAACAGAAACTTTAATTATAGAAGATAATAAATATATTTATGATTATGATACAATCAAAGAAATAGTTGATGTTTATGACTTTGATGAATTTAATCAAGTAGCAGGAACGAATTATACGAAAGAAAGTTTCTTAAATATTGCAATTGATTCTATTGAAAATACAGATTTAACTCCACAAGTTATACCTACGGGAATATGTGGTCAGACTTGGAAAATCGAAGGTTGGAATTATGTAAGAACTGCTCAAACCAAAGCTGTATCAAATGCTTTAGTTAACGATGCAAAAAATTATGCAGAAATTTTACGTGCTGGTGGAGCCATTGGTGGTGCAGCAACTTCAGCTGTTCCAGCAGTTGCTGTAGTTTTGGTTGCAGCTTCAGCATTGGGTGTTGCATATTATAATACGTTTGCAAATAATTTATCATATCAAAATTCATTGTCAAAATGTGGAACTGTAATTGATATCAATAAATTTTATTTTCATTATCAAATTTGGAATCAGGCTAACTACAATGGATAAAAAATTGTAGAAAAAAGTGCGCAATAAATTTGGATGTGGTAAGGTGAATCTGCTCTTCAAGATTTTAAGGGGCGGCATATACCCCAAAACGGTTTATAGCTGATATTGGACTTGGACAGCATTTAGTTGTCCGGGTCTTTTTTTCAATTATTTTAATGCTTGTTGATTGCCAAATTATTTGAATATGAAAGTTAATAATCTAATCACATTAAATAAAAAAGTCATAGCACAAGTTTGAATAAAATCTATTCAAATTATGTGTTATGACTTTTATAATATTCTTTATAGAAAGTGAGAAAAAGAAAAGAGAGTAAAACCAACGCACGCCAATGAGTTCTTTTTACTCTCCGCTCTTACAAACAAGATTATGATAACTGTTTATAAGGCATAAAAAAAGCACCTGGCAAATGCTAGGTGCAATCTTTGACAAATGGTGGTCTCAGTCGGAATCGAACCAACGACACAAGGATTTTCAGTCCTTTGCTCTACCAACTGAGCTATGAGACCACATGGTTGCGGGAGAAGGATTTGAACCAACGACCTCCGGGTTATGAGCCCGACGAGCTACCAGACTGCTCTATCCCGCGATGTGAATTAATTAAGATGGCGCAGAAGCTGGGATTCGAACCCAGGCGCCGCTCGCACGACCTACCGGTTTTCAAGACCGGACCCTTCAGCCACTTGGGTACTTCTGCATATGTATAATTGGTGGACCCTGTAGGACTCGAACCTACGACCCGCCGGTTATGAGCCGGATGCTCTGACCAACTGAGCTAAGGGTCCAAGTTAAACTCGTTGGTGGCTGGAGTGAGACTCGAACTCACGACCTTCCGGGTATGAACCGGATGCTCTAGCCAACTAAGCTACCCAGCCGAATTAAATAAAATAATGGTCGGGATGACAGGATTTGAACCTGCGACCCCTTGATCCCAAATCAAGTGCACTACCAAGCTGTGCTACATCCCGATATTTTTAGAAAAAAAATAAATGGCGCGCCCAGCAGGAATCGAACCCACAACCTTTTGATCCGTAGTCAAACGCTCTATCCAGTTGAGCTATGGGCGCATTTATTTCAACTGAGCTTTTGTGTCTCGCTCAGTGCCCATTAAATATACCATTACTTTAAAATGATTGCAAGCACTTTTTTTAATTTTTTTAATTTTTTTTATTTTCGTGTTTTTACACCTATATACGTAGTATAATTACCTATATATAAGTAAGAAGAAGGAGATTTATATCATGAGTAACATTGAATCAGTAAAAGGACACTTAATCGTATCTTGTCAAGCACTTCCAGATGAACCTTTACATTCATCTTTTATTATGGGACGTATGGCTAGAGCGGCTAAATGGGGAGGCGCAAAAGGTATTCGTGCTAATACTGTAGAGGATATTAATGAAATTCAAAAAGAAGTTGATTTACCAGTTATTGGAATTATTAAACGAGTATATGGGGACTGTCCAGTATTTATTACACCTACAATGAAAGAAATCGATGAATTGATTGAAGGGGCACATCCAGAAATCGTTGCCTTAGATGCAACTTGTCGTGTTCGTCCAGATGGAAGAACTTTAGATGAATTGTATGCAGATATTCGTGCTAAGTATCCAGAACAAAAATTAATGGCAGACTGCTCTACATTAGAAGAGTGTCTTCATGCCGCTCAATTAGGCTTTGATTTTGTAGGAACAACATTAGTTGGATATACAGAAGAAAGTAAGGGCGACAAAGTTGAAACAAATGATTTTGAGTTAATGCGTAAATATTTAGAACAATCAAACGTACCGATGATTGCTGAAGGAAATATTGATACACCAGAAAAAGCACGCCGTGTATTAGAACTTGGATGCTTTAGTGTTGTAGTAGGATCTATTATTACTCGTCCTCAATTAATCACAAAACGATTTGTAGATTGCATTGAGGGATAAGTATGTTAAAGAAGGAACAATTAGAAAAATTATTAGAGCGTTGTATGGCTTCTTCTTGTGATTTTGCCGAAATCTTTGAAGAAGAAGGTACAACTGAATCTTTATCCATGTTAAATGGAAAATTAGAAGATACAAATGTATTGATTCGCGCTGGTATTGGAATTCGTCTATATAAAGGTGTGCAATCTGTATATGGATACACAAATGAAACAAGTGAAGAATCATTAAATGCCTTAGTGGATGATTTGCGTGGAGGTTTTGGCATAGAATCTAAATCTGTATCGATCTCTTTGGTTGAAGAAACTCATGAAAATCTTCATCCCATCAAGGAAAATCCTGTAGAAGCTTCATTAGAATCTAAAGTTGCCTTAATGGTACGTGCAAGTGATGCGGCTAAGGCATATTCAGATCAAATTCAAAAAGTATCTGTAGGGTTGGCAAGTGTATGCCAAAATGTTCAGATTTCAAATAGTGAAGGAAGACTTGTACATGATACAAGAATTCGTTGTCGTATGTCTGTATCCTCTTTTGCCCAAGATGGCCAAAACTTACAATCTGGTTATGAAGCACCAGGTGCAAGTAAAGGCTTAGAATTCTTTGAAGAAAGAACTCCAGAATCTATTGGACAAGAAGCAAGTCGTATTGCATTAGTATTATTAGAAGCGAAAGATTGTCCATCGGGGAAAATGCCAGTCATTATTGATAATGGCTTTGGTGGTGTTATTTTCCATGAAGCTTGTGGACATGCTCTAGAAGCAAGTTCAGTCAGTAAAAATCAGAGTGTATTCTGTAATAAATTAGGTCAAAAAGTCGCAAGTGATAAAGTCACAGCTATTGATGATGGCACAATTCCAAATGCGTGGGGTTCACAAAACGTCGATGATGAGGGTAATCCCCAACAAAAACGTGTATTGATTGAGAATGGTATTTTAAAGAGTTATATGATAGACCGCTTGAATGGTCGAAGAATGGGTCTTGAATCGACTTCAAGTTCGCGTCGTCAGTCTTATAAATTTGAAACAACTTCGCGTATGACAAATACATATATTGCGGCTGGAAATGATGATTTTGATGAAATGTTTGAAGGAATCAAGCGAGGACTATACGCAAAGAAAATGGGTGGTGGAAGTGTAAATCCACAAACCGGAGAATTTAATTTTGCCGTATTAGAAGGTTATTTAATTGAAGATGGCAAGATTTCCTATCCAGTAAAAGGAGCTTCTTTAATTGGTAATGGTGCAGATATCCTATTTAATATTGATCGTGTGGGTAAAAACTTAGAGCGCGGACAAGGTATGTGTGGCTCTAGTTCGGGTTCAATTCCTACAGATGTAGGTCAACCGGCCATTCGTGTTTCACAAATTACAGTAGGAGGTACGGCCAATGAATAAACAAGTATGGATTGAAAAAGCAATTGGCCTAGGTATTCAGGAATTTGAAATCTATCAATCTACAACGGTTGAAAAAGAAATGACTTGGTTTCAAGGACAAATGGATACTTTAGTATCCAGTAAAGTGACAGGTACAAGTATTCGTGGAATTGTAGATGGAAAAATGGCCAATATGGCATTGGAAGAAATAGATGATTCTATGTGTGAAACTGTTTTAAAATCATTGATTGAACAAGCACATATTATTTCAAATGAAGAAACCGATTCATTAAGAAAACCAGAACCAATTGAGTACGTAAAAAAAGATGTGACTTGGAATATGGCTAGTACAGAATATGTGAAGAATATTCTTCAAAGCTTAGAAGCTAAGATTCTAGCCTATGATCCACGTGTCATTCAAGTTGGATATTTAGGATATAGCCAAGGCAGTGGAAGTCGCAGTATTGTGAATAGCTTGGGCATGGATGTACAAGATGCAGATGAAATGCAGTACATTGTTGCCAGTGTTGTCGTTAAAGAAGAGGAAGAAGTCAAGGATGCAAGTTTAGTTGAAGTTGTATATGACTTTGAACAATATGATTTAGATTCATTTGTTTCTCGTGTTTGCGATAAAGCTTTAAATAAGTTGAAGGCCACACCAATTCCAAGCTGTACATGTCCAGTCATCTTTGAAAAGGATGCGATGACATCTTTATTTGCTGCCTTTACTGGTTTATTTAATGGGGAATTAATGTATAAGGGAATTTCACCTTTAAAAGATAAGTTTAACGAACAAATTTTCTCTGAACAAATCACAATTATTGATAATCCAAAGAATATGGATTGTTTAAGTATTGCCAATTTTGATGATGAGGGGTGTCCAACTTCTTCAAAAACTTTGGTGGACCATGGAAAATATGTTATGATGCTTCATGACACAAGAAGTGCCAATCGAATGCATACAAATAGTACAGGAAATGGCTTTAAATCGGGCTATGCATCTAGCGTAAGTGTACAGCCAATGAATTGTTACATTGTACCGGGAAATGATAGTTTTGAGGATTTGTGTACAAAAATTAAGGATGGCTTTGTCGTACAGAATTTAGCGGGCCTTCATGCTGGACTTGATTTTGTATCTACAAACTTCTCACTACAATGCTCAGGCTTCTGGATAAAGGATGGTAAAAGAGATAAGAATGTTACTTTGGTTACCGTCGCAAATAATTTCTTAAATATGATGAAACACGTAATTAGTGTGGGTAACGATTTAGATTGGAGTTATCACCAGGTTATAAGTCCAAGTATCGCATTTGAAGAGTGTACAATTTCAGGGGAATAAATATGGTAAATGAATTTAAAAATGAAAGACTACTAGAAACATTAATTGTATTTAATAGAGAAAAAACAGATTCAGCATTTAGAAACTTGTTGGATGCGTTTATTTCGACTAATTTTCTAATTCCAGCACAATGGGATAAAGATCCTTCTCGCGATGAAAAGGGAGTCTTAGTCTTTGAACCAAATACACAATTCCAATTGTCTTTGATTCAAAATGATAAGGGAGATAGTTTCTTTCCTGTCTTCTCAAGTATGGATCAATTGAAAAAGTGGGATCAGGATAGTGAAATCCATTCCTTGGTTATGACATATAATCAATATATGCCATTTGTGAAGATGGCATTAAACCAGATTCATGGCATTGTGATCGATCCATTTGGAGCGAATGTTTTATTAGACTGCAACTTATTGGTTGAACTTGATAAAAGTCGTGGTTCACAAGTGAGTGAAAATCCAATTCATAAAGGAGATAGTTTAAAGCTTCGTGATCCTATTTCAAGTGTAACAGAACTTCAAAGAGCTATCTGTGAATTTGGTGACTCTCACCCAGACATTCTTTCTATTTATTTGAAAGAAAGAATTGTCAAAGATCAGCCTAGCCACTGGTTCTTAGTTGTGGATATGATTAATGATGATAAACAAACAATTCAAGATTTAGGAAACTTCTGTACGCCTGTAAGTTATGGAAAAGGTTTTGAATTCATGTTTGGAAGTATGGAGCTTGCCAAGAAAATTATGGCGGATACAATTCCAACATATGTAAAGGTTACAAAGTAATTAAGGTGCAATTCAGCACCTTTTTCTAATATAATAGAAGTATGAAATTGCCTGAATATATATTAGAAATCATTCAAAAAATAAATGATATTGGATATGAAGCGTATGTGGTAGGTGGATGTGTACGTGACTATTTACTAGATCGACCAATTCATGATTATGATATTTGTACAAGCGCCAAACCTGAAGTGATATTAAATCTATTTGATCGAAGTGTGGGAACAGGACTCAAACATGGAACGGTAACGGTTTTATCGAATTCACCCGTTGAAATCACAACCTTTCGTTTAGAGAGTGAATACAAGGATCATCGTCATCCAGATAGTGTGAAATATGTTTCAACAATTGAAGAAGATTTATCAAGACGTGATTTTACTGTGAATGCGATGGCATATCATCCAAGTCGTGGTTTGATTGATCCGTATGGAGGTCAATTTGATCTTAAAGCTAAAGTCATTCGATGTGTGGGTAATCCAGATCGAAGATTTAATGAAGATGCTCTAAGAATGTTGCGTGCCTATCGTTTTTGTGCAAAACTAGGCTTTTCGATGGATGAAACAGTAAAAAAATCCATCGATACAAATGCATCTTTGATTCAATATGTATCTATAGAAAGAATCATACATGAATTAAAACAAATCATGGAAACAAATCCACAAGTATTGGCCGATATGACACTTCTTTTAAAGCCTGTATTTAATGAGTTGGATTTGGCATTGAGGTGTAGTCAAAACTCAATCTATCACTATACCGATGTCTTGCATCATACTTTAGATGCGATGTGCTATTTAAAACCATATGATGAAACTTTGGCCTTTGCGCTATTATTCCACGACCTAGGCAAAATACAAGTAAAGACAACCGATTCGAATGGAAAGGATCATTTTAAGCATCATGCGAAGGTAGGAAGTGAATTATCTAAAGAGCTTTGTCGACGCTTTAAACTTACAAATGAACAAAGAAAGTGGATACCATTCTATGTCTTACATCATGACGATAAATTTACCTGTGATTTAGATTGTATTTATAAGTATCGTGTTACATATCATTTGGATGAAGAACACTTGTTGAACTTACTTCAAATTCGTTATTGTGATGCGATGGCCCATTCTGAATTGGGACAAAAATCAGCTAAAAATGTAGAACTTTTCTATGCGTATTACATTCAAAATAGAAATCGCTGTATGAGTATATCTCAACTTGCGTTGAATGGAAAAGATATTATAGAAGCTACAAATTTAAGAGGAAAACAGATTCAAGAAGCTTTGAATATGTGTTTAAAATACGCTTTTTATCATCCGGAAAAGAATAGGAAAGAAGAATTATTAAATATATTAAAAAATGAGTTATGAACGTTCATAACTCATTTGTGCTAATGTCTTTTTAAAGTTTTTAATAAACAATGTTACTGTTGTGCTTACCGCAATAAAGTCTGCGATTGGTTCTGCAACAAATACCGCAAAGATATGATTGGATAAGATGTTTGGTAAGATAAAAATCAATGGAATTAAGACAATGATCTTTCTAAAGATAGCTAAAAATACTGAAATCTTGGCGTTTCCAAACGCAATGAAGGTTTGTTGGCAAGAAATCTGAAGTCCCATCAATAATACGCATGCCATATAGATACGAATGGCCCAGCTTGCCATTGACATTAAGTCTGGATCGTTTGTGAAAATAGAAATAAATACTTGAGGGAATAATTCCACTAGAATCCAGATGATACTTGCGTATGTGAAACAACATAGTGTTTGAAGTAAAAAGCCTTTTTTAACGCGCTGGCCATTTTTAGCACCAAAGTTGTAACTGATGATGGGTTGTCCACCTTGCGTTAATCCTTGTATTGGCATCATCGCAAACTGCATAACACTCGTTAGAATGGTCATACTTCCAATCGCAACGTCCCCACCAAATTTAGAGAGTTGCATATTGAAACATAAAGAAATCAAGCTTTCTGTTGACTGCATCACAAAAGGTGCGACACCTAAAGCTAAACTAGGAAATAATAGGCTTGGAACAATTTTAAAATTTTCTTTTTTTAACTTAAGAACTGTCTGTTTACCACTCAAGAAATGAATGACCCAGATTGCACTGATAGCTTGCGAAATAATGGTAGCTAGTGCAGCCCCTTTTACGCCCATATTGAATCCAAAGATAAAGATAGGGTCTAAAATAATGTTTAAGATAGCCCCAATTAAAACGGTCATCATACTTGTTTTAGAGAATCCCTGACAAGAAATAAAGGCATTCATCCCAAGTGTCATTTGGACAAAAATGGTTCCTAAGGCATAAATACCCATATATTGTTTGGCATATACAATTGTTGTCGAACTTGCCTGGAATAATTGTAGTAATGGTGTTTGAAAAGCTAATAAACATACAGTTAGAGTTAATGAAATCATAATCAATGCGATAAAACAATTTCCCATGATTTTTTCAGCTGTCGGATTATCTTGTTTACCCATATATATACTAGCTCTTGGGGCACCTCCCATACCGACTAAACACGCAAAGGCGGATACAATCATTATAATTGGTAAACAAACGCCTACGCCTGTTAGGGCGATGGCCCCTACATCTTGAATGTGACCAATGTACATGCGGTCAACTACATTATAGAGTAAGTTAACAATTTGACTTAAGATGGCAGGAACTGCCAACATAAAGAGTAACTTACCAACTTTTTCATGTCCTAAATCCACTTCGGACGCTGTTGTGAATTTCATATTATTTTGCTCCTTCTATTTTTTCATTCATTTTATTCATTGTATCAATCATACATTGAATATCTTTTGTGGGAATATCCTTGAATAAAACTTGATTGATTTTATCAATCTCAATAGAGATTTTTTCTAATATAGGAATCGCTTCTTCTGTTAATTCAATATAAGAAATCCTTCTATTTTCTGAAACTTTCTTCATTGTGATCAATCCCTTTTGTTCCAAACTTGTTACACTTCGAGAAACCAAAGCTTTTGAAACACCGAGTACAACACGAAGCTGTGTGCTTGTTGTAATGGATGTGTTGTTTTGTAGTAAAATCAGAATTGAGATTTCGTTGGGGGAAAACGTGTATTCTGAAAATCGATCTTTGATTTGTTTACCGTAATATTCACGCAATCGATTGGATAAACGTAAAAATTCTTCTATAGTTAACATATATCCTCCTAATGTTTACTTGTGAACAGTTCAATTGTAAACAAGTAAGCAAAATATGTCAAATATATTGTATGCAAAATTATTGTATTTTTTAATTGACACAACAAAAACATCGTGTTAATATGTAAACGCATTCAGTGAGGATTGTAACTGGTTGGCAGGCAACACCTTGATGATATTAATAAATAAATATGGGATGATATTTGTTTTTTGATATGATTGAGGTGTTTTTTTATTTATTGGTAAGCAGGTGAGAGAATGAGATTAAAAAAAGCATTTAATAACAATGCCCTTTTAGCATTAGATGACAATGATGAAGAAGTCATTGTGATGGGTAAGGGAATCGCTTTTGGAAAAAAGAGTGGAGATTTGATTGATGAGTCATTGATTCAAAAAAAGTTTGTTTTTGATAAAAGTGAATTAAATGAAAAGTTTTCTCAATTGTTTGATGAAATTCCACAGCAATACGTCGAATTAACTGTATCAATAGTTGAAATGGTGCAAAAAGAATTAGGCATAAGATTTGATTCAAGTATATATTTAGCTTTATCTGACCATATTACATATGCTGTTCGTCGTTATAAAAAGAATGAGAATTTAAAAAATGCATTATTATTTGAGGTGAAAAAGTTTTATCCAAATGAATTTAAAGCTGCTTTAAAATCTTTAGATATGATTCAATATGAAACGGGATGTATTATGGCCGAAGATGAGGCTGGATATATAGCAATGCATTTTGTGAATGCACAACAAAGTGGAGAGGAAATGTCACAAACAGTTAAAGTGACAAAAATGGTAGAAGATATTTTGCACATAGTTGAATATCATTATCAAATAAAATTGGATGAAAATTCCTTGAATTATACTCGTTTTGTTACACATATTCGGTATTTTGCGCGTAGATTGTTTGCGAAAGAATTGAATCAAGATACAGATGATATTCTTTATCAACAAATTAAAGAGCGTTATCCGGATGCTTATCGTTGTGCTTTAAAAGTAAAGAAGTATATTAAAGAGAGCTGTGACATAGAATTAACAAACGAAGAAATGACGTATTTTATGTTACATATTAATCGTGTTTGTTCTAGAATTAAAAGTTAGCATTCAGGCTTGTAACTGTTAGGCAGGCAATAACCTGAGCTTATGAATGATTTCGAAGGGATTCGTTGTCTTTTTCATATGCTCAGGTTTTTATTTTTGGTAGTAACTGTGTAATCAGTCTACATATATTAGAAATTGAAAGATTATGGTACCAATCTTAAAATTTATCAAAAATCAGGAGGAAATTATGAATAAGTATGAAACTATAGCCAATGAAGTTGTAAAAAATATTGGTGGAACAGAAAATATAGAATCTGTTACAAATTGTATGACTCGTTTAAGATTTACATTAAAAAACGTGTCAAAGGTAGATGTAGAATCTTTAGAAAAAGTAAAAGGTGTACAAGGTGTTGTCAATAAAAATGGCCAATTCCAAGTAATTATTGGATCAGATGTATCTCATGTATGCGATGAAATCAAAAAAATGGGTAGTTTTTCTGAAACTGTAAATGTAAACAGTGAGGAAAATGTATCTTTAGTAAATCGTGTATTAGGTGCAATTACAGCGATTTTCCAACCAGTAATTCCTGCTATTTGTGGTGCAGGTATGATTAAAGCTGTATTAGCTTTATTGACAGCATTTCATGTAGTAGAAGCTACTTCACAAACTTATGTTTTATTAGCGATGGTAGCTGATTCAGCATTCTATTTCTTACCTATTTTCTTGGCTGTATCTAGTGCTAAAAGATTTGGATGTAATACATTTATTGCTGCAGTTTTAGGAGCTATGTTGATTCATCCAACATATGCAGGAATTGTATCCGCTGGAGAAGCTTTTAAATTTATTGGTTTACCAATTAAACTAGTATCGTATGGAAGTAGTGTAGTGCCAGCAATTCTAATCGTTTGGGCTCAATCTTATGTTGAAAAGTTTGCAAAGAAAATTAGCCCTAATGCAGTTAAAGTATTCTTAGTTCCTTTAATTGTATTCTTGATTATGACACCATTGGCATTTGCTATAATTGGTCCTTTAGGTTCATTTGTTGGTGATATCTTATGTAATATTTTTGATTTCTTAAATAATCAAGCTCGTTGGGTAATTCCGGTATTAATGGGTGCTTTCTGTCCGTTGTTTGTTATGACTGGTATGCATTATAGTTTTATGCCAGTGCAACTAGCACAATATGCAACATTAGGATATGGAACATTGTTAGGTCCTGGGATGTTAGCAAGTAATATTTCACAGGCAGGTGCATGTTTTGCGGTGGCATTAAGAACGAAAGATAAAGAAATGAAATCAACAGCATTATCTAGCGCAACAACTGCTTTATTTGGAATTACTGAACCAGCTCTTTATGGTGTTACTATGAAATTGAAAAAGCCTCTTTGGACTGTTATGATCAGCGGTGGTATTGCAGGTCTTTGGGGTGGACTTACAAATATGCGTACATATGCAAGCGCAACTGCAGGGGTAACAGCATTACCAGTATACATTTGTGATGATTTATCAAATGTTAGAAATGCATTTATTTGTATTGTGATCGCATTAGTTAGTTCTTTCGTATTAACTTTATTGTTTGGTGTGCCAAAAAACGAAGATACTTCATCTAGTAACGAAGTTGTTGCAGAAGATAACAAAAAATTGAATAAATATACTGAAATTTCATCTTGTATGAATGGTAAAGTTGTTCCTTTAGAAAACGTTGAAGATGACGTTTTTTCTAAAAAAATCATGGGTCCAGGTGTAGCAATTCTTCCAAGTGAAGGAAAAGTATATGCTCCTTTTGATGGAGTTGTAAATACTGTTTTCCCTACAAAACATGCATACGGTTTAACTAGTGTAGATGGAATTGAAGCAATTATTCATTTGGGATTAGATACAGTAAATTTAGAGGGTAAATATTTTGAGGCTAAAGTAAAGAGTGGTCAAAGCGTAAAAAAGGGTGATTTGTTAGCTGAATTTGATTTAGAGGCATTACAAAAAGAAGGTTTCGATATGGTAACGCCAGTTATTATCACGAATAGTGATCAATTTATTGATGTAATTGAAACACAAAAATCAGATGTAAAAGTAGGCGAAGAATTAGTGAAAGTCTTTCGTTAAAAAATAGAAAGTTAGGTGTTAAAATGAAATTTCCTAAGGAGTTTTTATGGGGAGGCGCTACGGCAGCCAATCAATGTGAGGGTGCATGGAATGAAGATGGCAAAGGTGCTAGTATTCAAGATTATATGCCACATGGAATCATGCAAGGACCTAGTGAAGTTATTGATAAACACAATTTAAAATTAGAAGGAATCGATTTATATCATCATTATAAAGAGGACATTGCTTTATTTGCTGAAATGGGTTTTAAGGTGTATCGAATGAGCATAGCATGGTCTAGAATTTTCCCAAATGGCGATGATGAAAAACCTAACGAAAAAGGACTAGAATTTTACGACAATGTATTTGATGAATGCAAAAAGTACGGAATTGAGCCATTGGTTACTTTGTCTCATTATGAAACGCCTTATCATTTGGCAAAAAAGTATGATGGATGGAGAAGTAGAGATTTAATAGGATTTTATGAAAAGTACGTTCGTACAGTATTTACTCGTTATAAAGGAAAAGTTCACTATTGGATAACATTTAATGAAATTAATAGTATTTGGCATTTTCCTTTGATGGGTGCGGGTATTTTAACACAAAAAAACCTATTGAAAGCACAGGACTTATATCAAGCAGCACATCATGAATTAGTTGCAAGTGCGTTGGCAACTAAAATTGGGCACGAAATTGATTCTGAGAATAAAATTGGATGTATGGTTTTAGGTCTTACAAGTTATCCAAGAACATGTAATCCAGATGATGTAATTGCAACTATGGAAGAGAGTAAACGTGGATATTTCTTTACAGACATTCATATGCGTGGATATTATCCTTCTTATGCATTAAAAATGATGGAAAAAGAAGGCGTGGTACTTGATGCTACTGATGAAGATTTAGAAATGTTAAAAAATACATGTGACTTTTTATCATTTAGTTACTATATGTCGAAATGTATTGCTTCAAATCCTGAACAGTATGAAAAAGGTAAAGGAAATTTAACTACAGGAGTAAAAAATCCTTACTTACAGGAAAGTCAATGGGGATGGCAAATTGATCCAAAAGGGTTAAGATATTTGTTGAATACATATTATGATCGTTACCAAAAACCATTGTTTATTGTAGAAAATGGCTTGGGTGCAAAAGATACATTGCTTTCAGAAGAAAAAGATGGTTATTGGGTAGAGGACGATTATAGAATTCAGTATATGAATGATCATTTAGCACAAGTTTCAAAGGCAATCGAAGATGATGGTGTAGAAGTTATGGGATATACATCATGGGGATGTATTGATTTAATAAGTGCATCAACTGCTGAAATGAAAAAAAGATATGGCTTTATTTATGTAGACCGAAATAATGATGGTACAGGCACATTTAAACGATATAAAAAGAAAAGTTTTTATTGGTATAAAAATGTTATAGAAACAAATGGAAAAATTATTAGCTAAGTGAATGAATTTTCATTTAGCTTTTTTTATGAAGAAATTGAAAATAATATGATGTACGATAATTGACTACACAAATAATGTGGATATAATTAGACTGATTAGGGAGGGATATGCATGACGTTAAAAGAGTTAAAAATAGGACAGAGTGCATTGATTAAGGCTGTTGGAGGAACGGGTGCATTAAGACAACACTTTCTAGATATGGGAGTTATACCTGGAGCCGAGGTTACAGTTGTAAAGTTTGCGCCTATGGGCGATCCAATGGAACTACAGATTCATGGTTATGAATTATCGCTTCGTTTAGATGAAGCTGAAAAAATATTGGTTGAATTAATTGATGAGAGAACACGAAAGCATGAGAGTGCAGAAAATATAAATAACACCGTTCACCCTGGTTTAGGTGAAGATGGTAAATATCATGTAAAGGCAGATGAACATCCTTTGCCGGAAGGGACTTGTTTAACATATGCCTTGGTAGGAAATCAAAACTGTGGAAAAACCACTTTGTTTAATCAATTAACAGGATCGAATCAACATGTTGGAAATTTTCCGGGTGTAACCGTCGATCGAAAGGATGGTCCAATCAAAGGGTATCCAAATACAATGGTGACAGATTTACCGGGTATTTATTCGATGTCACCTTATACGAGCGAAGAAATTGTATCGCGTAATTTTGTGTTAAATGATAAGCCTAAGGCTATCATTAATATTGTAGATGCCACAAATATTGAGCGAAATCTATATTTGACTATGCAACTTTTAGAAATGAATATTCCGATGGTTATTGCACTTAATATGATGGATGAAGTTGCCAACAATCAAGGTTCGATTGATATCAATGGTATGGAGACTATGCTTGGTGTACCAGTTATACCTATTTCTGCAGCCAAAAACCAAGGTGTAGATGAATTGATTGAACATGCGATTCATATCGCAAAATATCAAGAAAGACCAGGCCGTTTAGATTTTTGTGGAGAAGATGATTTTGGTGGAGCTGTTCACCGTTGTATTCACTCCATCTGTCATTTGATTGAAGATCATGCCAAAAAGGTAGATATTCCTTTGCGGTTTGCGGCCAGTAAGATTATTGAAGGCGATAATTTGATTCTTGATCGTTTGGATTTAGATGATAACGAAAAAGAAATGATTGAGCACATTGTGCTTCAAATGGAAAAAGAGCGTGGACTCGATCATAGTGCGGCCATTGCGGATATGCGTTTTTCCTTTATTGAAAAGGTTTGTGAACAAACCGTTGTTAAGCCTAAAGAAAGTAAAGAGCGTGTTCGAAGTGAAAAAATTGACCGTATTTTAACGGGTAAATATACCGCAATTCCTATGTTTATTGGAATAATGCTGCTTGTATTCTATCTAACATTTAATGTGGTTGGTGCATGGCTTCAAGGCTTATTAGAACTAGGTATTGATTGGATCACACAAGTAGTGGATGCATGGATGACAAGTGCTCACGTAAGCTATGCTGTACATAGTTTGGTGATTGATGGTATCTTTGCAGGTGTTGGTTCTGTCTTATCTTTCTTACCAATCATTGTGACACTATTCTTCTTTTTATCTATGATGGAAGATAGTGGATATATTGCGCGTGTAGCCTTCTTTATGGATAAACTATTAAGAAAGATTGGGCTGTCAGGAAGAAGTATCGTTCCTTTATTGATTGGATTTGGTTGTACGGTACCAGCCGTTATGTCGACACGTACTTTACCAAGTGAAAGAGATCGTAAGATGACGATTTTATTGACGCCATTTATGTCTTGTACCGCAAAATTACCTATTTATGCCTTCTTTGTGAATGCATTCTTTCCAAAACAAGGCGGCCTAGTTATGACAGGACTTTATGTTTTGGGCATTGTCGTAGGTATTTTAATCGCATACTTATTTAAAAATACTTTATTTAAAGGTGAAGCTGTTCCATTTGTGATGGAACTTCCAAACTATCGGTTGCCTGGATTAAAGAATGTGAGTCAATTGCTGTGGGAAAAGGCGAAGGATTTCTTACAAAAAGCCTTTACAGTTATTTTTGTGGCAACTGTACTTGTGTGGTTCCTACAAAGCTTTAATCTACAATTCGATATGGTCAAAGATTCAAGCCAAAGTATTTTGGCAATGGTAGCCGGATGGATTGCTCCTATATTTGCACCATTAGGACTTCAAGATTGGCGTATTGTGACATCTTTAATTAGTGGATTTATGGCTAAGGAAAGTGTTGTTTCTACACTACAAGTATTATTTGTAGGTGGTTTACATAGTGCATTAACTACACTATCAGCTGCTTCTTTACTTGTATTCTGCTTGATTTATTCACCATGTGTGGCGGCTATCGCATCTATTAAACGAGAACTAGGCGCAAGATGGGCAATCGGTGTAGTTGCATGGCAATGTGTACTTGCATGGATTTTAGCTTTTGTAGTTCATGTGATTGGCTCTGTATTATAAGTAGCTTTAATGCTACTTTTTTTTTGAAAACATATGGTTTATAATTTTTCCATATCTAAGGGAGGGTGTTTACTTATGTATAAGTTAATTGCGTGTGATTTAGATGAAACTTTGATCAAACCCGATCGAACAATTGATTCTAGAGATATTGAGGCCATTAAGAAATTGAAAGATTTAGGTGTTAAATTTGTGTTGGCTACAGGAAGAGGCTATAACACAGTTCAGGGTACATTAAAGGAATTGGATCTTTTTGATGAAGCCAATCAATATGTGATTTCATATAATGGTGGGGCTATTACGGAAAATAAAGACAATCGACTTTTGCATTTTGAAGGTATTTCTTTTGAGAAAGCTGAAGAATTATATAAGCGCGGATTAAAGTATGATGTAGTCATTCATGTATATACGCCTGATGCAGTATATGCATATAATTTAACGGAAGATGAAAAAAGATATGTGCAGAATCGTCAGGAAATGATTGAGGTATTTGATCAAAATTTGGATTTTTTAAAGGGGCAGGAAATTGTAAAAGTATTATATACAAATACGGATTTTGACTATCTTCAAAATATTGATCGTGATCTAAAGGATATTACATTTGATATGGATGTTTCATATTCAAGTAATCGTTACATTGAATTTAACCATAAGGGTGTAAATAAGGGGGCTGGACTAAAAAAACTAGCCGATCTGTTACATATTGACATTCAGGATACGATTGCGATTGGGGATAACTATAACGATTTATCTATGATCAAGGATGCTGGTTTAGGTGTGGGAGTACAAAATGCTGCACCTGGTATCAAGCCGGATTGCGACTATATCACAACGGCTACTTGTGAAGAAGGAGCTGTTTGTGAAGTCATTGAAAAATTTGTATTAAAAGGAGAGTAAAATGAAGAAACTCATTCAATTATATGTTTCTTGGTTTAAGATGGGTCTATTTACTTTTGGTGGTGGATATGCCATGTTGCCAATGATTCAAAAGGAAGTGATTGAAAAATATCATTGGGCTACAGAAGATGAAGTCATGGACTATTATGCGATTGGTCAATGTACACCCGGTGTTATTGCGGTCAATACATCCACTTTTATTGGATACTATCAAGCCGGAGTTCCAGGAGCTATCGCCGCTACTCTAGGTGTAGTTACTCCATCCATCATCATTATTAGTATAATTGCAGGTTTGATCACAAACTTTTCAAGTTTAGCCATTGTTCAACATGCCCTAAATGGAATTCGTGTAGCTGTATGTATGTTGATGATCAATGCCGTATTAAAATTAGGGAAGGGCAATATTAAAAATAAGATTGGTTTCTTGATTTTTGCGGTAGCTCTTATTTTTGCGATGTTTACTAAAGTATCTACGGTGTTACTTGTGATTGGTGCTGGTATTGCGGGTGTTGTCTTTTCTAGAATAGGGTGGTTAAAGAAAAATGCCTAAATTGTTGTTGATGTTTTTAGAATTTTTTAAAACAGGCCTATTTGCGGTAGGAGGAGGTCTAGCGACCATTCCTTTTTTAAGAGAGATTGGGGTTCGTTATGGCTGGTATACTATGAGTGATCTATCCACAATGATTGCGGTTAGTGAATCTACACCAGGTCCAATGGGTGTCAATATGGCTAGTTATGTAGGTTTTAGTCAATATGGTGTATTAGGTTCGATTGTGGTAACACTCGGTTTGGTTTTACCAAGTCTGATTATTATTTGTATCATTGCCAATTTCTTAGAGAAATTTAAAGAGGCGAAGCTTGTTCAACAAATCTTTGCCGGATTAAAACCTGCCGTAGTTGCTTTTATTGCCGTGGCTACCATTGATATTTTGGTGACAACTTTATTTGGTGATTATACTTTCTCAACATTTCATTGGAAGCAATTTATTTGTCTATTCGTATTGTTGGCATTGAGTAAGTATAAACCTAAATTACATCCAATCTGGTTTATTGTAGCTAGTGCGGTTGTAGGAATTGTATTCGCATTTTAAGTCATAGGGAAACTTATGGCTTTTTTCTTTTAGGTAAAATAAAAAGCAATGTCCGGGCTTGACATTGCTTTAGGGAGAGGAAAATTATTAAGATAAAAATGTATCTTGAGTTTATAGGGTTGAATAATTTTCCAAAGGGTTAATCATAAGATAAGGCATTTCTTATGACACTTAAAATATATAGTTTTTTTGAATGTCACGCAATGAACACATATTTTGATTTGTACATTATTATGTGTGTAATCTTTTTGTGGTTTGTGTTAAGCTATTAAGTAGAAGGAGATGATTTTAATGTGTACCGCATTAAGCTTTAATCAGTTTTTTGGAAGGAATTTAGATTATGAATTTTCATATGGAGAACGAGTAGCTGTTACGCCACGCAATTATGATTTTCATTTTAGACATTTAGATAAACATGAAAGTCATTATGCTCTGATTGGAATGGCCCATGTATTTGAAGAGTATCCATTATATTATGATGCCATGAATGAGAAAGGCTTGGGAATGGCTGGATTAAACTTTGTTGGGAATGCAAAGTTTTATGAAGCAAAAGAAGGTAAAAACAATGTGGCTGCCTTTGAATTTATTTCTTGGATCTTATCGCAATGTGCAAGTGTCAAAGAGGCAAGAGTCGTATTAGAAAATACAAATGTTTGTGCCACACCATTTAATGAACACTTCCCAGTAGCTGAATTACACTATATGATCAGTGATGAAAATGAAAGCATTGTCGTGGAGTGTATGGAAGATGGTATGCATGTATATGATAATCCTACGCATGTTTTGACAAACAATCCGCCATTACCTATGCAGTTGTTCCGTTTGAATGACTATATGTATTTATCAAACAAACAGCCTGAAAATAACTTTGGATTGGATTTAACTGCTTATTCACGTGGTTTTGGAGCTATGGGACTTCCGGGTGATTTATCGAGTGGATCAAGATTTGTGCGTGTTGCCTATACAAGAGCCAATGCGACGAGTGATAAGAATGATTTAAGCCAATATTTCCACATTATTGGTAGTGTGGAACAACAAAAAGGTCTTTGTGAAGTGGAACCAGGAAAGTATGAATATACAATTTATACGTCTTGTTGCGACTTAAGAAATGGAATTTACTATTATACGACATACAATAATCGTCAGATCAGTGGTGTGAATATGTTTAATGAGGATTTAGATGGTGAAACACTTATTTCTTATCCAACGATTGAAGAAGAAATGGTTCACATGCAAAATTAGTTTAAAAGGAGAAAATAATGGGATTTTTAGGTGAAACAAAACCAGTTAAAAAAACCAATTTTAGGAGTTTCTTTATATTCGGAACAAGAAACCATGAAGGAAATTGAAGGCTATCTAACAATGGCAAGCCATTATGGCTTCACAAAAATCTTTACAAGTATGTTTAGTGTTCCGGGCACAAAAGAAGAAGTGTTTGATTATTTTAAAAACTTTTGTGATTTAGCACATAAACATGGAGTGAAGGTATCTGGTGACTGTAACACCGCATTCTTTAAGAAAATGGGTGCTAGCGAAAGTGATATCTCCATCTTTAAAGAAATGGAAATAAATATCATTCGTATGGACCTACCATATTTTGATCAAAGAGATGTGACTTTAATCAACAACCCTTATAACATTACAATCGAATTATCAAGTTGTATGATTCAAGCTATTCGTATGGCTTTAGAAAATGGGGCAAATCCAAAGAATTTCTCAACTTGCCACAATTTCTATCCAGAACGCTATACGGCATCCGACTTAGAAAGTATTCGCTCCATCAATAAAGAATTGGCAACTTTGGGTATTCCTAGTGCTGTCTTTATTTCTAGTAATGAAGACAATACACATGGATCATGGCCAGTACATGATGGACTTCCAACTGTTGAAGATCACCATTGGATTCCAGAAGACGATCATATTTTATTGAATGGAGTAAAAGCTGGCAGAAGTTTTGTTTCATGAATTAGTAAATAGAGCCTACTGGAAATATTCTGCGTAGACTTTTATGATAATTCATAAGTTGTTTTTACGTTTTTATCATTGGAATTACGGGGATGGTGGCAATGATTTATAGATCTTGTCGATGTTTGAATATTCGTATGCGCCATGCACAGCTTTGGAAGAGGTCCTTATTATGAGTACAGTGTGGCTCGAAATATGTTGGAGGCTTTGGCAAAACAAAAATAATTTGTTTCATTTCATTTAAAACGTGTTAAGATAATGGAGGATGCTTGTTGAAAGTATCTAAATCCATTATTCTTAGCAGAAAGGGAGGTTTTTAGCGATGCCTCCTTTTTTGCGTTTCATAATAAAAAGCCTACTGGAAATGGTTCCATGTAGGCTTTTCTAATAGTTCATAAGCTGTTTTTGCGTTTCTAACGTTTGTGTTAGAGAATTTATCGAATAATTTATAATTGTTGAGTCTGACCATTAATTTTTTATCGGTTCTAGGAAAATGAAGCGGGAATAATTTATCAAATCTTTCGCTTTCACTGATTAGAATGGATGTTACTTCATTGTTGATAGATAAATAACTTAGAAGATCTTGAATGGCTTGTGAGTCAAAGTAAACTAAAACTTCTACATGAGCCTGATTGTCTTTTGTGGAATATATCGCAAATCCTTTCGGTTGTTTATCTTCATTAACCATTGTGACAATGGATTTTTTTAAGCTTTTATGAAATTGAATAAGGTTGTTGAATTCATCTTCACTTAATAGAATACTGCCATCAAAATACTGCATGAATTGGAAATATAATGTGTATAAGTTCTCTGCTTTTTGTTTTACATGATAAGGATTACCACTTCTGCATAATGGAGCTCCAATCCAATATTCTTTTGTGTTTGAAATGTGTTGAAAGCTTTTTGCCTCAAATAATTTAGGCATGTTTGTATATGTTATGGTTAATAAATCGTTATAGGTAGCTTGCGAAATGGCAGCATCTAATAAGTTAGAAAATTGTTTTCTTTGTCTATAATCTGGTAAAGTTGCAGCCATACCAATTACAGATACGCGCATTTGTCGATCTAAAAACATCATAGTTCTTTTTGTGACTTGAAGACAAGAAGTAATCTTATCGTCTTGCCAGAAACAGAACATGTGTTGTGGATCATATTGATATTTTATCCAGGCATCGATTTCTTTTTTATCCATATTAAATGCGGATTTAATCAACAAGTCTTTGATTTGTGCATCATATCCAACACTATTGTGACAAATCATTGGTTATCTCCATCTTCTTCGTGTTCCGTATATTCAACATCAATAGCTCCATGTTTTGGAGTTGATTTTGGTTGTTCATTTTGGCTTTGTGTACTGCGATAAGTGTGAACGTGTACATGCCTTCTTCCTGTAAATAGGGAAATAATCCAGAAGAAAATGATGATTGGTAAAATAAATGGAAGTAGCCAGCTTGCTAGGGTTCCAAATATAAAGATAATCACAAAAAAGGCAATAAGAGTAAGAATACTATCCATAAAGGCACCTCGCTTTTCTAAAGTATATCATATTCATAGTATGCGGATTAAATAACGCATTCGGTTTCAATGTCTTGTATGTATTGAATTTTTATTTTTCCATTTGTGAGTTCCATTAAATCTTTAGAAATATCTTCTAGAACAAGGAAATGATAGACAACATCTTCTTCATATTGTTGTTCAATAACTTCAATGTTTTGTGTTCTAAAGTAATGGTCAATTTTTCCGATGAGATCATAAGAAAAATGAATTTGAAATTCTTTAAGTGTAGTTACAGTTGTCAGTGTTGCCACTTGTAAAGCTTGGGAAATACTCGAACTATAGGCTCTTACAAGTCCTCCAGTTCCAAGCTTGATTCCTCCAAAATAGCGTACTACAATGGCTAGAATATCTTGCATATCATTATGCATCAACACATCTAACATAGGGTGACCTGCTGTCTGACTTGGTTCTCCATCGTCGTTAGATCGCATAATGTTTCCTATTATCATAGCTGTACAATGATGATTGGCATTGGGATGTTCTTTTTTTATAGCTTTTAAAAAGTCTTTTGCCTCTTGTTCATCCTGTGTTCTATGAAGGTAGGTAATAAATTTACTTTTCTTAATTTCTATTGTATTTATACAATCATTTTGAATTCTTGGCATAGTTGTATTGTAGCAAAGAATAGCTATATTCTACAAGTTTAGTAGAAAAGAAACCATTCTAGTGTTGGCGCCTAGAATGGTTTCTTTTGTTTATTATTATTTTTGGGAGAGAGATATGAATATTGGTTTATTTTCTATATTCATTGCCTTATCTTTAAGGCACTTATAGAATAACATTCCATGTTGTCATAATTTTAGTATAACTTTGGTAAATCTTGTGAAATCAAAATGAATTATGTGAAATTATCAAAATGTGCGTCTTTTTTGGAAAAGCCTCAATGTATTTCGTATATAAGATAGGGGTGATGAAATCACAAGAATAAATCAAAAGACAAAATTATGGAGGAGTTTTTAGAAAACAATGCCTATTTTGTCGACTTCTTTAATGCGTACTTCTTTGATGGAGAAAGAGTTCTTAAACCTGAAAACTGTATGGAACTCGATTCAAAGATGAATGATTCGAATATGGATCTAGAAAAGCATGTGGATGTGATTCGTAAGTACAATGATGGAAATCTTTATAGTGCATTCATTATTGAGAATCAAAGTTATGTGGATATGTCCATGGTTGTAAGAGCGGCCGTATATGAATATGTAGCGTATGAGCGAATGTTAAAGAAGTCAAAGAAGAATAAGTCGAAAGAAAAACTACCAATGGTGCACATTCTAGTATTCTATACAGGCGAAAGGCCTTGGAATGCAGCAAGACAGCTTTCTGAGCTAGTCGAGGTGGATGAAAGATTTGAATCCTATTTCCATGACTACAAAATGAATCTGATTGAAATCACAGGAAATACTTCATATAATTTTAATGAAGAAGACGTGTATAATCTATTCTACATATGTTGAAGTATTTATGATCAGTCTATTTATGAAGGAACGAGTAATCATTTTGGACTTGTGAAAAGCAGTGTGTTAAAAGTCGTCAAGACATTAACGGATGTAGAATGGTTGGATTTAGAAGAATTAGAGGAAAAGGAGGAAATTGAAATGTGTGAAGCTGAAAAGAGATGGCTGGAAGTAAAGTCAAAGGAATGGGAAGCTGAAGGAATAAAAAAAGGCATTGAACAGGGTATCGAACAAGGCAGCGAGAATAATCGTAAAGAAATGTATAGAACAATGGTAGACAAAGGATTCAGTATTTCAAGTATCGCATCGATCTTCTCAGTAAGTGAAGAATCAATCCGAAAGCTATTGATGAAAGCATAAAGGTATGGACATGAACGTGTCCATATTTTTTGTAGTTGATAAAGTTAACTAAACGGAGGTGCTTTATGAATACATTCAAGAAAATATATTGTCGAATTTTTCAGAATTGTTTTAAACTAGTGATTCCTATTTTACTTTATCGAACTCCTGAAACATTAAAGAGTACATCTTTAATTTCTCATATTTGCATGGATAATCATATATCTAAAGTGATGGTGATTACTGATTTTACTGTGCATCAATTAGCAATATTAAATCGTATGTGTGAACACTTGGATCATCATTCTATTTCATATGTAATTTATGATAAGACAGTCGTAACTCCTACAAGTGATAATGTAGAAGAAGCAAAAAACTAATATTTATCTTCTAATTGTCAGACTTTAATTGGTTTTGGGGGAGAATCTAGCATGGATTGTGCTAAGGCCATTGGTGCTAGACTTGCTCGTCCTAAGAAACCACTATCAAAGATGGAGGAATTTTAAAGATATGGAAGAAACTACCATTGTTGATTTGTGTACCTACCACAGTTGGAACAGGAAGTGAAACAACTCTTGCGGCTGTCATTGTAGATTCAAAAACACGTCATAAATATACGATCAATGATTTTAATTTGATTCCTGATTATGCCGTTTTAGATCCAAAACCCACTTTATCCTTGCCTCCATTTATTACGGCATGTACTGGTATGGATGCTTTAAGCCATGCGATTGAGGCTTATATTGGTAATTCGACCACAAAGAAGACGCGTGCATATGCATTAAAGGTTACAAAACTAATTTTTGAGAATATATATAAGGTGTATGAAGACGGAAATGATTTAGAAGCTAGAAGTAATATGTTTGATGCTGCCTTCTATGCTGGACATGCCTTTACAGTATCCTATGTAGATATGTGCAGGCGATTGCTCATTCATTGGGTGAAAAATATAATATTGCGCATGGACTAACTAACGCAACATTACTTGATGTTGTATTGAAACAATATGGAGAAAGTGTGTATAAGAAACTCTATGAAATGGCCTGTATTGTGGCATCTGTAATGCGAATGATTCCTATAAGGTTGGATCTGAGCGTTTTATTGAACAAATCACTTTAATGAAAAAGTATTTTGGCATCTCATCTACATTTAGTGAATTAAAGAAATCGGATATACACGAATTGGCTATTTACGCAGATCATGAAGTCAATCCATTATATCCAGTTCCAGTTTTGTGGGGTGTAAAAGAGTTAGAAAAAGTGTATGATTTTGTAGTGGAGGATTAAGTATGGATCCAATCGTTTTAAAACAAAGAGAATTTTATAAGCAACATAAAACTTTAGATATTAATTTTAGAATAAATGCCTTAAAAACTTTAAAAAAGTCGATTTTAGCTTACGAAGACAGAATTAATGAAGCTATTAAAATGGATGTCGGAAAATCAAATTTTGAAACTTATATGTGCGAAGTTGGGTTAGCTTTAAATGAATTGACTTATATGGAAAAACACATTCGTAAGTTCGCTAAAGAAAGGAATGTATATACACCATTGTCTCAATTTTTGTCGCGTAGTTTTGAAAAACCGAGTCCTTATGGCCAGGTGTTAGTTATTAGTCCTTGGAATTATCCATTTTTACTTTCTATTGACCCCTTGATTGATGCACTTGCAGCTGGAAATACGGTGGTATTAAAACCTAGTGAATTTAGTCCATACACATCACAAGTAATCAAAGATATGATTGAAGAATCTTTCGATCCAGAATATGTGGCTTGTGTACTTGGAGATAGTGAAGTGAGTTCTAAATTGTTGGATTCAAAATTTGACTATATTTTCTATACAGGATCAAGACGTGTAGGAAAAATTGTGATGAATAAGGCGAGTCAATATTTAACGCCAGTCACTCTAGAATTGGGAGGAAAAAGTCCTTGTATCGTAGATAAAGATGCAGATATTAAATTGGCTGCACGAAGAATTGTGTTTGGAAAATATTTGAATTGTGGACAAACCTGTGTAGCTCCAGATTATATGTTGGTACATGAATCTATAAAAGACCAATTTATCGAATTCGTGATATCCGAAATTGAGCGTCAATATGCGAACTTAGATGATTATGGTCATATTATTAATGAAAAGCACTATAAGAGGATTTTAGGGTTGATTGATATGGATAAGGTTGTCTATGGTGGAAAACATCATAATCTACAAATTGAACCAACGGTAATGGATCGTGTGGATTTTTCAGATCCTATTATGCAGGAAGAGATATTTGGTCCGGTTATGCCAATATTGACATATTCAAATTTAGATGTTGTTATAAATAAAATCAATTCGATGCCTAGTCCACTAGCTTTATATATTTTCACAAATAATAAAGAGGTATCGAAGAAAGTAACGAGTGAAGTATCCTTTGGTGGTGGCTGCATCAATGATGTTGTGATTCATTTAGCTACTAGTCATATGGGTTTTGGTGGTGTTGGCGAAAGTGGTATGGGTTCTTACCATGGAAAGCGTGGTTTTGATACGTTTAGTCATACAAAGAGTATTGTGGATAAAAAAAGAATCATTGATTTACCTATGCGTTATCAGCCTTATACAAAATTGAATGAGAAATTGATTCGCTTTTTTTTAAGATAATCTTTATAATGAATGTATGAATAAAAAAGAAAAATTTGCGTATGACATCGATTTTGGTGCCATTATGGACTATGTAGAAAACCGTTTTATGTTAGTAATAAAAGATGAGGATTGGACACAGGAGGAAATTGATATGTTGAATAGTGGTATCGATCTTCATTTTTGTTACACAAACGATATTGCCGTATTTGTGCTTGAAGGTGGCGATATTGATTCCAGTGATTTTTATTTCAATGTTCAAGAGTGTGATTGGAAAGAGCATTTGTTTAAAAGTGATTGTCTAGATGTAGAAATTGTATTGGTTGATAAGGCAAATGACATTTGTTTCAAGAAGTCACATACTTTAACAAAAGAACAAAGCCAAAGTATTAAGGATTGTCTAAATCAACAAAATGAGGTATCCTTTATGCCAAGTGAATATGATGTGAATGTGCAAGGAATCCAGAGTGCATATGAACCATATGAGCTTATACGCTTTGAAAAATGCGAAATCAAATTTTAAGGAGAAAGATGATGAAGGCTGTTATTAGTGTAATTGGAAAAGACAAAGTAGGAATCTTGGCTATGATTGCCAATGAATGCGCAAACTACAATCTAAATGTATTGGATGTAACTCAAACAATCGTAGATTCTATGTTTACTATGACTATGATGGTTGCGATTGATGAAATGAGTATTCCATTAAATGAATTTGCGGAAAAAATGGAAAACTTAGGAAAAGAAAAGAATCTAGTCATTCGTTGTATGCATCAGGATATTTTCAATTCTATGCACAAAATTTAATGAGGTATTCCTATGCAGACAAATGAAATTTTAGAAACAATAAAGATGATTGACGAAGAATATTTGGATATTCGTACGATTACAATGGGTATTAGTTTATTGGATTGTATGGATCCAGACATTCAAGTGTCATGTCAAAAAGTAGAAGAAAAGATTTGCCGCTTAGCCAAAGACTTAGTAAAAGTTGGAAACGATTTTAGTAAGATTTATGGTATTCCCGTTGTAAATAAACGAATTAGTGTAACTCCAATTGCGATGTTAGTGGCTTGTTCAGGGGGAAATCCAGTAGAATACGCATTAACTTTAGAGCGTTGTGCTCAAAAATTAGGGGTTGATTTTATTGGTGGATATTCTGCACTAGTACAAAAAGGATATGCAGCAGGGGATAATGAATTGATTGAATCCATTCCTGAAGCCTTGGCAAAGACGCAGCATGTGTGTGCTAGTGTCAATGTAGGTAGTACAAAAGCAGGTATCAATATGGATGCCGTTGCGCAGATGGGGCGTATTGTGAAGCGTTGTGCTGAATATACAAAGGATGACAATTGTTTAGGAGCTGCTAAACTTGTTGTATTCTGTAATGCGCCTGAAGACAATCCATTTATGGCTGGTGCCTTCCATGGTGTAGGTGAAGCCGATTGTGTAATTAATGTGGGTGTATCTGGACCAGGTGTTGTGCGTGCTGTATTAAGTAAAGCCGATAAATCATTGCGTATGGATCAGATTGCAGATCTAATTAAGCGCACAGCCTTCAAGATTACGCGTATGGGACAATTGGTTGGAACGGTAGCGAGTGAAAAATTGGGCGTTCCATTTGGGATTGTGGACTTGTCTTTAGCTCCAACTCCAGCTATTGGTGATAGTGTTGCCTATATTCTAGAGGAAATGGGATTGGAAACTTGTGGTGCTTATGGAACAACGGCTTGTTTAGCCATGTTGAATGATGCTGTTAAAAAAGGTGGCGTTATGGCAACAAGTAATGTTGGTGGATTATCCGGTGCTTTTATTCCTGTAAGTGAAGATGCAGGTATGATTCATGCGGCAAGAACAGGTGCATTAAAATTAGAAAAATTAGAAGCAATGACTGCAGTATGTAGTGTTGGATTGGACATGATCGTAATTCCAGGAGAAACAAGTGCAAGTGTTATTTCAGGAATTATTGCGGATGAAGCTGCAATCGGTATGGTTAATACAAAGACGACAGCCGTACGTGTGATTCCTGCGATTGGAAAAGATGTTGGTGATGAACTAGACTTTGGTGGTTTATTAGGAGCAGGTCCTGTCATGCCAATTTCTCAGATTTCAAATGATGTCATGATCAATCGTGGAGGAAGAATTCCTGCACCATTACAAGCATTAAAGAACTAATCATTTAGAGAGCTTCCTTTTTATATTGCATTTTATTTGGTTAGATTATAAAATATATATAATTTAAAAAAGCTTTAATTAAAATATTAATTTAATATTCAGTTATATTTTAAAGAGGGAAAATGGAATGACAATCGAAGAATGTTATGTAAAAATGGGAGCAAACTATCAAGATGTTATTAAGCGTTTGCCAAGTGCTAAAATGATTGAAAAGTTCGCTTTGAAATTTAAAGATGATACTAGTTTTCAAGAATTAGAAACGGCTTTGAATGAAAAGCAAGTGGAATTGGCTTTTAGAGCCGCTCATACTTTAAAAGGAGTATGCATGAACTTAGGTTTTGATCATTTGTATAAGCCTAGTTTTGAAATTACAGAGAGTTTGCGTGCAGGAAACTTGGAATTAGGTTTACAACAGTTTGGTGCAGTCAAAGAGCAATATACTAAAACGATTGATGCTTTAAATGAATTTGCTTTAGAAAATGAATAGAATCTCTTAAGGGATTCTATTTTTTTGTAAGCAAATGTAAAATAATTTCATTTTTAACTTGCAAGTTTTCAGAAAATGGATATAATAGTTTACATAAACGAAGAAGAGAAGAGTACAAAAGTAATTTTTCTTAAGAGAGATAACGGTAGGTGTAAGTTATTGTGAAAACTTTTGGAACGTGTCTTGGAGTTATTTAGTCGAAGATTTGAGGCTAAATCGTGAATTCGCGTTAAGAATGAGGTGTCATCTGTATAGGCAGATGGAATTTTGGTGGTACCGCGTATATAACGTCCAATATATATTTGGGCGTTTTTTTTATTAGAAAGGGTGTGTGTGAATGGAAAGTGATCGACGATATAGAATAATTTTTGATTTACACATGAAGAAAGGTAGGAATATAAAATGAAAAAAATTATTAAATTAGGTATGGTAGCTTTAACCGCATTAACAATGGCAGGATGTTCAAGCGAATCAAAGGATGTAAAAACAATTACTGTGGGGATTTCTCCAGATTATGCTCCTTATGAATCGGAAAATAAAAAGGGAGATATCGTCGGATTTGATCCAGATATGATGAAGTGTTTTGAAGAATATTTAAGTGATGAAGAAGGTGTTACTTACAAGTTAGAAATGAAGAAGATGGATTTTGATAATATCATTACACAGCTTCAAGGTGA
This sequence comes from Holdemanella porci, assembly GCF_009696075.1. Classification (GTDB taxonomy): domain Bacteria; phylum Bacillota_I; class Bacilli_A; order Erysipelotrichales; family Erysipelotrichaceae; genus Holdemanella; species Holdemanella porci. The sequence goes on along the minus strand of NZ_VUMR01000009.1, from coordinate 17,152 downwards.
TCAAATTGATGTGGGAATTTCAGGGTTTACGTATGATTCAAAACGTAAAGTAGAATGGTCAGATCCATATTTAGGATCAAGCCAGGTTGCAGTGATCCCAAAAGATTCTGATATCGCATCGACTGCTGATTTAGAAGGTAAATCTCTAGTTGCTCAAACAGGAGCTACTGGTGAGGCTGCCGCAAAAGAAGTTAAGGATGCCAAAGTAACTGGATTAAAGAATGTGCAAGACATTATGAATGCATTGAGTGCAAATCAATATGATGCGGCTATCGTTGACTTGGGCGTAGCGAAAAACTATGTGAAGAGTGACGAGTTTAAAATGTTAGATGAATCTTTAATGGATGAACAAAACTACATCATTGCGAAAAAAGGCAACACAGATATGATTGAGAAGATGAATATATGTATTAAAAAATTCTTGGCGAGTGATGATTATGCTAAGTTATGCAAAAAATACGATTTGTCTCCATTAGAAACAAAGTAAAGGAAAAGTGAGGAAAGTGTATGTTTGTTGCGATTGATCAGGTATTTACATTAGAGAATATACTCTATTTGGCAAAGGGTGCGCTGTTGTCGGTTGCGATTGCAGCGCTTTCCCTTTTAATTGGTTTAGTCCTTGGAATTCTTGGAGCTAGTGGCAGAAGAAGTAAACATAAGGTGCCTAGAGCTATAGCGTTTGTGTATGTCACAATCATTCGTGGAACCCCATTGCTTCTACAGATTTTGATTATTTTCTCTGTTATTCCATCGATTTATACGGCATTTACAGGCAATGTATTAAGAATCAATCCTATCGTAATTGGTATGATTGCGTTAAGTATTAACTCCGGCGCTTATCAGACTGAACTTTTGCGTTCAGGCATTAATGGGGTTGATAAAGGACAATGGGAAGCTTGTGAAACATTGGGATTATCAAGTTGGAAGACAATGAAACTTGTTATTTTACCCCAAGCATTTAAGCGTGTAGTACCACCATTGATTAGTGAGTTTATCACATTGATCAAAGATAGTTCTTTGATTAGTTGTATCGGTGCAGTGGAACTTTTAAAGGGAGCACAAGTCATTGGGGCTGAATATTATGATGTTATGTCGCCATATATGTTAGCAGCAATATTCTATTTAATTTTGACATGTATCGTTTCTTGTATTGGAAATAAAGTGGAAAAGAGGTTGGCTGTAAGTGATTAGAGTAGAGAATGTTTCAAAACAATTTAATAAAACACGTGCCCTAAAAAATGTAAGCTTAGAAGTCAATAAAGGGGATATTATCTCGTTGATTGGTCCGAGTGGTTCAGGGAAAAGTACATTATTACGTTGTATTCATGGCTTGGAGCATGTGGATTCAGGAAAAATTTATATGGATGATGAATGGATGAATCCGGATGATGAAAAGAAATTTCGTGCACAAAGAAATCGTATGGGATTTGTATTCCAGCATTTTAATTTGTTTCCAAATATGTCGGTTTTACAAAATTGTAAGTTAGCGCAGGTAGAAGTTTTAAATAAAACGGATGAAGAAGCTGAAAAAACAGCTTTAGAGTATTTGGATAAAGTTGGATTATTAGAAAAGAAGGATGCGTATCCTAATAACTTGTCTGGTGGACAAAAACAGCGTGTAGCGATTGCCAGAGCCTTATGCATGAATCCAGATATTATGTTATTTGATGAACCTACGAGTGCATTAGATCCAGAAATGATCAAGGAAGTGCTTGAAGTAATGAAGGATCTAGGTAAGCAAGGTATGACAATGGTTGTGGTTACACATGAAATGAGCTTTGCAAGAAAGGTAGGCACTCGAGTTGTTTTCTTGGATCAAGGTGAAATTGTAGAAGAGAATACGAGTGAAAAGTTTTTTGAAAATCCTCAGTCTGAACGTGCAAAGGATTTCTTGAGTAAGGTATTCTACGAATGAGATTGCCAGATTTTAAAGTCGAACAATGGATGAATGACTATGAAAATGATGCCATCTACAATATGACGGATACATGTGTTAAATCTCTTACATTGCAGGAATTGTTAGACTTGGAAGACTTTGATTTTTCAAATCTAATATTAGATTATGGTCAAATCACTGGGGATATTGAATTAAAAAAGGAAATCCTATCTTTATATGAGCATGGAACAATTGATAATATCACAACAGCACAAGGTTGCTTGCAGGCAAATGAATTGGTGATGAATACTTTATTAGAAAAAGGAGATGAAGTCATTAGCGTGATTCCTGGGTATCAGCAGTTTGTGGATGTTCCAAAATCAATTGGTTGTAAAGTGCACTTGGTTGAATTGGACGAAGTGGATTGGCAGGTTAGTGTGGAAAAGTTTAGAGGTGTTTTAAATTCATCAACGAAAATGATTGTTTTAAATAATCCTTCAAATCCAACGGGAACACAATATTCAAGGTGTTTTTTAAATGCGTTGATTGAATTGTGTAAACCCTATAATACATATATTCTTTGTGATGAAGTATATCGTGGTTTAAATGAGGAAGTATCTATAAGTGATTTATATAAGAATGGTATTTCAACTTCGAGTTTAAGTAAGATTTTCTCACTAGCTGGATTACGTCTTGGATGGATCAAAGCTAATGAGTATGTGATTCATAAAATCAATGTAAGAAGAGATTATTCTATGATTTCTACAGGTCCTTTAGTGGACAAATTGGGATGGATTGCCCTTAAGCATAAGGATGAATTGATTTTAAGGGCTAAAAATATTATTTCAACAAATAAACATATCGTTCATGAATGGCTTAAAGATAATCCTTCGTTTGAATGTGTATTACCAAGTGGTGGTACGGTTTGTTTTTTGAAGTATTATTTTGATTTAAAAAGTGAGACGTTTGCGAAATTATTATTGGCAGAAAAAGGCGTTTTCTTTGTGCCGGGATCTTGTTTTGACAAAGAATATTATTTCCGTTTAGGCTTAGCGCAAGATAGTAAGTTATTTAAGGCTGGCTTGAATGAACTTTCGAACTTTGTGGATGAACATTTGATTTCATGATAAAATGATTTGCGTAAGGGGGAATGCTTATGCGAGTTCAATATTTCTTGTGTGCATGTTTATTGCTTTGTGGCTGTACAAAAGTGAGTGATCTTACGCATCAAAAGAGTAAGTCAATCGAAAAGGCGCCGGTTACAGTGAAAAAGGCAAATAAAATAAAGGTAATTGATTGTAAGAATGATTCTTCGCAACAAGTTACTTTTGAAGCTAAGGGGGATAAGATTCAAAAGATGACACAGAAGTTTGCGATGAGCTTTTCAGATTTAGGTATAACAGAAGATATGAATTCTGAACAGATACAATTTAAGATCAATTCTTCATTGGATGATAAATATAATTCGATTGAAGGCGTTCATGTATCTACTGAATTAAATGAACAGCAGGTTGAAGTGACGTTGGAAATGGATTTTAAAACAGCAAATATAGATACGATGATTGAAAGGGGCTTATTAGATAAGGGTGAAGCTCAATCGGATTATGTAAGTTTGAAAAAGACGCAAAGTGCTTATAAACAAGAAGGATTTGCGTGTATGATAAAATAGCGGGTCTTCCGCTATTTTCTATTTGAAAGGATGAGTTAAAAGATGCGTTATTATATTGCAGATACACATTTTTTTCATCGTTCGTTGAATGAAAAGATGGATCAAAGAGGTTTCGAAGACATTGAACAAATGAATGAATATATGATTGATCAATGGAATAGTAAAGTTCGAAAGAATGATGAAGTTGTTGTTTTGGGAGATTTTTCATGGGGGAACGCAAGTCAAACAACAGAGATTTTGGATGAATTAAAGGGGAAAATTTATTTGATTCGTGGAAATCATGATCGTTTCTTGGATGATAAAAACTTTGATGCTTCGCGATTTGTTTGGATCAAAGATTATGCGGAATTAAATGAGAATAAACGAAAAGTAGTTTTATCTCATTATCCAATTGCGTGCTATAACGGACAATATCGAAGAGATGAGGATGGAAACCCAAAAACATTTATGTTGCATGGGCATATTCATGCGACGCAAGATCAGCAATTTTTAGATGCTTATCAAGAGTATATTCATCAACAAAAACACCCAAGAATCAGTGATGGCCAATTAGAGGGTGTGCCTTGTCAGTTAATCAATTGTTTCTGTATGTACAGTGATTATGTTCCAATGACATTAGATGAATGGATTGAAATTGACAAGCGAAGAAGAAATACCCTATAATTGTTATAACAAATATATAAGGAGATCAAATTATGCATAAGTTGGATACAACGTCGGGTCATCTTCCTTACTATAAGCAAATAAAGGAGTTCTACAAAAAAGATATCCTAGATGGAGTCTTGGCTGTAGGGGATCGCGTTGACAGTGAAATGGAAATTCAAGAGATGTACGATGTTTCAAGAATTACAGCAAGACAAGCTATTCTTGAATTAGAACAGGAAGGTATGGTAAAGCGTGGACGTGGCAAGGGTACGTTTGTGACATACAGGCCTAAAATCAAAGAGGAGTTGTCGCATATCCGTAGTTTTACAGACGAAATGATGGCTTTAGGAAGAACGCCGGGAACTAAGTCTTTTCACATCACAAAAGAAATTCCGGATGAAGCTACAAGAGAATTGTTTGGCTTGGACGAAGAAATGATGTATTGCGTTCGAAGAGTTCGTACCGCAGATGATGTGTTATTGGTGTATTTTGTGTCTTATTTTCCTTTAAGTTTGAATATACCTTTGAATATGGAAGAACAAACACAGTCTATTTATGAAGTGATTGGCGCACCGACAAGAATAGATGAAGAGTTTTCTGCGATTAATCCGAGTGAAGAAATCTGTTTGGCTCTGAAAATACGTAAGGATCAGCCGGTTTTAGCTCGTAAGCGTATCTCTTATGATAAAAAGAAGAAAAAGATAGAGTATACAATGTGTTACTATCGTGGTGATTTATATAGTTACACAATTTCAACGTCGCAAAAATTATGATTTTAACTATCGACATTGGGGGTACCAATATTAAATATGGATTATGCGATGCGTCAGGGAATATCCAACAAAAAGGGGGATATCCTACTTTAGATACGGCAGATAAAATCGTTCAATCCATTTGTGATTTACCATTTGAATATACTGGAATTGCGATCAGTATGCCTGGAATCTTGAATGAAGATCATTCAAAGGCGTTTATTACTGGTAAACTGGCTTTTCTGTCGAACTACCCTTTAAAGGAGCGGTTGGAAGAAATTAAAGGTTGTAAAGTGACAATTGAAAATGATGGTCGTTGTGCAACGTGGGCTGAACTTGGATTTGGAAATTTGATACATTCAAAGAATGCTTTGGTTGTGGTTCTAGGTACATATATTGGGATGGGTATAGTGATTGATCATAAGGTATATGAAGGTTCACATTTATTGGCAGGTGAATATTCAGATGCGCATATGGATACAGAAAAGACTTTCAAGAATACCATGGCTGCATGCTTTGGAAAAGATGGTCTTGAAAGAGTGACGGGTTTAACGGGTAAAGAACTTTTTGATCATTTAGATGATGAAAAAGTATATGCAGGTTTTAACAAATATTGCCAAAATTTGGCTTGGATGTTAAACAATCTTCAGTTGCTGTTAGATGTGGATACAATTCTGATTGGTGGAGGTATATCGGCACAGCCTAAACTCATTGCGTGTATCGAAGAAAATATGATAGGATTGACACAATGGTTTACAACATTAGAGAAACCTGTTATCAAAGCTTGTAAATTTAACAATGATGCAAATTTATTAGGTGCATTGTGTTACTACAAAAGAAATGTCGAGAATCATTAAGCGTTCTCGGCATTTCTTACATAGAGGGGGAAGGACATGAAATCGTTAATTGGAGATAAGAAGTTTTATCGAATGGTTTTGATTGTATGTATTCCGATTGTGATACAGAACGGGTTTACCAATCTTGCCAGTTTATTAGACAACATTATGATTGGACAATTAGGAACACTATCTATGAGTGGTGTATCTATTTCAAATCAGTTATTTCAAGTATTTAATGTGAGCGTCTTTGGCGCAATGTCAGGAGCTGGAATATTTCTGGCACAATTTTATGGACGTGGAAACAGGGGCGGTGTACACAATTGTTTCCGAATTAAAATGTTGCTTGGCATTTTAATTTCAATATTGGCCATATGCATTTTTAAAGTATTGGGGCCTTCATTGATTTCATTATATCTAAATGATGATCCGACAGATAGTTTGACAACTTTGAACTTTGGTAAGCAGTATATGGATGTTATGCTGATTGGACTCATTCCTTTTGCGATTGCACAAGCATATTCTTCTTCATTAAGAGAAACGGGGAATACAGTTTTACCGATGAAAGCAAGTGTGATTGCAGTTATCGTGAATTTTTGTATCAACTATATTTTAATTTTTGGAAATTTTGGATTCCCTAGACTTGGCGTTATTGGTGCTGCCATTGGTACGGTTATTTCAAGAGTTGTAGAGATGGGAATAAATGTAGCGGCAGGCTATAATAACAAATATTTAAGAGATGCGATGCGTTTAGATAAGATATCGGGTGATATATTTAAGAATGTTGTTAAAAGAGGAATTCCACTATTGTGTAATGAAATATTGTGGTCGATATCCATTGCGCTTATTTCTCAATGTTATTCAACAAGAGGACTTGAGGCTGTGGCGGCCATCAATATTACAACAACAGTAACCAATTTCTTTATGATTATTTGTTATGCAATGGGAAATTCGATTTCAATTATAGTAGGTCAAAGACTGGGTGCTGGTGAAATTGAATATGCCAAAGACTATGATTTGAAGATGGTATTTATGAATTTTATGATGTGTTTAGGTATTGGTGTGGCATTGTTTGGATGTTCATCCTTTATTCCTCAAATCTATAATACGTCTATAGAAGTAAAGTCATTAGCAACATCTTTATTAAGAGTCTCGGCTTGTATGCTTCCAATTATTTCTTTGTATTACAGTAGCTATTTTACAATGCGTGCAGGAGGAAAAACATTGCTTACCTTCTTCTTCGATAGTGGATATACGTTCATGTTTTCGTTTATGGTTGCACTATGTTTAACTCGTTTTACGAATTTACCTATATTCAATGTGTACTTATTGGTGCAATGTGTAGATATTCCTAAGGCAGTATTAGGAATCACATTGGTTAAAAAAGGAATATGGGTACATAATATAGTCAATGAACTTTAGCCTTCTTGTAGGAAGGCTTTTCCATTTAAAAAGCAAAAAAAAGAAGTCCTTTCGGACTTAGTTTGAAAGATGGTGACGCGTACGGGATTCGAACCCGTGAATGCATGCGTGAAAGGCATGTGAGTTAACCGTTTCTCCAACGCGCCATGTATATTAAACTTGTCTTCCTTGACAAGTGCTAGTAAATGATACTATAAGTTTATATTAATTGCAAGCAAAAAAAATAAAAAAATCAAAAATATTTTTTGCATTTCTTAAATGAGTCAAAATAATAAGATGAAATTATTTGTTAACATCGTGATTATAAAGCTTTTAAATAGGCAGTGGTAGTAACGATTTGTGTATATAATGGGCAGATGTTATTAAAGTTACAGAGTGATTTTGTAGACAATAATACATACGAATTTGATAGGAATATAATTATATTTTATACAATCATCGGATTGTCAATTGCAGCGTCAGCTGTTGGATTACTATAATAAAGAAAAAACTCTTAGTTTTCGCTAAGAGTTTTCTTTATGTTTTCTACATCTTCTTTAGTCGCAAGACCAACTTGGAAGGCACTTGCACTACCGCAACACAAACCATTGATAAAAGCTTTTGAGTAATCATTTGTTTCTAAATATCCTGCAAGGAAACCTGCAACCATCGAATCACCAGCACCAACAGAATTCACTACTTCTCCTTTTGGTGCTTTACTTTGAATCACTTCATTATTATCACTTACAAGCACTGCACCTTGTCCTGCCATAGAAATCAATACGTTTTGAGCACCCATCTCCTGTAGCTTTTTGGCGTAAGGAATGACTTCATCTCGAGTGTTTAATTCGACATTAAAGATTTCACCTAATTCATGATTGTTTGGTTTAATTAAGAAAGGCTTATATTTTAATACTTTTAATAATAGGTTGTTTGTCGCATCGACAACAACTTTTATTTTCTTTTTCTGAACACGTTCCATGATCTGTTCATACATTGTATCTGGTAAAGTACTTGGGATGCTTCCTGAAATAACGAGAATATCTTTTTCTGTTAGATCATCTAATTGATTGAATAATTCTTGAATGTCTTCTGGCTGAATATCAGGTCCCATACCATTGATTTCTGTTTCTTCATCTGATTTCATTTTTACGTTGATTCTAGATAATCCTTTCTTTACATGAATGAAATCTGTTTTAGCTCCATAACTCTCTAATCGATGTTCAATTTCTTCCCCTGTAAAACCTGCCATAAAACCTAGGGCTGTACTTTCGTGTCCAAGATTGGATAGGACAATTGAAACATTAATGCCTTTTCCTCCGGGAAGGATTTCTTCGAATTTTGTTTTATTAATGATGCCTGGCTTAAAATGATCGACTTGTATTACATAGTCTAAAGATGGGTTAAAAGTAATTGTATAAATCATAATGATCTCCTTTTCTTTAACTGATTATAGGATACTCCTTTTATTGTTGTTTCGCAAGTTAAATATTTTTGAAATAACAGTTGACAATGAAAATAATTCGGTTATTATGTAGATGTAGCTTTTGAAACAACAATTTATAGAGAGAGGAGACTTTTGAAATGAAAGCAAAGGCAGTGAGATTACATGGAGCTAATGATTTAAGATTAGACGAATTTGAATTACCAGAAATTAAGGAAGATGAGATTTTAGTAAAGGTTGTCTCAGACAGTGTCTGTATGTCAACTTACAAATGTGCCATCTTAGGGGTGAATCATAAACGTGTTCATGAAGATGTTGCGGACCATCCAGCTATTATGGGACATGAAATGGCGGGTGATATTATTAAGGTTGGTGCTAAGCATCAAGACAAATTTAAACCGGGAATGAAGTTTACTTTACAACCAGCATTAAACTATAAAGGAACGATGTGGTCACCTGGTTATTCTTATGAATTTTTTGGTGGAGATACCACTTACTGCATTATTCCAGCTGAAGTAATGGAGCTAGGATGCTTACTCGAATATAAAGGTAAAGCGTATTATGAAGCTAGTTTAGCTGAACCAATGTCATGTTCGATTGGAGCGTTTAATGCAGCTTATCATACACATATGGGTGTGTATAAACATGAAATGGGAATTAAAAAAGATGGAAAACTTGCGATTCTTGCAGGAGCAGGCCCTATGGGACTTGGCGCATTAACATATGCGTTGCATAGAGATATTCGCCCTAAAATGGTAGTGGTTGCGGACGTAAATCAAGAAAGATTAGATCGAGCAGCTCACTTATTCCCAGTTGAAGAAGCGGCAGCTGATGGAATTGAATTGCATTTCGTGAATACAGGAAAGATGGAAGATCCTGCAGCCGGCTTAAAAGAAATTACAGGTGGAACTGGTTTTGATGATGTATTCTGTTATGCACCGGTTGAAGCGGTTGTGGAATTGTCAAGCGCTGTATTAGGTCGTGATGGATGTTTAAATTTCTTTGCGGGACCTACGGACAAACAGTTTAGTGCAAGAATGAATTTTTACGATGTTCACTATAATTCGACACATGTAATGGGAACTACAGGTGGAAATACAGATGATATGATTGAATCTTTACGCTTAACAGCAGAAAATCGTATTGATCCAGCTGTTATGGTTACGCATATTGGTGGTTTGAATGCAGCGGCAGAAACAACATTAAATTTACCTAAGATTCCAGGCGGAAAGAAGTTGATTTATACGCATTTAAATATGCCATTGATTGCATTAACAGATTTAAGAGAAATGGGAGAAAAAGATGATCGATATACTGCGTTGGCAGATATTGTAGATGCTCATAAGGGATTGTGGTGTCCTGAAGCCGAAGAATATTTATTAGCTCATTTTGAACAAGAATAGATTTTATTAAACCGAGAATCTTGTGTATACTAAATACAGTAAATACAGGAGGTATTGTATGGAAGTAATGGATCAAAGAAGAAACAAAATTGTAGCGTTTGTGAATGAAAACCAAACGGTAACTTTTACACAATTAAAAGAAAAATTTCCTTCTGTGTCTGAAATGACATTGCGTACAGATTTAAAATATTTAGATCAAGCTAAAAGAATTGTTCGAATTCATGGGGGAGCCAAATCTATGGATGTGGTTTCTGGAAATGATGATGTATTAAAACTTCGTTACGGACGGAATGTAAACGAAAAGAAAGAGATAGCGCAAAAGGCATTATCATTTGTAGAACCAGCTAAGACAATTTTTGTGGATTCAGGCAGTACGACTACAATGCTGGCGCATGTTTTAAATAATCAAAATAATATTTTTTATACAAGTGGCTTAACGTGTGCTATAGAGATGGCAAAACTCTCTAAATCGAAAGTTTTTGTGACAGGTGGAAATCTAAATATGCGCAGTTTTAGCGTCAACGGAATGGATGGACTTCGCTGCTTAGAGAAGGTCAACTTCGATGTTGCGTTTATTGGTGTAACTCGTTATGCGAAAGATACGGGGTTTACATGCGAATCTTTAGAGGATTGTGAGTTAAAGCGAAAGGCAATTGAAAGATCTAAAAAAGTGATTGTGTTAATGGATTCTAGCAAAGTGGAAAGAAAGGGTACATATACAATTTGTGATTTAGATCAAGTGGATGTATTGATCAGTGATTCGTTACTTTCAGATAGTTTTAAACAAGAATGTGAAAAACGAGGACTATCTGTATATTAAAGAAGTCCTAAGAAAGGACAATTATGAAAACAACTCTTCAAAAGCTTGGTAAAAGCTTATCTGCGATGGTTATGCCTAATATTGGCGCTTTTATCGCTTGGGGATTTATAACAGCTTTATTTATTGCGGACGGATGGTTACCAAATGAACAATTGGCATCGATTCAACCATATATGTTGACTTATTTATTACCAGTATTAATTGCGGCAACCGGAGGAAGAATGGTTGGCGGTGATCGTGGACTTGTGATGGGATCGATTACGATTATTGGATGTATTGCCGGTGTTGGTGGAACCCAAGGTCAACCTATGTTGATGGCAGCCATGGTTATGGGACCATTTTCTGGCTGGGTAATTAAAAAATTTGATCAAATGATGGATGGACATATGCCTGCTGGTTTTGAAATGTTGATCAATAATTTCTCTGTCGGTATTTTAGGTATGTTGATTGCGATATTCGGATACTATATTATTGGCCCTTTTATGACAGGTGTTTTGACTGTGTTAACATATGGAGTTGATGTACTTGTAAATAAGGGATTAATTCCTTTGGTAGCAATCTTTATTGAACCGGCCAAGGTTTTGTTCTTAAACAATGCGATCAACCATGGAATATTTACACCAATTGGAGCTGAACAAGCTGCACAAACAGGCAAATCCATAATGTATATGTTGGAAGCTAATCCAGGCCCTGGTTTAGGTGTACTATTAGCTTATTGGTTATTTGCGAAAGATAAAGCAACGAAAGATTCTGCACCCGGAGCTATTATTATCCATTTCTTAGGTGGAATTCATGAAATTTATTTTCCATATATTTTGATGAATCCAGTTGTGATCGTTGCTCCAATTTTAGGGAATATTTGTGCAATTGCCTTTTACTCTATTTTCCATATTGGATTGAAGGGTCCATCAAGTCCAGGTTCAATTATTGCTTTCTTGTCTATGGCAGAAAAAGACTCTGTGTTCATGACAGCATTAGGTGTTTTGATTGCGGCTGGCGTATCATTCTTGGTGGCAAGCCCAATTGTTAAGCTTGCTGGGGAAAAGAATTTGGATGAAGCTAGTAAAAAGATGCAGTCTATGAAAGCTGAAAGTAAAGGAAGAAGCGAAGCTTTATTAGATGTTTCTTTGGTTCGTAAGATCGTATTCGCATGTGATGCAGGTATGGGATCTAGTGCAATGGGAGCTACTAAATTTAGAAACCGTTTAAAAGGTGTGCGACCAGACTTAACTGTAATTAATACTTCTGTGGATAATATTCCAGTGGATTGTGATATTGCGGTCGTACAAGAAACTTTGGTAGAGCGTGCAAAAAAATCTGCACCTTTTGCGAAAGTAGTTACAATATCAAACTTCTTGGCAGATCCAGCTTTAGATAATTTGTTCTTCCAGTTGTCGACTGGAGATTCGATTATGACAGAAGCAGTTAAGAAAGAGGACGAAATAAAACCGGTTCAAGAAGATGTTATTCAATTGGATGGAATTAAATTAAACCTTCCTTCTGTATCCAAAGAAGAAGCGATTACAGAGGCTGGTAAGTTGTTAAGAGAATTAGGCTATGTGGATGGCGCTTATATACCGGCTATGTTAGAACGTGAAGAATTAGTAACTACATATATTGGTATGGGATTGGCTATTCCTCATGGCACTACACATGGTGATGATGTGATTCATAAAACAGGTATTGTATTGCTTCAATATCCGGATGGAATTCAGTTTGGGGATGAAAAAGCACAGCTTGTGATTGGTATTGCAGGTAAGGGTGGAGAACATATGGAAGTGTTATCTAAAATATGTTTGGCGCTTGAAGATGAGACCGTACTTAATAAAATGAAGACAACGAATGATAAAGAGTGGATATTAAAACAATTATCATAATAAAGAAGGACGAGAAAATTTACTCGTCCTTTAATTTGTTTGCGATTTCATCGATTGAATCTAAGAAATAGATGTTTTGTTGCTGCTTTGGTGTGGATAATTCACAATCAATCATGTGTTGTAGGAATGCTTTAAAATGATCGTAATATCCATTCACATTATAGAAAATGCATGGGCATTCAAGTTGGTACAGTGAAAGTTTTGATAAGATTTCACTGACTTCTTCTAATGTTCCAGTTGCACCTGGAAAGGCAATGAAAGCATCACCAAGTTCAATCATTCTTGTTCTTCGATCGGCAATATCTTTTTCAATGTATAACTTGGTAAGATTATCCATGTGGACACCTTCATCCACAAACATTTGTGCTTCTACACCAATAACTTTGCCACCCGCATTTAATGTGCTATTGGCTAGTTCTCCCATTAATCCGGTTTTAGATCCACCGAACACCAATGTATGATTGTTTTTGGCAATCCATGTTCCTAATTCTATTATTTTTGTCTTAAAGTCTGGATCATTTCCATAGGTCGATCCTAAATATACTGTAATGTTCATAAACTACCTCCTGCAATTAGTTTACATTAAAATTGTGCACAAAAAAAGCTTAGCACAAGCTAAGCTTACATGGAAATAAATCCAAATTCGTTCGCAATTGAACTTAATAAAATAATGAATGCGAAAATTGGACATAAGTATTGAATCATGAAATTGAATATTTTCTTACGTTTGAATGAATTTCCATCTTTTGTGATTTCTACTTCGACTTTTTCTAATCCAACAACTATTGAAACAAAGATACAAATCGCAATGGCAGCGATTGGCATCATGACTGAGTTTTTCAAGAAATCAAAGAAGTCTAAAAATTGCATTCCGATGATTGTTACGTTTGACAATGGACCATAACCTAAACATGATAGTGTTCCTAACCCAATCATAATAATGCCTAAAATGATTGTAGATTTTTTTCTATACCAATGTAATTCATCTTGGAATGTGGATACAGCACTTTCGGTTAGCACAATAGAGCTTGTGATAGCTGCAAATAACACCAACAAGAAGAATATGATACCAATGCCTGTACCTAGTCTCATACTTGCGAATACTTTAGGGATTGTGATGAACATTAAGGATGGTCCAGCTTTTAATATTTCCATATCTTCACCTGAAAAAGAGAATACAGCTAAAATAATCATCAATCCTGCCATAATCAAAATGGCTGTATCGAAAATTTCTACGTTTTCTTTTGAATCTTTAATGGAAACTTCTTTTTTCATATAAGAACCAAATGTGATCAAGATACCCATCGCAATGGATAAGGAATAGAATATTTGTCCCGTAGCACTTACTACGGTCATCCATGAAAAATTATCAAAATTAGGAATTAAGAAACATTTAACACCTTCAAATGCACCAGGTCGACTGATTGAATATCCTGCAATGATTACAGATAATACGACACATAAATTTGGATACTCTTTCAATTCCGTTTTGAACACCTGCATAAATGATGGCGAGTGTAAATAAAGTAAAGAGTATAAAACATATTTTTGTAGATACTCCGTTTGAAATGAAGTTTGAAAATATGTATCTGTGGCAAGTAATTTTGCATCACCTTTTAAATACTCGAATAAGTACTTGATGACCCAACCTCCGATTACAGAATAATGGGGTACGATCAAAATTGGAATAATGGCATTGATCTATCCGGAAAATGATGCAAACTTTGGCTTTGCGAAAGTATGAAAAGCTTCCACTGGACTTTTCTTTTTCATTCTACCTAGTGTTGTTTCGGCTATGATCATTGTATAACCAAAAGTTAAGGCCAGAACAATGTAAACAAGTAGGAAGATTCCTCCTCCGTATTTTGCGGCTAAATTAGGAAATCGCCAAATGTTACCAAGGCCAACACTGGCTCCTGCGGCAGACAAGACAAATCCTAATTTGCCAGAAAATGTACTATGTTTATTGTGCATAATATAAACACCCTTTCACAATGATTTAGATTAAATCATCTATGAAAGGGTTTACACAATTTTATGAAAAAATAAATGTTGAATTTCTTAACATTTCTGAAAAATGTGTTTTGAATAAAAAAAGAAGTCCTTACGGACTTTATTTTAACAATGGTGACGCGTACGGGATTCGAACCCGTGAATGCATGCGTGAAAGGCATGTGAGTTAACCGTTTCTCCAACGCGCCATGTATATGAAACTCGTCTTTCTTGACAAGTGCTCACTTATATTACTACATGATTTTAATTAATGCAAGTATTTTTTTAAAATATTTGACAGAAAGTTTTAATAGTATATAATGTGAACAGTTAATTAAGTTAACTAAGGAGAAAAATATGATTCGATTATTAGTAGATTCAGCAAGTGATTATACGCAAGAAGAGATTAGAAATAAAAATTTATATTTTGTGCCATTACAAATTCAGATTGAAGGAAAGAATTATTTGGATGGTGTTGATATTGATAAGGAAACGTTTTATGAGAAGATGATGAATTCAAAAGAATTTTTTAAAACATCACAACCATCACCACAAGAATTTTTAGATATCTTTGAAGAAGTGAAGAAGAAACAAGAGACATTGATTTGTTTATCTTTATCGAGTAAGCTAAGTGGAACATATCAAAGTGCTTGTCTGGCAAAAGACATGGTGGATTATGAAAATATCTATATTGTAGATACATTAACTGCGGTTGCTGGAATTCGCTTACTATGTGAAGTGGCAATAAAATGGATTGATGAAAATAGAAGTGTTGAAAATATTGTATCTGGCTTAGAAGAATTAAAAGAGCATGTGCATATTTATGCGGGTTTAGATACATTGGAATATTTGGCTAAGGGTGGAAGAATTTCTAAGACAGCAGCAGCTATTGGAACTTTAGCAAGTATTAAACCAATTATTTGTGTAGACCATGGAGAAGTTGTGGTTGCCGGTAAGACACGTGGTGTAAATAAGGCAACGAGTGTTGTATGTGAAAAGATGCATTCAGATATTGTTGATACATTGTATCCAGTTTATACATTGTATTCATATGGTTTAGAGAATGTTGAAAAATTAGAATCAAAACTGGATTTAGATGTGAATCGTGTTCGTATTGGTTCAACAATTGGAGTTCATATTGGACCAAATGCATTTGGTGTTTGTTTCGTATCTAAACTATAGTCAACTTGTGAAGGTGTATACATTTTAGTATAATGGATATACGGATTGACAAGGAGAGTTTTTGATAATATGAAAACAACATTAATTATTATGGCTGCTGGAATTGGTTCTCGTTTTGGTGGTGGAATCAAACAGTTAGCTAAAATGGGTCCAAATGGAGAAATCATTATGGATTACTCAATTTATGATGCGAAAGAAGCTGGCTTTGATAAAGTCGTGTTTATTATTCGTAAGGATATTGAAGAGGAATTTAAAGAAGTAATAGGTAATCGTATCCAAAATTATATGGATGTAGAATATGTATTCCAAGATATTAATGATTTACCAGAAGGATTTACTTGTCCTGAAGGTCGTACAAAACCTTGGGGAACAGGGCAGGCTGTACTATGTGCGAAAAGTGTTGTGGATACACCATATGTGATTATTAATGCGGATGATTATTATGGAAAAGAAGCATTTGTGAAGTTACATGATTTCTTGGTTGAACATGCGAAAATGGGAAAAGAATTTGACATGGGCATGGCTGGATTCATTTTAAAGAACACTTTAAGTGAGAATGGAACTGTAACTCGTGGTGTATGTAAAGTAGATGATAATAATTTATTAAAAGAAGTTTATGAAACAACTGGAATCAAGGCTGAAGGGGATAAAATCGTATGTGATAATCCGGAAGTGGAGGCTTGGGCAAAACCAGAAAGTAATGTTTCTATGAATATGTGGGCTGGTTATCCAGATTTCTTAGACTATTTAGAAAAGGATTTTAGTACGTTCTTATCCAATATTTCAGATAATCCGATGAAGAAGGAGTATTTGCTTCCAAATATTGTGGCTGAATTATTGAGGGAAGATCGTATCAATGTGAAGGTACTTGAAACGCATGATAAATGGTTTGGTGTAACATATGCTGAAGATAAGGAATATGTACAAAATGCCTTTAAACAGTTAATTGAAGATGGTGTATATCCTGAAAAATTATGGAAATAGGACGATTTGTCCTATTTCAGATTGTTGACAAAAGCCTATACCTTTTCGTAAGGACATAGGCTTTTTATTGTATATAGGCAATTTTCAAAATGAAATTGTCTTTTTTTGTATATTTTGAAGGATATATTGAATTTTTTTGATGGCTTTCTTCTATATTTTCCTCTCCAAAGGGACATTTTCTTCAGATTATGGCACGCAAAAATCAACCAAGCATTCTGTTGGTTTTTCTTCAAGCCTTTTAACCTTGTGAAACGTAGTCCATTGTTTTCTT
>NZ_VUMR01000089.1 GCF_009696075.1 Holdemanella porci | reverse complement strand
ATATCATTTTTGGCATAATAAATGGCAGAAACGTCGACTATTTTTGGGTTTATGAAGTACGTTTCTGCCACAGATATTTTATCAGATTTTAAAAAGACTGTCGACAGTCACTTTGTCAACAGTCTGAAAGGTCTAATTCACATGAATTAGGCCTTTAAGCTTTTTCTGGCACAACTACGGCTAATCCGCCAAGTGCACTTTCTTTTAGTTCAATTGGAAGTTTCTTTCCTGTTAGATTCATGGTTTGGACAACCATATCAAAACTAACACGATTCTTTTTTACGTTACGTAAATATTTGGCAAGTCTTGCGGCATCTACACTTCTTTGGGCAGCTACTGCATTTCTTTCAATACAAGGAATCATTACGTATCCGCCAACTGGATCGCATGTAAGTCCTAGATGGTGTTCTAATCCAATTTCAGCAGCACATTCGATTTGTTCGTTATTTTGAAGTTGACAATAAGCGACAAAAGCAGCGCCCATAGAGCAGGCAGCACCAACTTCTGCTTGGCATCCAGCTTTGGCACCTGAGATGGTTGCGTTTGTCTGAATTAGATTTCCAATCAATCCAGCGACTTTAAGTCCTTGGATAATTGTCTTTTTAGGATAATTTTGATCGTAATAGAAATGATATACAAGACTGGGTAGAACGCCACAGCTACCCATGGTTGGAGCTGTTACGACAATGCCTCCGCTTGCGTTTTGTTCATTGGCTGCATAGGCATAACTACTTAATAATAAACTGTTTTTGTCTTGGATATCATTACAGCTTTGTGCCGACTGATGTAAGGCATGCGCTACACGGTCAATTTTCAAGCTTCCAGGTAAAACACCAGTCTTCTTTAATCCGGTATTTACTGTTTTCAACATTTGTTTAAAGATTTGATTCATGTAAGAGTCAAAATCAGAATCTTCCACTTCATCGATATATTGGTCTAAACGTAAATGACGTTCATTACAATAAACTTGAATATCATCCATTTTTGTGTGTGGATAAATCTCTGGGTCTACATTTCCTTTTTTTCCATCGATTTCGATTTTTCCACCACCAATAGATACGAATGTATGTTCTGCAATTTTTGTATCCTTGTCAAAAACTTCAATGATCATTGTGTTTGGATGTTCAACAGGGGTTTTCATATCAAAAATGATCTCGCATTTACTAGCACCCAATGTTTTTAAAATAATTTTATCTGTAAGGTGTCCTTTTCCTGTAAGTGCTAAAGAACCAAATAATGTGATTTTGAAGCTTGTAGCTTCTGGATACTGTTCATTGATATATTTAGAAGCCATCATTGGACCAAATGTGTGTGAACTGCTTGGACCTGGTCCGATTTTATAAATTGTCTTAATACTTTGCATATTATTTTCCTTTCAGAATCTTAATATATTATATTGTATTTTTTGAAAAAGGGATATTAAAAAATTATATATTTATTAATAATTATTAAGATTTGATTGTGCTAAAATAGATGGTGCTTAAAGTAAGCATCTAAGGGGATATGTAGATATGAAAAAAGAAGACGGACGTTTAAGGGGAATGGACGGATTGCGTGGGGTTGCGATTATTGCGATTACACTATTCCATATGTTTCCAAGTGTTTTTAGAGGTGGATACTTAGGAGTTGTGTTATTCTTTGTATTAACTGGATTCTTGTTGGTGGTATCAGCAAAGAAGAAGATGGATCAAAAAGAGTTTTCGTTGCGTGATTACTATCTTGCCAGAATCAAAAGAATATACCCACCATTACTTGTGATGGTATTTACTACATTGGGAATCTATTTTATTTTGGCTAAGGATGCATTGTATAACATGAAAATGCAGGTGTTTAGTATTTTGGCTGGTTTCAATAACTGGTGGCAAATTTCGCAAAGTATTGATTATTTTACGCGTATTGCGAATACTTCGCCATTCTCGCATTTATGGTTTTTATCTATAGAGATGCAGTTCTATGTGATTTTTCCATTATTATTGTTTGGAATGTATAAATTGAAAGATAAAAAAGGAGAATCATTCACAATTAAAACTATGCTTGGTGTAACAGCTGGCTTTGCGCTTGTGATGCCAATTCTATATTTATGTAGAGTGAATGTCACAAGATTGTATTATGGAACAGATACGCGAATTTATTCATTGTTTGCGGGCATGCTTCTAGGCTGGATCTATACAAAAGGGGAAGCAACTAAAAAGAATTTTTATACCTCAATTGGGTTGCTTGGAGTGTTTGTGATTTCATGCTTTATTTTTGATGGACGAATGCCAGTTGTTTATTTGTTTGTACTCGCATTAATGACGGTTATATCTTTGTATATTGTCGAAAGAACGGCAGATAGTTCAATCTCATTGGATGTTCCAGTGTTAAAGTGGATTGGTCAACATAGTTATGAAATTTATTTATGGCAATATCCAGTTATTTATTTATTTCAATATAAAGATTGGAATACAAATTTTGTGATCTATTTGTTTGAGTTTGTGATATTGATTTTGTTGGTTGTGTGGTCAAACTATTTCTTGAAGGTATTTAAATATAAACAAATTAAACCTAAATTTCAAAAAGCCGTGTTGGCTTGTGGAATCGTGGGGTTTGTATTTCAGGCCACAGGTGTTATTGCTTTAGCAACTTCAAAAAAAATAGATTCAGCAGAATTGCACAAGCGGATTGCAGAAAATGAAAAAGCAATAGAGGCAAATAAGAGAAACGCAAAATCGGATGGTAGTGTTGAAAAAGGTAAAGTGGATGACTATGCTTCGAGTGGAAACTCACAGAAAGTATCGGACAAAGGATTGTTTTGTTTAGGGGATTCTGTCATGTTGTCGGCATATACAAATATTCAAGATATTTATCCGGATGCAACAATAGATGCAGCTGTTTCAAGACAAATATATCATGCTCTAGACATTTTAAGTTGGTATCAGTCTCAAGGAAATATTCATAATACAGTTGTGATTTCGCTTGGAACAAATGGTGTTTTGGATGAGAATACAGTTGAACAACTGTTAGAAATAATTGGTAAAGATAAGTCTATATTCTGGGTCAATGTGTATGCGCCTGGAGTTGAATGGGAAGCTAGCAACAATAAATATCTGAATGAATTGGCTAAAAAACATTCAAATGTCACAATTATAGATTGGAACTCTTATATTTCTAAGCATACAGATTTATTAGAAGCAGATGGAATTCATCCGATTGAAGAGGGCGCTGATGCATATGCTCATTTAATTCAAGAAAAAATTAATGAGGTTATGCAAAAACAAAAAGAGATTGAAAAAAAGCGAATAAATAAAAGACTGCAGAGGAATTAATCTTCTGCAGTTTCTTTTATATACGAATCTAAATCATTTGGAAAATTGATTTTATTTAATTTTTTGATGCTAAGTTCGATTGAAATATCAATATCTGCACTTGCTTTATTTACGGTTTGTTTACCTGTAAAGCTTAAAATCATGTGTGAGATTTTTTTGTTTTTGATAGTTGCTTCAAGCGTTGCATCATCTAGTTTTATAGATCCCATATTATCTAGAAGGGTGGCTAATTTAGATGTGTTGATTTTAAATGTATATGTATCATTTTCTTTTTTAGAGGAATCAAATAATTCGCATAATTGATCGTTAGTTAAATCTAGAAATGGGTTGTATGTATTTAATTTTGAATTTTTTTTAAGTCCGATCTTATCGACTGTACTTTGGGTTTTTGTGCCCATAGAATTTAAATATGTTTTGGCTTAACTAGCAATTTGGTGACTTTGCTATAATTCTTCTTTTTATCACTTACACGAATAACCACTCGTTTTTCAAATCCTTTAAGCGAGTGATTTTATAGATGTTTTTCAATCTAAGTAGTA
>NZ_VUMR01000088.1 GCF_009696075.1 Holdemanella porci | reverse complement strand
AATACAACACGAATTCACTCACATTGTGAATATGAATCTCCACAAAATTTTGAAAAACAATATTTGAAACATAAACATTAAAAAAACAGATATTTAAGTTGTCTTAAATCTTGACATAGTACCACATTTTAAGACAACGACTGTCTTTGATATTTCACAAACTTCAGGAGATCCTCTTCCATCTTTAGTGCATGATTTGACAGGTTCTAGTAATGAAATTAAAGCCATGATTCAAACTATTCAGTCTGTATGCACAATACCAATTGAATTTAAAACAGAAATTGAAAATCTTAGTTTTATGACTGGAGCTAAAGGATATTATTCACCAAGAAAAGATAAGATTGTCATTAATAAAGATTTGGAGGATTTACAAACCGCAAAAACATTAATACATGAGTATGCTCACAGCATACTTCATAAAGAAACAGACAAAAATCAAAGCCAACGAGAAATTGAAGCCGAATCGTTGGCTTTTGTTATTTGTGACCATTTTGGAATTGATACTTCTGAATATTCATTTGGCTATATCGCGTCTTATGCCAACAAGGATTACAGTGAATTGAAATCTATTTTAGTGAACATTCAGAGTAAAGCACACGAAATGATTGAACTAATAGAACCTGTGTTTAAGGAGAATTTGCATATGCTAGAAAAGGAAAATCAATATATTACTCCAGGGGAAATGGAAGAATTGAATCATGATATTGTACTTAAAATTGCATCCGTGATGGAACAGTATAAAGAAGTTATGTCGGATTCAAATATTACAACTTCAGATATTCATGAAACGATTGATCAAGAAATATCGAATCTTTTGACAGATAATAAAGAATATAAAGTACAAGATCATTTGTATCAGAATAATGAAGTCTACCATGTTGCTTTGCATAGTGCTTGTTATGATGCATTTATGAATGAAGAGTTTGATCCAAAACAATCCTGGTTTATGGATCATTCGATTGAAAGAAGAAACTATGAGCAATTCGAAAAAATAGCCAGTCCATTATTAACAAACAGTGCATATTATATGAAATATGGAACACCTAATTATATGGATTTAAATATCGAAATTATTGGGGATAATCGATTGGCTATGGCCCATAACTATGTTTTAAATGGGGATGTGATGGCTGATCCAGATGTTGAATTTACGGTTGATAAAAAGAACAGGATGCTATATCCACAGACCTATCAGCAGGATTCACTTCAATACTTTGAAAGAGTAGATGGAGATTCAATACGTGCTAGAGAACTGAATCATTTTATGCATGAATGGCTTACAAATGTTGTTGATCAAAAGTATAAAGTGCAAACTATTTATACTGAAGATAAAGAACTATCTATCAAAGAAAATCCAAATACTGTAAGAAGCTTTTGTAAACAGAATGGTATAGGAATGATGGCACCTAAACTTAAGGAGTTGGAAAAATGAGTAAAAAGTTTATTCGAAAATCGGTACTTGAAAATGTTAGGACACTATCGGCATTTGATTATTTAAATAACTATCATCCTTCATTATTAGTAAAAAATGGAAAGAAGGATTACTATCATAGAGAACATGATTCATTGCACTTTTCAAACGGCAAGTGGTATTGGTGGTCGCAAGGTGTAGGTGGTACAACTGCATTGGATTATTTGATTGCTGTAGAAGGATATGATTTTAAAGAAGCGTGTAACTATTTGGCCAGCTTAATGAACATTAGTAATCCAGTTGTTACGTATTATCATAAAAAAGAAACTAAACCATTCGAGCTTCCTGAGAAAGATAAAAACAATAATTTAGTGATTCGTTATTTGTGTGAAACGCGAAAAATAGATAGAGAAATTGTTGATTATTTTATTTCTAAAGGGATGCTTTATCAGTCAGCAAATTTTCGAAATGCTGTGTTTGTTGGGTATGATGGTGATATGCCTGCTTATGCATTTAAGCGAAATATATTTAAAGATTTTAAATTAGAACATACAGGAAGTAATAAGGCTTTTAGCTTTAATTATCAAAATAAAGAAAGCAATGTTCTTCATGTTTTTGAAGCAGCCATTGATTTATTGTCTTATATGACACTATTAAAAATGGAGGATATTGATTACAAGTCTTTTAATTATTTATCTTTAGGTGGAGCTTGTGAAAAGATAGCAGCAAAAAATGAAGCTGATATGCCGATTGCATTAAATGCCTTTTTAGAAAGAAATCCCAATGTTCAAATTATTGTTTTCCATTTGGATAATGATGAAGTAGGTAGAGGTACAACACAAAAGATTATGATAATTGCAAGACGTAACTATCAATGTTTTGATAATCATCCTGTGAACTTTAAAGATGTAAATGATGAATTAATTCATAAAATTATGTTATCATCGACTGATTTATAATTTTTGGTCGAGGACAAAAGGTTCTCTTAATTGTATATTTGAATTAGTCAATATATGAATTGAGGAGGATTTACGATGGGCATAGAAACGATAGTAGCTAAATTGATTGAATCAACTGAAGATAAAGTAGTGTTTTTATATGATGCAGATACAATTTTTTATCAAATGACAAAATCAAAATCAGGAATTGTAGAATTTGATTATTGTGTTTTTGATAGTGTGGCTTCTGAGGTTGGAGCAGCTTTCATACTACAGAATTTGTCTAATAACCATATTCGAATTATCCAGGAACCTAAAATCAAAGATATAAATGATTATGGTATAGACACGATTCCATTTATGATATTTAGAGAGATATTAAACAAGTATTATCATACAAATCATATTCCTGGATTTGCCGTGTATTTTAGTAAATGCTTTTTAGAACAAGCTCTACAAGTGGATATTGTAAGAGAGATGTTTATTAAAAATAATGTTGCATCTGAAGAAACCATAAACGATTTATTAGGAATAAAAAAGAGTGATAAAGAATATCATTGATTTCATGACATTTAAATATAATGTTGAAATTAGTTGTATGGCTACTGGTTTATTATTTATGAAATTAAATCGCGAGGCGCACGAGATATTAGGACAAGAATTTTATAGAATCTACGATCCAAAGATTGAACAAGAATTTAAAGGATAATCAAATATAGGAGTTTCTGTTAAGTAGAAACTCTTTTTTATTGTTTATAAGAAATTAGAAAGAGGTGGATTAATTTAAATAAACAATTTGATTTATTTCAAAAAATGAAGATCAAAGAGGTCTGTGAAAATATTAGTCGTATGACTTATGCATATATCAATCCAGACACAAAACAACCAACCGTAGTGCCATCAAAGCATTATAAAGATATTTTAGATCAGCCGGTAGAAGTATTGGTTAATGATCAAGTGAAAAAACAATTTTTAAATATTATGTTTAAACAAATGAAAACATTAAAAGAGGAAGAACCCATCTTGTTTAATGAAACACTGTTGTTGATGGATTTGAATAAGACTCCAGATAGTTTGGAACTAAATGAAGAAGCAGCATTAAAGATAACGGCCACAGAATTAGTGGAAAGTGAGAAAACACAAAAGAAAAAATTCCATTTAGTGGATAACGCATATTTGGATTCATACGAAGCAACAAAGAATGATAGTGAATTGATGGCTCATATTTTTAAAGAGCAACAAAATGATCGTGTTTATTCTGTTGAGTTAGATGAGATGGAAATGGAAAAACCTAAGTCAAAAGGAGGAAAAAAGAATGACTTACAACACTAGAATTTATAATTATTCAAATTTAAAATCTGAAGACAAACAAATTGTTCAGGCACAATTGTTAATGTTTGAAACTGTAGAAGACACAATCACAGAATATATGTATCGTAGAGAATCTTCTACAAATATTTTGGATGCAGTTTCTTATGAAGAAGGAATCAAAGTGGTACTATGTCAAGATTTAAGACAACTTAAATATCTGTTTTTTTAATGTTTATGTTTCAAATATTGTTTTTCAAAATTTTGTGGAGATTCATATTCACAATGTGAGTGAATTCGTGTTGTATT
>NZ_VUMR01000087.1 GCF_009696075.1 Holdemanella porci | reverse complement strand
AAAGCCAAATCATTAAGATTTGACTTTCACCTTTTTATTCAAATGTAGCGATTACACTTTCTTTAGCCTTAACCTCTTGATCAGATACAAATTTTATATTCTTTGCGTTACCAGGGTTTAATAAAACTAGCATAATCACGTCTTCATAATTCATTGCTTTTAGTTTGTCATGATCAAAAGTAATTAATAGTTGACCTTGTTTTACTTTTTGTTCTTTTGTTACTTTACAACTAAAAACTTTTTCCGTTAAATTCACTGTATCTAATCCACAATGAATCAATATTTCCATACCATTATCCAATGTTAATCCTACCGCATGTTCTGTACTATCAAATATGGCAGTCACTTTTCCATCACAAGGAGCATATACTTCATTTCCCTTTGGTTTAATGGCAATACCATCTCCCATCATTTTTTGTGAAAACACATCATCGTTTACCTGATCGATTGAAATCAAGTCACCACTTATATATGCTTTCAAATCATTACTATTTTTTCTTTTCTTAAATAAAAACATGTTTTACACCTCCAAAAAAAAACTTTATAATTATAAAAGAAGAAAGGATGTTTCCCTTGAAATTAAATTTAAATATTCCTCTAAATTCTTTATCAAATAAAGAACTTAACATTTTACAATATATTCATGATAACGAAGATAGAATCAGTATCATGAGCATTCAAACATTCGCAAAAGAAATTAACTATTCTACATCTACAGTTTTACGTTTTTGCCGAAAGCTTGGCTTCAGTGGATTTCCAGAATTAAAATTTTTCTTGCGTCGTCAAGAAGAAGAATCTTCTAAAAATGTTACTAATTATTCCGTTCAATCGATTAAAAAATCCATTATCACAGATTTAGAAGGTACAACTAGCTTAATGAATACCGAGGACCTTTTTCAAATTGCCAAGTTACTATCAAGTAATACGCCTGTTTATATTCATTCACCTGCTGGTTTAACTGATATTTCCGTTGATTATTTAGAGAGTATGCTGTTTATATCAGGTTGTCAAAATATATACAAATCTCCTGCAGCTAAAATGACACACCACTACATTCAAACTCTTGATAAAGGTAATATTTTTATCTTTATTTCTAGCTCAGGTAAATTTGAATCTACACTAAACTTAGCTAAAGAAGCAAAGCTTCATGGCATGATTGTCATTTCAATTTCTTCCATTGAAAATAATGATTTAGCTGAAATATCTAACTACAATATCCGTTTTTTTTCTAAAAAAACGGAGAATGAAGGTGCTGATTCAACTTCAAGATTTTGTACTTTCTTTGTATTAAGTGTATTCATCGAATTTTTCAACGAATATAAGAAAGGAATAGACCATGAAATCATTTCTTGATACAGTAGATGTTAACAATTTAACTTCTAGTGAACAAATTATTTATCAATATTTTAAAGATCATTTAAACAATATCGTTTATTTATCTCTAAGTGATATTTGTAAAGAATTATATGTATCCAATGCAACCGTTATTCGATTCAGTCAAAAGCTAGGTTTCAAAGGGTTCAATGAACTTAAATTCCAATTAAAAAATGAGCTTAATCTTACAAATAAATCTACAAATGCATGGGATACCATTCCACATCGCACCTCTATTTTAAAAGATTTTATTGACAATATTGATGATAAAATAATCGAACAAATTTGTTCTGAAATCAAAAATCATAAATCTATCTATATTTATGGCAGAAATATGTCAAGCTTACCTGCCAAATATTTACAATCTATGTTAAATACAATGGACATTCCATGTATTTATATAGATTGGATTGATTTTTTGTCTGCACTTTCTAAATCATTTCCAGATAATGCTGTTCTTTTCATTTTCACAAATTATGGAGATAAATCTATATATGAGCCCATTGTAAAACAATGTCATGAACGACACGTGAAAATCATTTGGATTTCTAGTACAGATTTAGATTCTTCTTTATTAAGTTCGAACGACATCTATATATCAACTCACGAAGCAAAATTAGAAACGCCTCCATTATTAACAAAATTAACATCTTTTCTATTAGTACAATTTATCATTGAATATTTGCGTCATAATATAGATAAGCAGGGAGCTTAAAATACTTCCTGCTTTTTTAGTTTAATATTTTAATACTTCACGAACGGCATCTGCAATTTTTTCAACTTTAGGTCCATAAATAACCTGAATATGAGTATCACTAGGTTTAACAATACCCATTGATCCTGTTTTCTTTAACATATCCTCGTTTACAGCTGCCATATCTTTAACATCCACACGAAGTCTAGAAATACAGTTATTAACAACAACGATGTTATCTCTTCCACCAAGTCCTTCAATAATTGTATTTACTGTATTAACCATTTTTTCATCTAATGACATATTACTAGAAGCATCATCATCTTCATCTGATACATCAATCGAAATATTTTTCTTTGATAAATACCATTTAAATACAGAATAGTAAATGACTGCATAGAATACACCGACAACAATAACCCAATACCAATTAGATCCTGGTTGGAATACACCCCAGATAAAGAAGTCAATAATTCCTCCACCTGTATTACCAATGATTACATTTAAAACTGTCATCAACATGAATGAAATACCACCCATAATTGAATGGAATACAAATAATGCTGGTGCAATGAACATAAATGAGAATTCAAGTGGTTCTGTAATACCTGAAACAAAGCTTGCAGCAACGCCGGCAATCATCAATGCTTTGACTTTTTGTTTCTTTTCGGCTGGTGAAGTTTGATAAATAGCTAAAGCTGCAGCTGGTAAACCAAACATCATAAATGGCATTTTACCTTGTCCTAAGAATTGAGTATATGGTTGTAAATCTTTTAAAGGAACTTTATCAACAAATTGTAAGAAGATATTTAAACATCCTTCTACTCCTTGGAATGTTCCACCTAATGGAGTTGTTCTAAATAATGAATTTAATACGTGGTGAAGTCCAGTTGGAATTAATAATCGTTCTAAAGTACCGAAAATAAATACTCCAAATGCACCAGCTGAATGAATCAAATCACCTAAGCCATTGATTCCTACAGAAATAGGTTCCCAAATTAATGGCATAACCAATCCAATACCAGCCATAGTTACAATAACAATTAATGCTACAAATCGTTTTCCTCCATAGAAGGCAATTGCAGCAGGGAATTGTACTTTATGATATTTATTATGTAGCCATGCCGTTACTAAACCGGCAATAATACCTGCAGTGGCTCCCATATCTACAGTATCAACACCCAAAATATTAGAAATTTTCATTGCACTAAAGTCCATGACTCCAGTTTGAATCATACAGCTAGAAGCTACTAAAAATGCGTAATATCCTAAGAATCCAGCAAAAGCTGCTACACCTTTATCTTCTTTAGCTAATCCTAACGCAATAGAAATTGAGAATAAGACTGGCATTAAAGTAAATACAATACCTGATACCTTATTTAAAGTTGAGATAATAAATAAAGGCACACTAGCAGCTAAGAAAGGTAAAACTTCCTGTACTTGCGGTTTCATTAATGCACTTGATAAACCTAATACGATACCACAAGCAGCTAATGCAGCAATTGGCATCATCAAACTTCTTCCTAAATCAGAGAAGAATCCCATTATTTTATTTTTCATATACTTTCCCAAAAATTTTCTTTCCCATTTTAAAATAAGACTCTCATAAACACAAATTCTATATTATATATCATGAGAGCCTTACATAATTAGTTATCTTATTTCAATTCAGGCCATTGATCTCCATTAGCTTCAATCAATGCATCTAGAATTTTTCGTGCTTCTTTTGCATCATTGATCAATCGGTTCAATGTAAATGCTTCAAATGCCTTTTGATATGAATGTTCATAATATGCATCTACTAATAGCTTTTCACATGATACTTGCTGTACTAATAATCCTAAATAGAATTGTGGAATATTTCCTACACGCAATGGTCTTGGTCCATTGATTCCTAATTCACATACTACTTCTACCATTGCATCATCTTGCATGTTCGCAATGGCTCCATTGTTTTCTACAATCAAAATGAATCTTCCTAATGTATTGAATGCGATGGCTTCTGCTACTTTGATCATCATTTCTGCATGTGCATCACTGATTGCGTGGAATTTGTCTCCTAGTTTTCCTGCTTTAATGACTTCTTCACATTCTTTGAACACTCGCTTTTCACGTCCATCGATGACTTCATCTGCACGTGTATAATTTGGATTTAAATGACTTGCCTTATATTCTGGATATAAATAGTATCCATCATATGTATTTGGCAAATAGTCTGGGAAATCTTCCATCATCGTTTGTACAAATCCATATGTTT
>NZ_VUMR01000086.1 GCF_009696075.1 Holdemanella porci | reverse complement strand
CGTACTACTTAGATTGAAAAATATCTATAAGATCACTCGTTTAAAGGATTTGAAGAACGAATGGTTATTCGCATAAGTGATAAAACGCAAAATTATAGCAAAGTCACCAAATTGCTAGTTAAGCCAAGAGTAAAAAATATACAGAAAAAGACAAAATTCTTGTGGCTTACCATGAAGCGGGACATGCCGTTATTGGTTTAAAACTTGAAGATGCAGATATGGTTCAGAAAGTTACAATTATTCCTCGTGGAGATGCGGGTGGATATAACTTGATGACACCTCGTGAAGAGAAATACTTCCATAGAAAATCTGAATTTATTGCGCAGATCACTGGTTTACTTGGTGGTCGTACAGCTGAAGAGATCCAATTTGGTGAAATCAGTGCGGGTGCTGTAAATGATATTGAAAAATTAACAGAAATTGCCAAAAATATGGTTCGTGTATATGGTATGTCTAGTTTAGGTCCTATCCAATATGCGGATCCTCAAGGAAATGTCTTCTTAGGAAGAGATTATACAAAAGGTAGTGATTATTCTGCAGGTGTAGCGGCTGAAATTGATAAAGAAGTTCGTGCGATTGTAGATGAGTGTCATGAAAATTGCCGTAAGATCTTAACTGAAAACAAAGATTTGTTGGATTTGATTGCGAACAATTTGTATGAACATGAAACATTAACAAATGAAGAAATCACAAACTTAATGAATTATGGACAATTAACAGATCCTAATGTTGAAGCAAATGAAGAAGAGGAAAAAGTAGAACAAGAAGTAGTTCAAGTTCCAGAGATTCCGGAGGCTCCAACTGGTGTTGATCAAAAGGATTTGGATGATGCGTTCAATGAATTAACTAAGAAAAAAGATTAATTACACACTAAAGCCATCGATTGATGGCTTTTTTTTAAGGGTTAGATGAATTAGTAATAATAAAAAGTCAGATGTATGAAACAATTGGTAAAAGATAAATAAAGTAGTTATAATTAAATTATAATATAACAAATAATATGAGGGCGTTTATGAAAAGAAAAATAATATCTATGATTCTTTGTGTAGGGTTGGCTGCACAATCTAGTTTTTTGTGTGTAAAAGCGGAGAAATTAAATGTTGATGTAGAACCTGTTGTGATGGAATTTAAAGGAAAATCTACTTATAGCTTATCTGGCAAAAAGGCGAATAAAGTAAATGAAAACAAAACAATGGGTGAAATGTTATTGAAAGGTGATTTAAATCAGTTTGATTCTGCAAATAAATCAGAATTTCTAGTTAATGATGGAATGGTTAGTTTCTGTTATGAAGCTTCTTCAAAAAAGATGAAAGCTACTGATAAAAAATGGCATTTAGTAAATGATTCTTCTAAAAAAGTGGATGATATCTCATTAGAAGGAAAAATGAATAAAGGTGTAGCAATTGTACAATCTTCTCCTGACAACAATACGTGGACCACACGTAAAGTTGTTACAGATTTTTTTAACAAAAAAAAATCAAATAAAAAGTTGTATACGACAACAGATATTGAATTGGATAATGGTTGTTATTATAGAGTCGTTATTGCGTATACACTAGGAAAAGAAGGAAAAGATAGTAAGGTTTTATTTGTTGATACAACAAAAACAAAGACAAAAAAATGTATGGAAGTATATTCGTTTTATATCAGTAATAAAAATAGTGGCACAGAGAATGTGTTAACGACACCTAGAAAAGAGCTTGGATCTGTAGTAAATACAGGAAAAGATAACGGTTATTCTCAAAGTAATGAATTAGATCAGGACGATCCACATTTTGGATGGACTTTGGGAACATTTACTATAAATGGATTTACAAGAGAAGCAACGACAGAAGATAATGTGTTCTTAAAAAATGTAGGGGATAAAATTACATTATGGTTCACTTTAAAACAAGATATTAACAAATTAAATGGGGATCCGATGTTAAAAATATCAGAGGATAAAAATGGTTATGATAAGCATTTTCAGGTTGGTAAAACTAATTTTAATCATGGTACGTTGATTATTCAACAAACAGATTTTGAAGGGAATAAATATGAACCTATTGTATACACTGATTTTTTAAAGGCAAATGCTTCAGTGTCTGCAGATACAAAAGTTCAACTTTTTGAAGAAGGAGATTATGAACTAACTTTAGATTATGAGATTGAAAAAGATAGAACAGTAGGTCATAGTTACACAAATTATAAAATAACTTTCCCTTTTAAAATTCGCAATGGAAATTGCATGGTATATCCGTTTGATCTTTCTACAGGAAGTGAATTGTCTGAGAAATCTATAGCGAATGAAGGTTTTAAACTGGATATGGCAAAATCTAGATATTTAACCATCGATGTTCAAAAATCTATTGTTAAGGTTGATAAAGATGGATACTTGACTGAGGATGTTCGATTTAATCGTCCAGCTAAAGACAATGAAGAATACAAGGCAGAAGGAATTTATACATTTACTGTAAAAAATCAATATTCAGATGCTGACCCAGTTACTAAAACTATTTATGTTGGAAATAATAAGTATTATAAAGCATTATCGAAATATGGCATTTCGGTTGATGAACTGAATGAACAGATTCATTTGGGGCACACACTGAAAAAGAACGGAACATTAAAAGATACTGATCTTGAGGAATTAAACTAATGAAAAGAATAATTAAAAATATCTTCTTGTGTCTAATGTCATTTAGTTTGTTTTGCGTTACTGGATGTAATACAAATACTAATTCTGAAAATGTAGATAAGAAAACCACAGAAGAGAAAAAAGAAATAACAACATACAAATACGAACCTAATTTTGATTCGTTGAATGATGAAGATTTGTTGAGATATGTAAGAGATGATGTGTATTCAAATGTTGTCGAAAGCATTCCGGATGGTTATTATGTAGATAATGTTGATACGGCTTATATATCACAAGAATATTTAGATGAATTAGAGTATAATTCAAAATCAAATGTGTTTTTTGGATATTCTTTAAAAGATATTGAGAGTGTTTATAAGGATCAAAAGTATGTATTTACATTAAGTGATACAGGGGAAACTATTGTTCAACCATTTGAATCTTATGATGAAACGTTTGAAAAAGTTGCGAAGAATGTTGCGGTTGGAACAGGTGTAATACTAGTTTGTGTTACAGTTTCTGCAGCAACTGCAGGTACAGGGGCACCGGCAATAAGTATGATATTTGCAGCCTCTGCTAAAACAGGAACTGTGATGGCTTTATCTGGTGGTGCAATTGGTGCAACGGCAACAGGCATTGTCACTGGTATACAAACCGGAGATGTTGAAAGATCTTTAAAAGAGGCAGCTGTATCTGGTAGTGAAGGTTTTAAAATGGGAGCTATTACAGGTGTTGTTCAAGGTGGAGCATCTGAAGCAATTGCTTTAAAAGGAATGACACTTAATGGTTTATCAATGAATGAAGCGGCAATGATTCAAAAGGAATCTAAATATCCAAATAATGTTATTAAACAGATTCATAATATGGATGAATATAATGCACTTAAATCTGCAGATTTAAAGGCAAAGATGGTGAATGGTAAAACGGCGCTAATAAAAGAAAATATTGACCTTAATCTTGTCGATGAAATGGGGCATACTAATTTGGAACGAATGGCCGAAGGGTATAGTCCTTTAGATAAAAATGGGCATAAATATGAATTACATCACATTGGTCAGAAGAATGATGCAACTTTAGCGGTGTTAACACGAGAAGAACACGATAGTAAGTTTCTTCATGGATTTAAGGAAATTAGTGAAATTGATAAAAAAGCGTTTAAGAAACAACGTCAACAATTTTGGATGACAATGGCTACTATGTTAGGATAAAGGAAGTGAATATATGTCATTTGTAAAACAATTAAAGCAAGATGAAGACTTTGTTTCTATGCCAAAAGGAGCAGCAGAAAAAGAAATTATTGAGGCTGAAGAAGAATTAGGATTGTCTTTCTCAAAGGAGTTTATTTCTTATACAAAAGAGTTTGGCTGTGCAAGTGCAGATGGCCATGAATTCTTAGGTGTGGTAAGGCATAAAAGACTGAGTGTTGTAGAGCAAACAATTTTAGCTAGAGAAGAGATTCCTGCTTTACCTTTATCATTCTATGCTGTAGAAATATCAGGTGATGATGGAATTATTGTATTCCAAGATAAAGATGGTAAAGTATATGGAGCCTCTGCACAACATAAAATTACAAAGTTGGCAGATTCGTTGGAAGAATATTTATTAGATTATTAAATTGTATAGGCGCAATAAATTTGGATGGGGTTAGGTGAATTTGCTCTCCAAGAATTTAAGGGGCGGCATATACCCCAAAATGGTTTATAGCTGATATTGGGCTCAGACAACATTTAGTTGTCTGGGTCCATTT
>NZ_VUMR01000085.1 GCF_009696075.1 Holdemanella porci | reverse complement strand
CTGTTTATTTCTGTCTATAGAATAGTCTTTAAAACTTAAAAGAAGCTTAAAGAAATGATGAAAATATTTACAGTTTTATGAAAATTTGCAAATTCTTTCTTGACACTATGTATATGACGAGTATAATAGGCACTATAAAGTGAATCGAGTAAAGATAGAGGCAGCATTGCATCAGAGTAAAACATGGAGTTGGCAGACTGTGAAGTGTTTGAAAGGTAACCAATGCCGAAAGAGATAAAATGGCAATTTTGTTTCTTGGGGTTATAAGGAATACTTATAACACTCCTTCGTCAGGAAGAGGCGTTATCTTATAGTTAATGAGATATTTTTAGCTATGTGGTATGCCCGCATAGTTTTTTTTCTATTCTTTACCGATTAGAGAAGGAGAAAAAGAAATATGAACTTTAAAAAATTAATGGCATCTGCCATGGTATGTGCTTTTGCACTAACAGGATGTGGATCAAACACAGCTACAACATCAGAAGATAAAGACACATTTGTCGTAGGAATGGAATGTGGATATGCTCCATTTAACTGGCAGACATCTACAAAAACAGATACTTCTGTAAAATTAGGAAAATCTGGATATGCGGATGGATATGATGTTCAAATCGCAAAAAAGATCGCAAAAAAATTAGGAAAGAAATTAGTCATTAAGAAAACTGCATGGGATGGATTGATTCCAGCTTTAGAGGGTGATGAAATCGATGCGATTATCGCTGGTATGACTAAAAATGAAGATCGTGAAGAAGGGGCTGACTTTACAACTCCATATTATGATTCAAAGGGAATGATCATGATTGTTCGTAAAGATAGTGAAGAAGCTGGATATACAGATATTCAACAATTTACAGGTAAAAATATTGTTGGTCAAAAATCAACAAACTATGATTCAGTCATTGATCAAATTAAAGGCGTAAATCACGTAACACCAAAGGCTACTTATCCAGAAATGGTATTGGCTTTACAACAACACGAAGTGGATGGAATTACTGCTGAAATGGCAGTTGCCAAAGGTGTTGTAGAAGCTAACCCTGACTTAACAGTCGTTCAATTTGCAGATGGACATGGTTTTGATTGTGATACAACTGTTTCAATCGCATTAAAAGAAGGTTCTCGTGATTCTGAATTCTTCAAAAAAGTTCAAAAAGCATTGGATAGTATTAGTGATGAAGAACGTGAAGAAATGATGGAACATGCAGTAGAAAACCAACCAACTGAGGATTAATTATGCGTATTGATTTTGCGAAAGCTTGGAACATATTTGTTCATAATCTACCTCTTTTCCAATATGGAATTGAGATGACTTTGTTGTTCGCATTTGTTGGTACGTTTGCAGGATTTGTCGTCGGCTTATTAGTCGGCGGCATTCGTGCGATTGAAATCAATGAATATGATTCAACGGGTATTAAAGTTTTAAAAAGAATAGGTAAAATCATTACGGGATTGTATATTTGGGTGTTCAGAGGTACACCAATGATGGTTCAAGCTATGTTTATTTACTATTTAGGAAAGCCTGTGATTGGATGGACTCCGATTACAGCAGGTTTGATTATTATTTCAATCAATACAGGTGCTTATATGGCTGAAATTATTCGTTCTGGAATTCAGTCTGTGGATAAAGGACAAAATGAAGCTGCGATGTCTTTAGGTATGACAACGAAGCAAACTTTGATGTATGTTGTATTTCCTCAGGCCATTAAGAATTCATTTCCTTCTATTGGTAACCAATTGATTGTAAATATTAAGGATAGTTCAATGTTGAATGTTATTACGGTAACTGAATTGTACTTCCAGACAACATCTGTAGCAGGAAGTAACTATCGTTATATTGAAACGTTTATGGTTTCAGCAGTTTTATATTTAATTTTAACAACACTTGCTTCTTTCTTATTGAATTATCTTGAAAAAAGAATGGATAGCGAAAGCAGTATGAAAGATTTCTGTAGCTAGGAGGGTATTTATGGAAACAATTATTCAAATTCAACATCTCCAGAAACATTTTGGAAATCTTAAAGTATTAAATGATGTAGATTTCGATATTCATAAAGGAGAAGTGGTTACTATCATTGGGTCGAGTGGATCTGGTAAGAGTACAATGTTAAGATGTGTAAACCTATTAGAAAGAATGGATGGAGGCCATGTTCTATATCATGGTAAAGATATTCTAAGTGGTCAAATGGATGTCAATGAATATCGTTCTAAGGTTGGAATGGTGTTCCAAAGTTTTAACTTATTTAATAATTTGACTGTTTTAGAAAACTGTATGTTAGGTCAGATTCGTGTCTTAAAAAAATCGAAAGAAGAAGCAAAAACTACAGCTTTAAAATTCTTAGATGAAGTAGGAATGAAAGAGTTTGCAAATAAGCCTAGTACTAAACTTTCTGGTGGACAAAAGCAACGTGTTGCGATTGCTCGTGCCTTGTGTATGGATCCAGAAGTGTTATTGTTTGATGAGCCAACTAGTGCACTGGATCCAGAAATGGTTGGCGATGTTTTGGATGTCATGAAAAAGTTAGCTGATGAAGGTTTGACAATGGTTATCGTAACACATGAAATGCAGTTTGCCAGAGAAGTCAGTGATCGTGTTATTTTTATGGATAAAGGTGTCATTGCAGAACAGGGTACTCCTGAACAATTGTTCGCGCATCCTCAACAAGAAAGAACACAACAATTTTTATCTCGTTATCAAAGCCGTTAAGCGGCTTTTTCTTTTTGTGAAAAAATTCATTTGTTGAGATGAGTTCATTGAAAAAAGGCCTAGTTAGTGTTATATTATTATCGATTAATGGAGGAAAAATACAATGGAAAAGAGACCAGTAATTTTGGTTGTTATGGACGGTATTGGTATTCGTGAAGATAAGAAGAACAATGCTGTTGCATTAGCCAACAAACCAACACTTGATAAATTGTGGGCAGAATGTCCACATACACAACTTCGTGCTCATGGACTTGCAGTAGGACTTCCTACAGATTCAGATATGGGTAACTCAGAAGTTGGACATAACGCATTAGGTTGTGGACAAATTTATTCTCAAGGAGCTAAATTAGTTAACGAAAATATTGAGTCTGGAGAAATCTTCAATTCTAAAACTTGGAAGGATTTAGCTGAAAATGCAAAAGACAGCAAAATGCATTTCATCGGTCTTTTAAGTGATGGAAACGTACACTCTAATATTTCTCACTTAAAGGCTTTGATTAAAGAATCTAAAAATGAAGGCATTAAGGAAGTTCGTGTTCATGCATTACTTGATGGGCGTGATGTTCCTGCAACTTCAGCTTTAGAATATGTAAATGATATTGAATCATTTATGGCAGAATTAAATGATGACAATTTCCACGCATGCATCGCTAGTGGTGGTGGACGTATGCAAATCACAATGGACCGTTATGAAGCTGACTGGTCTATGGTTGAGCGTGGATGGAAAATTCACGTAATGGGTGAAGGAAGACAATTTGCTTCAACTACAGAAGCTATTGAAACGTATCGTAAAGAATTAAATGTTGTTGACCAAGATCTTCCAGGATTTGTTATTGCGAAAGATGGTGCACCTGTAGGAACTATCGATGATGGAGATAGTGTTGTATTGTTCAACTTCCGTGGTGACCGTGCTCAAGAAATCTCTTTAGCATTTGATGGAGATGCTTCATTTGATAAATTTGATCGTGTTAAAGTTCCAAATGTTAAATTTGCAGGTATGTTACAATATGATGCAGACTTACAAATTCCAAAGAACTATTTGACGGAACCACCAAAGATTAAATATACATTAACAGAAGAATTGTGTAAACATGGTATTCGTGAATATGCAATCAGTGAAACACAAAAATATGGACACGTTACTTATTTCTGGAATGGTAACCGTTCAGAAAAATTTGATGAGTCTTTAGAAACTTATGTTGAAATCCCAAGTGATGTCGTTCCATTCGAACAAAGGCCTTGGATGAAGGCTGCTGAAATCACTGATAAATTGTGTGAAGCAATCGAAAGTGGAAACTATGATTTCATTCGTACAAACTATCCAAACGGTGACATGGTAGGACACACTGGAAGTTTACAAGCAACTATCATTGGTGTTGAATCTGTAGACTTAGAACTAGCACGTGTTATTGAATCAGTAAATAAAGTAAATGGTATTTTATTAGTTACTGCAGACCACGGTAATGCGGATGATGAAAGTAAGACTAGCCACACATTAGCACCAGTTCCATTCATCGTATACAATGCGGAATGTGAATTAAAAGAAGGCGAAGATCTAGGATTGTCAAATGTTGCAGCTACAGTTTGTGATTTCTTAGGATTAGAACCAAACGAACACTGGAACCCATCTTTAAAAAAATAAGGCTTAACTAGCAATTTGGTGACTTTGCTATAATTCTTCTTTTTATCACTTACACGAATAACCACTCGTTTTTCAAATCCTTTAAGCGAGTGATTTTATAGATGTTTTTCAATCTAAGTAGTAC
>NZ_VUMR01000084.1 GCF_009696075.1 Holdemanella porci | reverse complement strand
TGTGAAGTCCACCTGCACGCATCTGCATAAAGATAAAGTCCATGTCTTTATAAGCTTCAGCAGGATCTGTTGTATATGAGAAATCCAATTCTGGATATCTTTCTTTAAACATGATTTCTCCATATTGCCCGATTGGTTTCTGTCTTTCTCCATCGATATCGAACAATACAAGTTTATTCAATGGGAATTCTTCCTGCATACGAGCAAATGATTTTAAGAATCCTAATGTATAAGTGCTTCCTCCACCTACGATACATACGTTATATTTTTTCATTTTTATTTCTCCCCATATTATTTAAAATATTTTCCCCAATAATCTTTATTTGCTTCAATCAAATCATCTAAAATTGCTTTCGCTGTATCTGTATCCGTTACTGTTCTATTTAAAGCTAACGCTTGTAATAATTTTGTTTTATCTCTTTCAAACAATCCATCTACAGTTAATTTTTCATAAGCATATTGATTTTCCATCATTCCCTTATAGAATGTTGGAATTGGATCTAATGCTAATGGCTCTACTCCATTTGCACCTACTCGACACGCAACTTCAACCATCATGTTTTCATCCACATTTGGAATTACACCTTTATTCTTAGTAATAATCAAGAAGATTTCATTTGTGTTATTAATAATTGCACAAGCTAAATCTACAATGTAACTTGCATGCACGCCTCGACCAGGCTTAATTTCATATTCTGTTCCTTTTAACTTTCCTAATTTAATTACCTCTTCCATCATTTCGTAGCAACGTTTTTCTTTTCCATCCATAACTTCATTTGCACGAGTATAGTTAGGATTTGATGTTTCTACAACATGTTTTGGATATAAATAATATTTTAAGTATGTATTTGGTAAATATTCTGGATAATCCCTCAAAATATTTGCCATAAATTTATATGTTTCGATCCAACTAGGTTCCATAGTATGTTCATCTACACCACTTAGTTTAAATAAGTCTTCCCCACTAAGGATCAATTCTTTAATTTTTGGTTCTAAATCTTCACCTGTTTTCTTATCATAGATATGAGTAAACCATCCAAAGTGATTCAAGCCAAAATAACGTGGTTCAAAATCTTTACGACTACATTTCAAAATATTTGCATATTGATCCATAATAGCAATTGGCATATCACAAATGTTTAAAATTCGATGATCATCTGGGAACACACGTTTTGTTGCTTCAGCTACAATAGCTGCTGGATTTGAGTAATTCAAAATCCATGCTTCTGGTGAATGTTTACGGATCATTTTTACTAATTCAATAATATCTGGGACACTACGAAGTCCATATGCGAATCCTCCAGCACCACAAGTTTCTTGTCCTACACAACCATGACTCAAAGAAATCTTTTCATCTTTTTCACGCATTGGTAAACGGCCTGCTCGAATTTGCATTAGGGCAAAGTCTACATCTTTAAAAGCAACATCAGGATCTGTAGTATATGCGAATTCTTCCAATTCTGGATAGTATTCTCGCATTAATATTTCACCATATTTTCCCATTATTTCTTGTCGTTCTGATTCTGTATCATATAAACAAATACGACGAATTGGGAAACGATCTTTGTTATCGGCTAACATTGCCATTAAATCTGGATTACGGTGGCTTCCACCACCTACAATTACAACATTATATTTTTTCATTCTATTATCTCCATTACATAAATAAAAGCTTAACCATTAATTAAGTCACTTTAGTTGTCAAGGATCTAATAATAGTTAAGCTTCTCTTCTTTCTAATTATTTATTATTTTAATTCAGGCCAGAAATCTTTATTTGCTTCAATCAAATCATCTAGGATTTGTTTAGCAACTTTTCCACTTGGAACTGTTTTACTTAATGTAATTGCTTGCCACATCTTTTGATAACTATGTTCAATCCAAGCTTCTACAACTAGTTTTTCAACACATACTTGTTCTGTCATCAATCCACGTTGGAATGTTGGGATTTCTCCAATCTTTAATGGTTCTG
The DNA here is from genome assembly GCF_009696075.1 of Holdemanella porci. GTDB lineage: Bacteria > Bacillota_I > Bacilli_A > Erysipelotrichales > Erysipelotrichaceae > Holdemanella > Holdemanella porci. The sequence goes on along the minus strand of NZ_VUMR01000084.1, from coordinate 2,513 downwards.
GTCCATTTGAACCTACCAAACATGGAATTTCTACCATGGCAGTTGGATCAAAGTTTTCAATAGCTCCTTCATTAGGAACAATTAACAACATTCTTTCGTGTGTATTAAATTTCAATGCGCATGCTAAGTCTACGATAAATGAAGCGTGAACTCCAGCCGCAAATTCATTTCCTTTTGAAGTGCCATTTTCAACAATGGCTTTTGCCTGTCCAAATACAGTTTTTTCACGTCCATCCATAACTTCGTTAGCACGAGTATAATTTGGATCTGAATGTTCTACTACAAAGTCTGGATATAAGTAATATTTTAAATATGTGTTTGGAATTGTTTCTGGATCCAATGCATATACATCTTTTGCCTTTGTATATGTTTCAACCCAAGATGGATCTCTGTGTTGGAATTCAGGCGAATTATTTGCGTATCCCATTTCAGAAATGTGTTTCTTTAAGATTGGCATTAAATCATTGCCCTCTTTATCTTGGACTTGTGTCCACCATCCAAAATGGTTCAAACCATAATAACGGATTTCCATGTCTTTACGAGTTAATTCTCTACCTGTTTCATCTTTAATAATTGAACACATATTTGTTTCTAGACCAACTGGCATATCACAAATATTGATAATACGATGTCCAGGGCGCAAACGACGAGTTGCTTCGGCAACGATAGCTGCTGGGTTTGAGTAGTTCAACATCCAAGCATTTGGTGAATATTTTTCCATGTAATCTAAGATTTCAATAACTGGCCCAATTGAACGCATACCATAAGCCATTCCTCCAGGACCACAAGTTTCTTGTCCTACAACACCATATTTCAAAGGAATCTTTTCATCCATTTCACGCATTGCATATAATCCAACACGAATGTGTGCCATAACAAAGTCAATTCCAGTAAAAGCTGTTTCTGGATCTGTTGTCCAATTGAATTCAATTTCTGGAGCTTTTTCTTTTAACATAATCGCACAAGCTTCTGCAAGTTTATCCTGTCTTTCTGCATTATTATCGTATAAAGTGATTTTAGAAATTGGGAAACGATCTTGGTTTTCTACTAACATTAATACGATTCCTGGTGTAAAAGTACTTCCTCCACCTGCAATACAAATAGCTGATTTTTCTCTCATATCTATTCCTCCTAACATGCTATTTTCTTTCGACAACGATACCTTACCACCAAGAAAAAATAGAAACAATAGTTCAACGCGATTCGGTATTTGAGTGCACTTTAAGATGTTTTTTCCATAATATGTAATTTTTTCCAATTGACTGTAAACGCTTTTATGATTATATTATATTGTTAGGTGATTTTTATGAAACTTGATGACTTAGTAAATAAATATTATAGTGATTTGAATTTAAATGATTTATATATCTGGAGATATATACTTGGACACAAGAAAACTTGTGAAAACATGTCCATTTCTGAATTAGCAGAACATTGTAATGTTTCAAAAACAAGTATTTTACGATTCACACAAAAAATTTCATTAAATGGTTTCAGTGAATTAAAATTTTATTTAAAAATGGAAAACAACGATGAAGATACGATCAATCAAGATTTAATTAAAACAATATGTAACGATTATTGTAATGCCATTCAATATGCTGAAAACCAAAATTATCAAAAAGCCTGTCAAATGATCTATTCTGCAAATCATGTTTTCGCATATGGAACCGGTGGTGTTCAACAGCATGCGATTCAAATTTTAAAAAGATTCTTTTTTAAGCTAAACAAATCAATAAATATTGTTTATGGTTCAAATGAAATGGATTATTTGGTTAACAATTTAACAAGCGATGATTTAGTTATTGTTTTTTCAGTTCAAGCCAGCCAACAATCAGATGTAGAATTTGTGCAAAAATGCAAAGAAAAAAATGCTAAAATACTTTCTCTCACTTTATTTCTAGATAATCCAATCGCAAGAATCTCAGATGAAAATTTATATTATCTATGTTCTCATAGAGACTTCTCCATTCATGGAAAACATTTTTCTCCTACAAGTATGTTTTATATAACCGTTGAAATATTATTTCTTCAATATGCTATTTATTTAGAATCCATTCAATAAAATCATCCCTAAAATTGGATATAATTCCCGTTTTAGAGATTTTTTGTTTTTTGCATATATAATATTGCCTAGTGGAAAGAGGCTATATGAATAAATTACAATTACTAATTACAGATATTGATGGAACATTATTAAACACGCAAAAACAAATTTCTAAACAAACATTAGATTATTTAATTCATTTGCAACAGAACAATGTAGTTATTGCTCTATGTAGCGGAAGAATTCCTGCAGAGTTACAATCATTAGTAAATCAATTGCAATTGGATAAATATGGCGGTTATATCATTCATACGAATGGTGCAGGTATCATAAATTGTAAAATGATGCTAGTATATTTATAGGACAGGTAAAACATCTCGAATTTGATTTGATAAGGAACCAATCACATTAAAAATAGAATGAGATATTGAACATGACTGTCCTGGATATTGTAGATTCTTGTGCA
>NZ_VUMR01000083.1 GCF_009696075.1 Holdemanella porci | reverse complement strand
TCATGATACAGTACACGAAATGGCTCGTGATGAAGCTCGTCATGGTAAGGCATTTGCTGGATTATTAAAACGTTATTTTGGTGAATAATGCATTTAGAAGCTTCTGAATCAATCGGAAGCTTTTTTTCTTGTTTTCGTGTATAATACCTGACTTTAGAGGTTGAATAGAAAAAAAGGTGCAACACTCGATATTTGATTATCGAGTATGCATCATTTTTATTTGTTTATCTGTTAGATAATAATTTGTTATTTGATAATATTTTTTTCTAACAATAAGTTGCATAACATTCTGTCCTATTCCCACTTTTTAAAAATCATTAAATTTTCGGTAATAACTATCACAAGCATAATTTAACACAATTAGTGGGTTTGTCATTATTCTATTCCCGATTTTTGGTAAATATTCATTTTTCGGTAATAGAACGATCCTTTTAATTTCTAATAGTGTGAACATCAAGTTGCTCACTTGATTAAAGAAAAGCACTAGCTGAAGTGCTAATGCTTATCGAAGCTCAGGTAAACCTAAACTGTTAATTGCTTTTATAATGATAGACCATGTTGTTTCATCACAAATATCTAAATCATCATCGTTTTCATTCCATTCTTTAATGTAGGATATATATTATGGATAAACTTCTTAAATTCCTTTTCAGTTAAATCAATACTTGTTTCACATTCTAAAGTACCAATAGAATCTGAATAAGAATCAACAAACCGATCTTTAATCTTTTTTACAACAATCTTTTGATATCCTTCATAAAAACCACCCATTTCAGATTCAACTGAAATAGTAGAAGTTTCATCAATAGGTAAAAATGAATAACGAGCATCTTTATGACAATGAAAAAAATATCGACTTGAAGGTAGCATCGTTTTACCACGTACCAAATAAATTTAATGATCATCTATATCTTTTTGAAGTTGAGTAGTCATTGTTAGAATTCTATAAACAATTTTGCCGTTTCATGACCACAATGAGAACAGCAAATTCTTGTCAACGCTATCACTTCTTTCTTTTTTCAATAAACTGAAATTTGGCGTTCCATCACTATTAGTTCAAAAGGATGTGCATCAGAAAACCGATTAAAACACAAACAACAAATGTTGTCAACGCAGTACCTATAACTAAAAGAATTTTTTGATAAGGACGTTTGCCTATTTCTCGTTGCTTATGAATATCATCCAAAAGTTTTCCCTCAGAAAATGCAACAATTTCTTTATAGGTTTGAACATCATTATCTTTTTTTACCTTTTCAACCTTAAAGGCAAAGTACATAGAGATTGCCCAAATGATTCCCCAAGGAATGAATGCCCAAACACCAAGCCACATAAATAGCGGCACTGCAGAAACAGCAGTTGCAATTAGCATTATAGTGTAGGATTTTCCATAGCGATTCATCTTTTCAATTTCTTCTTTTTGAATTACATCTTTCATAACTTCAATATCTCCTTTGATTAGATTGTCAAGAGAAATTTGAAAGATTTCACTCAGTAATACCAAACTATTCACATCTGGATAGCTTTTATCATTTTCCCAATTTGAGATTGTTTGCCTTGAAACATAAACACGATTGGCTAACTCCTCTTGGGATAAATGTGCTTCCTGACGATGCATTTTTATTTGCTTTCCAAGTTCCATCTCGTAACCTCCTTGCATACTCATACTAATCGAAAGGTCTTATTTTCGCTATCAAAGTGGATTGACATTTATGGTTTCCGTGTGTAAAAGGTCTTTTACAGACCGTAAACTTCAAATTTATCTAGCTAAATTGTATCATACACCTTAGTTTTTAAACATTTGCTATATTAACCAATTTAGCTAGAATTACAATTCTCTTATTGTTATCTCTTGTATCACAAGTAACCAATGTCGTTAATCGATCATCTTTATTTACTGAAACACCAGTTTTATACAATCCTCTATTAATAGAATCTGATATAAATGCATTAAATGAGTTTGTTGAATCCCATTCTGTTTGTGTAAATTCTAAAGAATCATTTAAGTTATTTAAATCAACATTCATTACTCCAAAAATCTGATATATTTTAGTTTCATCTTCAGTAATAAATTTAAATGTATCATGCTTTTTATAATAGTTGTGATCTGTATAACTCATTAAAGGTGTAAAGATAATATTGTCCCATTTACTAGAATGACCATAGATTACGACATTTTTTGAATCTATATTTCCATCTGCCGATACAAATGGTATTCCGGCATTGGCATATTCTTTGTTGATATTTTTACGAACATAATAATCATTATTTGGAGCTTGTACAATTGGCTCATAAATAATTCGATCATCAAATTCTAAAATACCCACAACATCTTTATTTGTTTGTTTCAACAAAGATAAAGGAAGCTCCTTTTCAGAAGTTTCCTCATTCTCTTTTTTTGATTCTTTTTTAGTCGTTTTTGTTTCTACATAATAATCCGAATAGTCATAAGATTTCTTTGCAGTAACCTGATTGTAGATAACACCACCAATCAATCCCACTACAAGTAGTGCAGCTGCTATTTTTATTTTTTTATGTTTCATACTATTTATACCCCAGTATTAGGAACAACGATATGTGCATTTTCAAAATAATAGATAATTGTATCGGTTTCCTCATCTGCCTCTACTTTATAAGCTTTAGACTTATCAGCTAATTGATAAGAAGTTGGAGCTTTGATTCCCTTAAATTCATATTCATGACCATAAATTGCATCAGAAAGCACAGCTTTTCCATCTTTTACAACATGCTTTGTTACTTTGTCATCTCCAACTTTTCTAGAATAATAAGTGCCATCATCAAGCATAGATGAAACAGAGTGTTCCAATGAATCATTGTTTTTCCATCCAAGACAGCTAGTAAGATCGCCCTGAGGATCAAAATCCACAATCAAGACATTGCATCCATTTCGAGCCAAACCAATGGCCACATTCTCTGTAGTTGTAGTTTTACCTACACCACCCTTTTGATTTGTGACTGCGATTACTTTACATTTTGGCATAATAAAAACTCCTTTCTCATATGCCAGATTGACCTGGCTATGTAAAAGGAGTTTGTTCATATTGTCCTGTTTTATGTTTCTAATACTCTTATGTTTGACCACTCATCAAGTGTTCTTAAAAGATGAATATTAGCTGAAAGCCTATTTTTATTAGCTGGAAGTGGTCAAAATGTTCGAATCACGCCAATTTCTATTAGCTGGCATTTCCGTAAAATTCAATTCAAGCTTAATTAAAAAAAGCGATAAAATCAAATGATTTCACCGCAATTTATATATAGCCATAAAGTTTTAAAATCACTTTATTTATAGCAAATATGGCGTCCTCGAGGTGGTTCGAACACCCGATCTATCGCTTAGGAGGCCACTCATCACAATTTTATTTAATCTTGAAATTTTCATACAATTTTGTTTTGTGCTTTATTTATCGACTTTTTTACGTTTTCTAATTTTGACCACTCAACAAATTACACGGTTTTTTTCACCTGATTTCGTTTAATTTTTACAGTCAATATTAGCTGGCTATTAGCTGGAAAGTCATTTTACTAAAAAAGTCCCTTAATTGGGACATCTTATTTTAATGCATCTAATAGTTTATCTAGTAAATCTGGATTATCTTTTAAAGAAGCAACCAGCTTATCCACATCAATACTATCCTTTTTTCGATTCGCATTATCTTCATCGTTGTTTTGATAGAATGACTCATCAAACTTTTGAGCATTTACTTTGCGATCTTCATCTAAAATATGACTATATAAATCAGTTACCATATCAGCTTGTGCATGGCCAGTATCTCCCTGTGTTGCTTTTATATCACCGTGATTCAATTTCAATTTATATGTTGTACTTGAATGACGAAGCGAATGAAATACCACTGGCGGAAGTCCAGCTTCTTCTGAAACCTTGGCCAATCCTTTGCGAATAATATTATGCTCTACTGGTCTACCATCTTCAAAACATAAAACCATATCATAATCATGATATTCATCTTGAAAGAATTCTTTGTATTCATTTTGTTGTTCTTTCCATTCTCGTAAAAATTGTGCCAATGTATTAGGTAGCCATATAGTACGAATACTTGATTGTGTTTTTGGCTTTCGTAAAACCAATACTGTTGTATTATTTTCATTATCCATAGCCGATGGAAATGTATACAAAATATCTTGAACATTCAACTCATCAATTCCCTTTTTAGATAATCTTTGTAATTGCTGTTCTACAACAATATGAGCATTATCTTTTTCAATATCCTCATCGCTTATGAATACATTTTTCCATTGTAATCCTAAAACTTCACCAATACGTAATGAACACGCAAATGATAGTTGAATTGCCAATGAAATTTTTGGATCTTCACAAACTTCTAGTTGATGCTAGTATATTTATAGGACAGGTAAAACATCTCGAATTTGATTTGATAAGGAACCAATCACATTAAAAATAGAATGAGATATTGAACATGACTGTCCTGGATATTGTAGATTCTTGTGCATA
>NZ_VUMR01000082.1 GCF_009696075.1 Holdemanella porci | reverse complement strand
AAACTGTTTCTTTTTATTTGCCATTTTCTTTTGCCTTCCTTTGTCTTTGAATCATCCTCTTTCTATTGTACCACTGGCGTAAATTTTCTCTTTTTGACTAGTCCTATTTATATGCTAACATCATCGTATTGAAAAGAAAGTATTGAATGAACTTGGAAATATGCTTGCCAAAGATCGTGAAGCATATGAAAAATTCTTTGAAGAATTTGGTGTAAACTTGAAGTTTGGTGTCTACAACAATTATGGTATGGATAAAGAAAAATTCCAAGATTTATTGTTGTTCTACTCTTCAAGAGAAAAGAAATATGTTACTTTAAGTGAATATGTTTCTCGTATGAAAGAGGATCAAAAAGACATTTACTTTGTATCTGGTAAAGATGTTGAGTTGATTGACAAGATGCCAGTTGTTCAAACATTGAAGAATAAAGAATTTGAAGTTCTTTATTTAACAGATGAAGTGGATGAATTTGTGATGCAGACATTGATGAACTACAAAGAAAAGACGTTCAGAAATGCGGCTCAAGGAGATTTAGATTTAGATACTGAGGAAGAAAAGGAAGCTTTAAATAAATCAAAAGAAGAAAATAAAGATTTATTGACATTCATGAAAGAAGCTTTAGGCGATGAGGTTGCTGAAGTTAAATTGTCAAATAAATTGACAGAGGATCCAGTATGCTTAACGGCTGGCGAAGGTATTTCTTTTGAGATGGAAAAGGTTTTCGCAAATATGCCTAACCAAAGTCCAATGCCTATGAAGGCTACACGTATTTTGGAAATCAATCCAAATCATCCAATCTTTAAAACATTGAAGACTTTATACGCTTCTGATAAAGATAAAGTTAAAGAAGTTACTGAAGTATTATATGATCAGGCTTGTTTAATTGAAGGCTTCGCAATCAAAGATCCAATCGCATATTCAAAGAAGATCTGTGAGTTGTTAGTGAAATAATTCTAGGCACAAACTTTCGAGTTTGTGCTTTTTTTCATTCATGATACATTCTGCTTAGGTGAAGATTATGAAGTATCAAGAATTAGTGAAAGAAGTAGAAGGTGTTGGAAAACTATAGTTAAGTGAGCAGGAAAACTTTTATCGTGATGTATTAAATGAAAGTTCAAATGATTTAGAAGTTGGGGTTGCAGCTACTTTACAAATTCGAAAAAAGATAAAAAGACTCCAATCCTTGCGATGAGTGCCAATGTGTATATGCAAGATATATAGAAATGTTACAAGGCTGGTATGAATGGGCATATCAGTAAACCTTTATGTTTAGAGGATCTAAAAGATCGAATTATTCAAATTATATAAAAAGCCAGGTTTTTCCTGGCTTTATTAAATGATGATACCATTGCAGTGATCAATTTCATGTTGAATGATTTGAGCAACAAAACCAGAATAGGATTGTTTACACTTTTTAAAAGATTCATCTTGATATTCAACGGTAATATTTTCATAACGAGTTGTATTTCTTTCACCCTCTAGTGATAAACAACCTTCTTTGACTTTGTATGGTCTTGATTTCTTTGTGATTTTTGGATTATACATCACAATTTGTGCAGGTCCAATCGCAAAGATAATAATATTTTTAGAAACACCAATCATATTGGCAGCCATGCCTACGCATTGATCACTATAAGCTTGTAATGTATCTTTTAGATCTTGAGCCACTTGTGTATCCATTTTTGTAGCTGGAGCTGATTTAATAGCTAAGAAAGCTTCATCTTTCATTATTGGTTTAATCATAACATACCTCTTTTCTTCAAAAATCATATTTGTTTTAGATGTTTTTTTCAAGTATAATTGGCATATGCTAAAAAATATAGTATTTGATTTAGGAAATGTATTGGTTAAATTTGATTCAAATGAATTGATTTATAGCTTCTTTAATGAAAAACAAAAAGAAGTGAAATCATTCTATTTTGATTCTTTATGGGATGAGTATGATCAAGGACTCTATTCAGTGGAAGAAATGATTGAAAAGGGAGTAAAACAATTTCCTGAATTAGAGTTAAGTATCAAAAAATTGATGTATCATTGGACAGAATTTGTGATTCCATTAAAAGATAATGTTGCGTATATCAAAGATTTAAGACGATTCGGATACAAAGTATATATTCTTTCAAATATTCCAGAAGATGACACAAAATATTTGAGAAGTCTTGGTGTGTTTGATAATATAGATGGCGGTGTTTTTTCTTATGAATATAAGAAAATTAAACCAGATCCAGAAATATTTCATATATTGTTAAAAAAATATAATCTTAAGGCATCGGAATGTTTATTTTTAGATGATCGAAAAGATAATGTAGTTGCAGCATGTAATTTGGGATTTGAAACGATTGAAGTTAAAGATTCAAGTAAAGTCATTGACTTAATAAAGGAGAAAATTAGTGAAGTGTAAAGTAGAAAAAATATGTGGTGGATGTTCACTTTTAAAACTGAAGCCAAGTATGCAGGCCGATAAAAAGAAAAAAGATGTGGAAGCCTTAGTTGAAAAAGCACATTTAAAGGTTCGTGTTGGCGATGTGCATATGGCAAAGAATGATACACATTATCGTAATAAAGTGATTGTTGGTTTTTCAAAAGATAAAGGAAAAGTATATTCGGGTTTATATGCGCCTCATTCGCATCGTGTTGTGAAGACTGAAAATTGTATAATGCAACCAAAACTTGTCAATGAAATTATCAACAAGATAACAGAACTTGTAGGCTCTATGAAATTAGAATTGTACAACGAAAGAACAGGGACTGGTTTATTGCGTCATGTATTGATTCGTTGGGGACATAAGACAGATGAAGTGATGGTTGTATTTGTCACAAGTCAGAAAATTTTTCCCTCAAGAAAAAATATGGTGCGTGTATTAACGAGTGAATTTCCACAAATTAAAACAATTGTACAAAATATCAATCCTAGAAAGACAAGTATTGTTTTGCAGGATGAAGCCATTGTTTTATATGGAAATGGTATGATTCATGATGAGTTATGTGGCTTAGACATTGCGTTTTCACACAATTCGTTCTATCAAATTCATTCTGAGCAATGCGAAGTATTGTATGGCTTAGCTAAGAAAATGTTAGATTTAAAGGAAACGGATACAGTACTAGATACATATTGTGGTGTTGGTACAATTGGTTTAACGATGACAGATTCTTGTAAGAAAGTCATGGGTGTGGAACTCAATCCGGATGCGATTGAAAATGCAAAATACAATGCGAAACAAAATAAAATCAAAAATATCGAATTTGTTGCGATGGATTCAACAGAGTTTATGCGTCAGGCAAGAAAATATCACAATCATTATGATGCGATCATTCTTGATCCACCTCGTGCAGGTACGACAAAAGATTTTATTGAGTGTGCAACTGCTTTAAATCCAAGAAAGATTCTGTACATTTCTTGCGATCCAAGAACACAGGTTCGTGATTTAAACCAATTTAGAAAACAAGGTTATGTCACAAATAAACTAGAATTAGTGGATTTATTCCCTTATACAGATCATATTGAAAGTGTTTGCGTATTAGAAAAGAAACAATTCAACCAAAAGCCTACAAAAAAGGCGCAAAGACAAGCGCAGTTCAGATCAAGTAAAATGAGTAAGAAAAAACGTTAGGAAGCTAGTATGCTTCCTTTTGTGCATATGGGTATGTTTAAATTGTTTGGAATGTTATAATTTGTGTAACGAAACGGAGAATATATATGTTAGAAATTGGAATTCAAGCACCTGATTTTGAATTGCCTGATCAAGATGGTGTGATGCACAAATTAAGTGATTATAAAGGTAAAAAAGTTATCTTATATTTTTATCCAAAGGATAATACGGCGGGTTGTACAAAGCAAGCTTGTGGTTTTTCTGAAAGATATCCACAATTCTTAGAAAAAGGAGCTGTCGTCTTAGGTGTAAGTAAAGATACAGTGGCTTCTCATAAGAAGTTTCAAGAAAAGTATGGTCTTGCCTTTACATTATTGGCGGATCCAGAAAGAAAAGTGATTGAAGCTTATGATGTGTGGAAAGAAAAGAAAAATTATGGAAAGGTATCTATGGGCGTGGTTCGTACAACGTATCTAATAGATGAATCTGGAATTATTGTTCGTGCCAATGATAAAGTAAAAGCGGCCAATGATGCTGAAAACATGTTGGAAGTAGTTTAGACACTGCTCCCTTTTTTGTATTTGTATTAAAGGATTATGAGGTATAAAATTTCATTTGGGTGATACTATGGTGCGCCAGTTCGGTGCAGTTGATTTAGTTAGGTGAAACTCCTAACCTGGTAACTCTTGGAGCAAAGAGGCCAGTATCTAGTCCTTGGGCATTGTATCGTGAGGTACAGTGTTAAGCGTAGGAAGGAAAGACTTAGAGCCCTAAAGCGAAAGCCTGAAGCAATCTAGCGTCGTTAGTCACGACAAAGTGGTGGGTGATGCTCTCATAGTAGCCGCAACCAATATAGGTTGAATCGTTATGCCAGATTCAATCGGACACCACCGGCGTTATAAAGCAGGGCGAGAAGTCAAGGTATCAGCTGCATACCTGGGAGGTCTTGCAGTTTCCGATAAACACGGTACTGTTGTTACAAGTGCCAATACCACAAGAACAACGGGAAGAACTGCAAGAAGTCCG
>NZ_VUMR01000081.1 GCF_009696075.1 Holdemanella porci | reverse complement strand
GTACTACTTAGATTGAAAAACATCTATAAAATCACTCGCTTAAAGGATTTGAAAAACGAGTGGTTATTCGTGTAAGTGATAAAAAGAAGAATTATAGCAAAGTCACCAAATTGCTAGTTAAGCCTTTAGAAAATTAAAGGGTAGTAAATGCGTACGCTCATGTATTGACTGCAAGGGGGACGATTGTAAGTAAAAAGCGTGAATAGTTCACGCTCTCTTTTTTTTCAGTTACTTTTGTCCTTGAGGTATAAATGGGATTAATGCATCAGCTAATGAATGTAGGTTACGAGATTGGATGTAAACTTTTCCGTTTCCATGAAACTCATTCACTAAACCTTCGCCTGTAGTGAATCCAAATGTCCCGGATGCAATTTTGATTTCATAATCTAAAGAATCGTCCCATGCGATAACGTGTTCGTTATCAATTGTGATTGGATGATCTGCATCTACATTGATTTCCATAATGTCGCCATATGCATTGATCAATAGGTTGCCGTGTCCAGATGTATGCATGACAAAGAATCCACCGGTTCCACCAAATAATGCTTTTCCAACGCTTTGTGTTTTCATTTCGTAGCTAACAGTGTTATCGCACGCCAAAAAAGCATCATTATTTAAATAGTAGTGACATGCTGGCGTAACCTCTAAACATACGATTTTTCCCGGAATAGAAGGTGCAATACCAAGCAATCCATCGTGACTTGTTCCGGTAGCCTCTGTAATGAACATGCTTTCACCACTGGTAAGGCTTCGTCCTAAGGCGCCTAATACACCACCAATGCCTTTTTTGTTACTGTTCATTTTACCTTCAATCACAACGTTTGACATATAGGCCATAGAGCCTCTTTCGATTTTTACCGTTTCATTATTCTGAAGATTGATTTCAACGATAGGGCAATCTGAATCGCCTTTGATTTTATAGTCCATAGTGACCTCCTTTTTGTTTTTTTTCTTTTATTGTATCAAGTGTATGTGAATTTAACATTAATTATTATAATTTATTTAAATTGACACAATAAGTGTCAATATTAGTATTATCTTAATGATAAAGGGGGGTTGCACAAAATTGGTTGAAAATTAAAATATTTAAACAAATTAGCGGACTTTAAAAAAATAAAAAACCGGTTTCCTTTACTTAAAGGGCAAGCATTATTTTGTATGAATGTAAAGGCTTGTTTTAGAAAAAATTATTAGTATACTAGATGTATACAAAAAAATAGTTGAAGGTTCAACTATTTTTAGGAGGATTAATATGAATGTAATTAAAAGAAGTGGAGAAGAAGTCGTTTTTGATGCATCAAAGATTGAAAATGCAATCAAAAAAGCAAATAAAGCTACAACACACAATCAAATGACAGATGAATTGATTCATTCTGTTACGCAAAGTGTTATCGATAAATGTGAAAACTTGAAGAGAAGCCCAAATGTGGAAGAAATTCAAGATATGGTTGAGGGAGAATTGATGGAACATCGTTGTTTTGCGGTAGCTCACAACTATATCACATATCGTTATGAACGTGCTTTAATTCGTAAGGCAAATTCAACAGATAAACAGATCATGTCTTTATTGGAGCGTAATAATGAAGAAGTTAAACAAGAAAACTCAAATAAAAATCCATTAGTAAACAGTGTTCAGCGTGATTATATGGCTGGAGAAGTTTCAAAGGATATCACAAAACGTTTCTTGTTACCTCAAGATGTTATGGAGGCTCATGAAAAAGGTATTATTCATTTCCATGATTCAGATTACTTTGCACAACACATGCACAACTGTTGTTTAGTAAATTTAGAGGACATGCTTCAAAATGGTACAGTTATTTCTGAAACAATGATTGAAAAACCACATAGTTTCTCTACAGCATGTAACGTAGCTACACAAATTATTGCGCAAGTTGCTAGTTCACAATATGGAGGGCAAAGTATTACACTTTCTCACTTAGCTCCATTTGTACAGGTTTCAAGAGAAAAAGCACGTCGTGAAGTAAAAGAAGAATTAGAATCATTGAATCTAGATTCATCTGAAGATACAGTTAATAAAATGGCAGAAATGCGTGTTCGTAAAGAAATTGAAAAAGGTGTACAGATGATTCAATACCAGGTTATCACATTGATGACGACAAATGGTCAAGCTCCATTTGTGACTGTCTTCATGTATTTAAATGAAGTGCCTGAAGGACAGACTCGTGATGACTTAGCTATGATTATTGAAGAAATGCTGAAACAAAGAATCAAGGGAGTTAAAAACGAAAAAGGGATCTGGATTACGCCGGCTTTCCCTAAATTGATTTATGTTCTTGAAGAAAACAACATTGAAGAAGATTCTAAATATTGGTATTTGACAGAATTAGCGGCTAGATGCACAGCTAAGCGTATGGTTCCAGATTATATTTCTGAAAAGAAAATGTTGGAATTAAAAGTAGATTCGAATGGAGAAGGGCATTGTTATCCATGTATGGGATGTCGTTCATTCTTAACTACATATTTAGATGAAAATGGTAAACCAAAATACTATGGTCGATTCAACCAAGGTGTTGTTACTTTGAACTTAGTTGATGTAGCTTGTTCAAGTAAACAGGATGAAGAAGCATTCTGGAGAATCATGGATGAAAGATTGGCGTTGTGTAAAAAGGCATTGATGTGTCGTCATGAAAGATTATTAGGTACACCAAGTGATGTAGCTCCTATTTTATGGCAAAATGGTGCATTGGCGCGTTTGAAAAAAGGAGAGCCAATCGACAAATTATTATTTGGTGGATATTCTACAATTTCTTTAGGATATGCTGGATTATGTGAATGTGTATATTATATGACTGGACACCCTCATACTGAAGAGCCAGGAACTTCATTTGGATTGAAAGTTATGCAGTATCTAAATGATGCTTGTGCTAAATGGAAGGCAGAAGAAAATATTGACTTCTCATTATATGGAACTCCTATGGAGTCAACTACATTTAAATTCTCTAAACATCTACAAGAGCGTTTTGGAATTATTCCACATGTAACAGATAAGAACTATATCACAAATAGCTATCATGTTCATGTAACAGAAGAAATTGATGCGTTTACTAAATTAACATTTGAATCACAGTTCCAAAAACTTTCTCCAGGTGGAGCCATTAGCTATGTAGAAGTTCCAAATATGGAAAATAACATTGAAGCTGTTTTGGCAATTATGAAACATATTTATAATCATATTATGTATGCAGAGATGAACACAAAATCAGATTATTGCCAAGTATGTGGATATACAGGAGAAATCAAGATTGTGGAAGATGAAAACCATAAATTAGTTTGGGAATGTCCAAATTGTGGGAATCGTGACCAAGAAAAAATGAATGTGGCTCGTCGTACTTGTGGATATATCGGTACACAGTTCTGGAATCAAGGACGAACACAAGAAATCAAAGAAAGAGTACTACACTTATAAGAGCTAGTTTCTTTTTTAGGAGGTTTCTAGCTATGTACTACGGAAATATAAAGAAAAACGATATTGCAAACGGTAAAGGGGTGCGTGTGACACTATTTGTATCGGGATGTACAAATCATTGTAAAAATTGTTTTCAGCCAGAAACATGGAACTTTGATTATGGTAAGCCTTATACAAAGGAAACAGAAGATGAGGTTATTGATGCTTTAAAACCAAGCCATATTTCAGGTTTGACATTACTTGGTGGAGAGCCTTTTGAGCCGGAGAATCAAAGAGAATTAGTTAAATTGCTTCGTCGTGTTCGTGAAGAATTACCAGAAAAGAATATTTGGTCTTTTACAGGCTTTGTTTTAGATCAAGACTTGTTGGATGGTGGACGAAAACATTGTGAAGTAACGGATGAAATGTTGTCGTTATTGGATGTTTTAGTGGATGGTCCTTTTAAAGAAGAAGAAAAAGATATCACATTGGCATTTCGTGGTTCAAGAAACCAAAGGCTTATTGATATGAAAAAATCTTTGAAAGAACAAGAGGTAATTGAATTGGAAGTTTAATCTTCCAATTTTTTTATCAATTGTTAAGAAAATTTGATATAATGAATCCATGAACTATAGTGTGATTGTTTTAGCTGCTGGAAGAGGTAGTCGAACGAATTTAGATTATAATAAAGTATTTTATACTTTTGAAAATGGACAAACTGTACTGAATAAGAGTCTGTCTGTTTTTTTATCAGATGAAGATTGTAAACAGGTCGTTTTAGTTTGTGCGGATTATGAAAAGGACTATGTTACTGAAAACTATTTATATGATTCTCGAATCCAAGTTGTAACAGGAGGACAAACACGACAAGATAGTGTGTACAACGGATTACAAATCGTAGATCAAGATTATGTTATGATTCATGATGGGGCTAGACCTTTTGTTGAAAAAAAGTGGATTTTAGATTTGAAACATTCTTTAGAAACAGAGGATGCCTGTTTATTAATGGTACCTAGTGTGGATACGACAAAGATTGTTGTGGATGGTTATGTAAAGGAATCATTAGAAAGAAAGCTTGTATATCATGCACAGACACCGCAATGTTTTAAAACGGATTTAATTAAGGAGTGTCACCAACTTGCAAGGAATAAACAAGTGCAGGCAACAGATGATGCTCAGCTTGTAGAGTGGTTTTCTAAGGCGAGAGTAAAAGTGGTATTATCAAGTTTCACAAATAAAAAAATAACTTTGCCAGAAGATTTGAAAGGATAGGTATAAAGATGGAATATTCAGCGTTGGTATTTGATGATTGTAAAGAAGTAGAAGATACGTATGACAAATTATTAGAAACAATTGATTTGTTTGCGAATGACGAAAATTGTACGCAAATTGTTGTGAGCTGCAAGAGTGTATGGACATTAAGACTGGCTTCATCCCCTAAAAATAAGGTGATGCTTGTACAAAGACCAGACAAACCGTATGTAGCATTGTTGAATGGCTTAAAGGCTGTTAAACAAGAAAATGTTGTTGTGACTGGTATTTCTACAAAACATACAAAAGAAAACGTAGATACATTATTAGATCATTTATCAAAATATCCGGCTATTAACTTTGATAAAGACTTGCAGGCATTTGATACAAGATTATTGATGTTCTGCCTACAAAAAGCTATTGAATCTAACTTGGCAATTACATCTTATGCCCAAGCTGTTGCGCTTGCGGATACACCACTAGAATCTATTGAATGATACGGCTATTGTCGTATCATTTTTAATAGAATCTTAATAATTGATGCTAGTATATTTATAGGACAGGTAAAACATCTCGAATTTGATTTGATAAGGAACCAATCACATTAAAAATAGAATGAGATATTGAACATGACTGTCCTGGATATTGTAGATTCTTGTGCATA
>NZ_VUMR01000080.1 GCF_009696075.1 Holdemanella porci | reverse complement strand
ATACAACACGAATTCACTCACATTGTGAATATGAATCTCCACAAAATTTTGAAAAACAATATTTGAAACATAAACATTAAAAAAACAGATATTTAAGTTGTCTTAAATCTTGACATAGTACCACTTGTCTATTATTGGTGTTCATCTACATAATGCGAATGAATTACTTAAGTGGTTACAGAAAAGTGGATTCCCTGATATTATGTTAGGAGATTTTAATGCGGGAGATTATAAGAAAAGATGCGAGGATAGTAAGTTTAAAGATTATAGAAATAATTATAGGAAACTGATATTGGAATATACGGATATATGTAACGGGCAAAAGACAAGACGAATGGTTTTTCCTAACGGCTTTATGTATGAAACGCCAATTGACCATGTATTAATTAAGGATAGTAGTGAACTAAAAAAAAAAGTATCAATGCAAAATTGTTAAGATAGAAAGAAATGAGGATAATGTGTCAGACCATTATCCGATATATTTTAAATTATCATGTTTAGATGAGGCAGATAAATTACATTAAACTTGGAGACAAATTCCAGTTTGTCGAACTGATAAAATCCATTTGAATACCTAAGAACAAAGAGACTTTATGTTTCTTTGTTTTTTTGTGCATTCACAAACAAACGAAGCAAACTTTGGAAGTTCTTAGTTTCATAATGAAGAAACAAGATAATTTATTAAAAGAAGTTGTTAGTTTCTTAGAGAAGCTGTTAGTTTCATGAAAACAAAGATGTCTCCCCAAAACTAACGACTTCCATTGTTGGTCTTTTTTTATGTCTGTTTGCTCGTTTCCCTTAAACTAAGCGTTACTTTTATAAAACTGATTCAGTGAAATGAACGCATTTCCCTTAAACTAACAATTTCTTTTAGAAAACTCATACAGTGATTTGGCACTAAAACGGTTAAACTAAGAATTACGTTTAGAAAAGTGAAACAGTGATTTGACACGTTTTCCTTAAACTAAGAAGTTCCAAAGATTCTAGAGGCTTTTTCAAGAACGTTGTTGTAGGAGTGTTCGTTTACCAATTATTTATGTGGTATTTTCTCGTTTTCTCTCACGGCGTTTTCATAATCATCTCAAATGGGGACAACTCGATCAAAACATTACTTTTAATAGTGTGCAATTTCAGGTCTATTGAAAGAGGCTGTCGAGAAGGTATAAAAAAAGAACCTCATTACTGAGATTCTGTTTCGTTTTGTTTTGAGTCTGATTCCAACTCATCAAGTTCTTTTACATGTGTTTCTACGCTTCTTACTTCATTACCTGTTGTCTCACTCATATCTGATTCGTTTGTTTGTTGGGTTTCAAGAGGCTTATCAGAGATTGATGTGAAATAACCTGGATTACTAGGTCCGCCATCTATGCGTGCTGCGGTTGAATCTATGTATGTTGGATCGTATTTTGTACCAGCTCCTCCGACTAGAGAAGTACAGTTAATAAGCGTATCTGTAGAATTGCTACCAATATAATCACTTTGAACATAGACAGTTTTCAATGCCTTTTAAATTGGTGAGTTTAAATGTCACTGAAAACATCCAAGAAACATTATATACATTTTGAGTATTCCATTTTGATAGATCTAAATTATTAATAGAGTTGCATCCATCAAACATTGCAATTGTTTCCCGCTTACATTTCGGACAGTAGAGAGGAAAGTTTTTTAATTCCGTATCTTCCCGTATCATAGTACGGGTTTTATTGCCGCATACAGGGCGATATATCCATTCTGAAATAATAGTTGGCATATAATATCATCACCGCCTATCACTATTTTCATATTCATCAAATTGTTTTGTTTTTTTCAATATCCACAGTGCGTAACTTAAGCTAATAATACATAATACTGCACTTGAAATAACATGAAACTTCATTAAAGAATTTTCAACAGCAAAAACGCTCGAAGAATTTACAAAACTATGTGCAATAATACACGGTAAAAGGCTCTTTCCTTTGTAAAAAATAATTGTAAAAAGAAAACCTATTGCGATTGCATAACAAACTTGTAAGAGTGTAGGTATTAAATCTTTTCCGTTCAGTAAGTTTACAATATGTCCAATTCCAAAAGTAACACTTGAGATAACAATCGCCAACTTTACATTGTCATTGTATAATGCTTTGAACAGAAATCCACGAAAAATAATTTCTTCAATGAATCCAACGCAGAGCATACTTAAAATATATAACACAGTTTCTAAAACAGACAGCTTCATCGTAACGCCATTCCATAGGTTAATACTCATAATTAGAAGTAGCGGAGTAAAATATAAGAAATTTCTAAGGCTTCCATTAAAAGAACACAGACCGTATTTTTCTTTTAAGTTGTGTTTACTCACAAAAACTAAAAGAAGCAATGTAAAAACTATAGAAACGGGTGCAGCTATTATTTTTTCAGTGCCAAGCGAAGCAGAAAAGCTGTCAGCAACACTAAACAAAACAACATAGGAAATAATCCAAACCAATGAGAAATTTAATTCATTTTTCTTATATAAACGATACATTATAATCCTCCTTTCAATGAATAAACTGTTCCGTCAAATACCAAGTCTTAATCAGATATAATCGTCTGTTCGTCATAGGTCATTTCGTTATTTGCAAACATACTTGCATATCCGTGTGCAATCAGGAATAATGAACGGAAAATGGTTTTCGCCTATTCTGTATTGGCCTCTACTTCTTTACTCAGTATAGCTATAATAGGCTGTAATTCTTCAGAATTTATCAACTCAGAAATATTTTTTCCTATAAACTCATTTGTTTGAAATAGAAACCGAAACAAATTTTTTTCTGTTTCAGCAAAGCGTATATAATTCAGTCCAATATCTTTCATCGGATTTTCACTCTGAATATTAGCTATATATTCGGAATGATACTCATCTGCCTTAACATATACAGTTTTTTTCAATTGCTCTATTGTTTTAAAATGATACATAACAGGTTGAGTGGAACAGCCTAATTTTTTTGATACAGTTCGTGCATTGATATTTTCTGCTCCCTCACTTCGTGCTATCTCAAATGCTGCATCTATAATCATCTCTTTTGTAATTTTCACCTTTGGTGGCATATTTTTCACCTCTCTGCCTTTTATAATTATTGTTATATAACATAAATTATAATAAAAGGAGAGATTTTTGTCATGTTTCGTAACGAAAATTTAGTAAAAATAAGCGACAGAGAATTTACTCCCTGCCGCCTTGTCTACTTATGCGAATATAATTTCCCTCTCCACAATCTCCATAGCACAAGCCCGATTGTTATTCATCTGTCCAACCCATTCTAAGGCATTTTTCGCCTTTAGGCGTTCCGTGATACCCTGTGCCTGCTTCATCTGTTCTACAATCCTTTCAAAGCGTTCCTCCGCCCGTTTATCGACATCCGCAAGATAAGCATTCAACTTGCCACTTGTGAGTAGCGTGGCGTAAAACGCCCTCTTATGTTCCTGTAAACATCGTTTGTGTCGCTGCCCCATAAACCGATAGGTTTCTTTTCTTTTTCGGCTGGTAAGGTCAGGCAAGGGATACAATAATCTCTTTGCAGTTCATACCAAAGACCATTGCTTTCATCATAAATATACTTGTTCATTAAAAAATCCTCCACTATAATATATTCGCACATATGTCACAGTTCTCCGATTGCCACACTCTGTTATATCTTGTTATGGGATTTTCTTTCCCTTAATTTTGCCCTTATAAGCAGTCAGGGAGAGAGTAAACTTGTGTGCAATCATATAAAGGGATAAGGCGAACACATTGCGATAAATACTTTATTTTCAAGGCTTTTGGAGGATTTTATTGATAGACTATAACCTCTGCTAAGAGGCTATAAAATTGTGTTATTCAAATTCCAGTTTGTCGATGTATAGACAAAACTAGTAACGGGTAAACCTCATCAATTTACCCGCTTTTTTTTATGCCTTCTATTTAACTATTGGGAGTGTTTTGGAGGTTTCCGTGAGGATGGTTTGTCCAAGTTGTAAAAAGAGAAGACCTTCATCGAAAGCACCTGCATCTAAGAATATCTGTGATTACATCTCGAACGCCTAAGAACAAAGAGACTCAATGTTTCTTTGTTTTTTTATGCTTTCACAAACAAACGAAGTAAACTTTGGAAGTTCTTAGTTTCATGAAGTGAAAACAAATCTTTTTCGTAAACGTAACGCTTAGTTTAAGATTACGATAACAGATTATTTTTCTAAACGTAACGCTTAGTTTAAAAAACTAGAAACAAGATATTTTCGTAAACGTAACGCTTAGTTTCATGAAAACACTTTTTCTGTTGCGGATACAAAACATACCATGAATATGGTTATTCGCCCTATCAATGATCCAGGCATGTATATTTCAAATGTATTCTTGATTTGAAAGGATCGTGAATTATCTTTTGCAGGCAAACTATTTTTAGAAAAAATTGGCGTTTTAAAGTAAATCATATTGACTTATTATTTATGTAATATATAATTAAATTAACGATAAACATTAAATATTTAATGTTAGGAGGTAATATCATGAATGATAAGTCTAAAGATTTATTAAAGAAAATGTGCTTTATTTTAAAAATCGTTCGATGGGTTTGTTTAATTTCTGTTGTGTTGTTAATTGGACTAAGCTTATTTTATGCCTTCAACAAGGATGTATATAATACGCTATTTGGAAGTATAAGAATTGACTATCTTCAATTGATTTTTAATGATGATTTGGCATTAAATAAAGATAAAATGTCCATGTGGTTACCATTGATTTTCTTAATCACCGCTATATTTGTATTTATTATATATAAAGCTGTACAAACAATTGAATCCATTTGTACGATTGCGATGGATCATACTCCATTTGATGTTCGTGTTTCTAACCACATAAAAAAACTTGCCAAGTATATTCTTGCAGGGGGTATTGTCTTTAATATTCTTGAAGTATGTCGAGTTATGTACTTTAAACAAATCATCAACTTTGATCTACTTTTCAACACTAAATATGTTACACAAATCAATTTTGGTATTCGTCTTCACTTAAGCTTCCTCGTTTTTGCAGCTCTAATCTATTTGTTATCTTATATATTTAGATATGGACAAGAACTACAACAATTGAGTGATGAGACATTGTAATTATGGGTAAGATCATATTGCGATTAGATCGTGTCATGGCCGATCGAAAAATGAGTTTAAAAGAGTTGTCTGAAAAAGTTGGCGTCAGCAATGTCAACTTATCAAAAATGAAAACAGGTAAGATTTCTGCGATTCGCTTCTCTACTTTAGCAGCTATTTGTGAAGTATTAAATTGTCAACCTGGTGATATATTGGAGTATGTAAAGGACGATGAAAATAGCTAGAAGCACAAACTTCTAGCTATTTTATTATGATTTTAAATTTCAATAACACTACATACTATATTTCAAATTCAGTTAATCCCATTATTGTCTGTTCATGCACACTGAATATAAGAAAAGATTCGTCATATATTTTTAGTATATAATAATTATTCAATTGCATCTTTTCTAATATAATGCGATGCGCGGCCTATACCTTTACGAATAATAGTACCATCTTCAACTAATTTTTTTAGTGCCGATTCCACAGAAGAACTGCCTAAACTCGGGCAATTTTCCATAGCATCTCTTTTCGTAAAGGTACCTATTGTACTATTTACATATGTTTTAACAACAGCAAGTCCAAAGGGAAGATCGAGACCATCGACAAGAAGTTCATTGTACGTGTTAACAACAAGCATTTCAAACAGTTGAAAGGCGCTATCGACATTGTTAATCAAGCAAGAACTGAAGAACTTGAAGATGAACGTATTCTTACGATTGCTGAGGAAGAGAAGAACAAATATCAAATGCCTGAATCCAACATCAGCAACATGGTTTATGAGAGCAAGATGATGACAAAGGTCATCGACTTGGTCCGTGAAATCTATGTAGAGTTTGACTCTGACTCAATCGGCAGAGCAACTCGAATGGTTTTAGAAGAAGATGTCAATCATCGTCTGAAACCACATGAAGTAGCTAAACAGGTGATCGCCATTCTAAATGAGGAGCTTGTAAAGCCAAAGAGAAAGGCTACAAGAAGAACTCCTGCATCGAAGAACATCTGTGATTACATTACAGATGATAACTAACAAAGAGACTTTGTGTTTCTTTGTTTTTTTATGCTCACCAAGGCAAAAGAACCTTTTACTTTGGCATAGGGATCATCAAAAGCTGGTACTATGTCAAGATTTAAGACAACTTAAATATCTGTTTTTTTAATGTTTATGTTTCAAATATTGTTTTTCAAAATTTTGTGGAGATTCATATTCACAATGTGAGTGAATTCGTGTTGTATTAT
>NZ_VUMR01000008.1 GCF_009696075.1 Holdemanella porci | reverse complement strand
AAGTAGGGAAAGGATAAGCGCTGAAAGCATCTAAGCACGAAGCCTACTCCAAGATGAGATCTCCCATTCGCAAGAAGTAAGACCCCTTAAAGACGATAAGGTAGATAGGCCAGGGATGGAAGTGCAGTGATGTACGGAGTTGACTGGTACTAATCGGTCGAGGACTTAATCAGGAATATGGAATTTCTTCAGAATAGTTGTTCGGTTTTGAGGGATCGAAAGAGAACTCAAGATCCGGTGGCGATAGCAAAGTGGACACACCTGAACTCATCCCGAACTCAGAAGTTAAGCACTTTCACGGCGACAATAGTTGGGCTTGCCCCTGCGAAGATAGCTAGCTGCCGGGTCCTTTTTTTTTAGATTGTTGTTGATTCTTATATATAAATTTGATATTTTCTTTACTAAGGGATATTGTATTTTGGCATTTAAGGAGGCCGTTCATGTATAAAGTGAGTATATTGATTCCAGTATACAATGTGGAAAAATATTTATCGAAATGTCTTGAATCTATTCTTTTACAGACATACAAAAATATAGAAATCATTATTATTAATGACGGAACTACAGATTCATCATTGGATATTGCCGAATTATATGCTTCTAAATATGATTTTATTCATGTATATAGCTATGAAAATGCAGGTATTTCTACAACTCGAAATCGTGCATTAGAAAAGGCAACTGGGGATTATTATTTGTTTGTTGATAGTGATGATTATTTAAATCCGCATATGATCGAAACAATGATAAATGAAGCTATTAAAACGCAAAGTGAGATTGTTACTTGTGGATACTGTATTGAATATAAAGGATTATCAATTCCAGTGAGTCCGATGCGAAAAAAAACTATGGATTCTTTATCTGCATTAAGAGCATTGAGTCAAAATAAAGGTATTAATAATTATCCTTGGGGAAAACTATATGCGGCTTCTTGTTTTAAAGATGTTAAATTTCCAGATGAGAAAAAGGGATTCGAAGATACGTACACAGTTTTTAAAGCAATCTATAATGCAAATCGCGTTTCAATAATACCTAACTGTTATTATCATTACGTTAAACGTCCAGGATCTTTAACAGATCACATGGATCTTGTACAGGCGTATGAAATGCGTGCAGCCTATGAATATCAGGAGCTTTGTTTACATCAATGGTTTCCAAATGAAAATTTTTATTATGATATTAACTTTTATAATAGTGATATGGTAATTCTATATACTTTGATTTTTTTCTATTCTAGAAAAGATCAACCTGTCTATGTACCGGCTGTAATTGATTGGTCAAAAATTAACATATTCTATCGTATTGGATATGTTGTATGGCGTTTAATCGCATGTGTAAAGTTTGGATGGTCTTTAAAATGGCAAGAGAATTAATTCGTAAGGCAACTCTAGAAGATATGCCTGTTTTATTAGAAATCTATGAACGAGCTAGAAAATTCATGGTTTCTACAGGAAATACAAATCAATGGACAAATGGATATCCATCAAGAGAAATATTGACTGAGGATATTGAAAAAAATGAAATGTACGTTTTAGAAGATGAAGATGGCATTCAAGCAAGTTTTGTGTTTTATTGTGGTATTGATCCTTGTTACAATAAAATATATGATGGCCAATGGCTAAATGATGAACCGTATGGTGTTATTCATCGTATCGCAACACGAGGTTTAAAAAAGCATATGGCTGACATCATTTTAGAATATTGTGAATCTAAGATTGATAATATTCGTATGGACACACATATGGACAACAAGCCTATGCAAAATTTCATGTTGAAGCATGGATTTAAACATGTAGGTACAATTTATTTAAAAAATGGACAAAGTCGATTGGCCTTCCATTGTAATTTAAATAAAAATTAGGTAAACTTATATCAGTTTGGGGAGATTATAATTTATGGCATTTGAATCATTAAGTGAACGTTTAAATAAAGCATTTAAAAATATTTCAGGACAGGGAAAACTGACTGAGAAAAATATGAATGACATGTTAAAAGAAGTGCGCATGTCATTATTAGAGGCAGATGTTAATTACAATGTAGTAAAGAGCTTCGTTGAAAATGTAAAAGAAAAAGCACTAGGACAAGAAGTATTAGATTCTTTAAATCCTAGTCAAATGGTTGTTAAAATCGTACATGATGAATTGCAAGTATTATTAGGTGAAGAAGATGCTCGTATTCACTTTAAAAAGCAAGGCATGACTACGGTTATGATGGTTGGTTTACAGGGTACTGGTAAAACTACAGCAAGTGCAAAAATTGCGAATTACTGCAAAAACAAATTAGCACGTCGTGTTTTATTAGTCGCATGTGACGTTGTGCGTCCTGCAGCTATTGAACAGTTGCAGACATTAGGAAAAAGTATTGATGTAGAAGTGTTTACTTGTGGACCAGAAACATCTGCGGTTGAAACAGCAAGACAGGCATTGGCCTATGCGAAAGATCGTCAAAAAGATTTAGTGATTTTCGATACGGCTGGTCGTTTGCACATTGATGAAGCATTAATGCAGGAACTTCAACAAATGAAGGATCTTGTTGTTCCTGATGAAATTTTATTAACTGTAGATGCGATGACAGGTCAAGATATAGTGACTGTCGCAAAAGAATTTAATGAACAATTATCTGTAACAGGATTGATCGTTACAAAAATGGATGGCGATGCACGTGGTGGAGGATTGTTGTCAGTTCGTTCTATCACAAATGTACCTGTATTATTTGTGTCAAATGGTGAAAAAGTAGATGACCTAGAAGAGTTCCACCCAGATCGTATGGCAGATCGTATCTTGGGAATGGGAGATATCGTCACTTTAGTTGAGCAGGCTCAAGATAAATTAGATATTGAAGTTCAGAAAAAAACGGCTGAACGTATGAAACAGGGTGTTTTTACATTCAATGATTTATTAGCACAATTAGGCCAGGTTTCTAAAATGGGATCTATGCAGAAAATGATGAATATGATTCCTGGTATTAATAAGGTAGCTAAAAATTTAGATGATGAAAAAATGAATTCACAGATGAAAAAGAGTGAAGCCATTATTTTATCGATGACAGAATATGAACGTGAAAATCCATCATGTTTAAAAGCATCAAGAAAGAATCGTATTGCCAAGGGTGCAGGAGTTAAAGTCATGGATGTTAATCGTTTGATTAATCAATTAGAACAGATGCAAATGATGACAAAGATGATGAGCGGTAAGGCAAAACTTCCTGATATGTCTGCACTACAGAATATGCAGCGTGGAGGCGGAATGCCTGGAATGTCAAAGCATTCTGGTAGTAAAAAACAGAAACCGAAAAAGAAAAAGAAGAAAAAATAAAAAAAATTAAGGTGTAAAGTAAAAATACTTGACACATCTTTTTATTCATGTTATTCTTTATGAGCTTTAATAAATTAGAAAAGGTAGGAATTTAAATATGGTTAAATTACGTTTAAAAAGAATGGGTAAAAAGGGAGCTCCTTTCTACCGTATAGTAGCTGCTGATTCACGTAGTCCTCGTGATGGTCGTTTTATCGAACAAATCGGTACTTACAACCCAACTAAAGCTGAAGAAAAAGTAACTTTAGACAAAGAATTAGCAAAGAAATGGTTAAGCAACGGTGCACAACCAACTGATACAGTTCGTTCAATTTTATCACACGAAGGTGTTTTAAAAGAAATGCACGAAGCGAAAAGTTCAAAATAATGATTGATTTAGAAAAAACATTATTAGACATTTGTTTACCACTTGTAGATGATCAAAAAGCATTATCTGTAAAAACAATGGCAACTACAAATGATAATGAAATTTTATTGTATGTATATGCCAACAGCGAAGATGTTGCACGCTTAATTGGCCGTAAGGGTATTATGGCTAGCAGTATTCGTCAAATGATGTCTATTGCGGCGCGTGATGTACACAAAAGAATTTCAGTAAAATTTGAAGCGTATTAGGATGTGATTTCACATCCTGATTTTTTTAGGAGGAACATATGATAAAAGTAGCTCAAATCATTAATACGCATGGACTTAAGGGTGAATGTAAAATGTATCTTGTGACAGATGATCCGCAGCATCGTTTTGAAAAAGGTAGAGTATTACATTTAGAAGATGGTCGTACATTAACCGTTGTGCGTTATCGCGAACAAAAGGGTTTTGGCTATTGTTATTTTGAAGGTGTTGATTCAATTGAAAAAGCAGAACAATTGAAAACAAAAAATTTATTTATTGCCCAAGAGGATTTACCTGAACTTGAAGAAGGTCAATATTATTATCATGAATTAATGCATTGTACGGTTTATAATGAAGAAAAAGAAAAACTTGGAGAAGTTGTAGATATTTTAGAAACAGGTGCCAATCTAGTACTTCGCGTAAAATCAAGAGGAAACAGTTTCTTATTGCCTTTTGTACCTGCATTTATTGTTGATGTGAACAAAGAAGCTCATGAAATCACAATTCGTGAAATGGAAGGCTTACGATGAAAATATCTGTATTAACATTATTTCCAGAATACTTTGAACCTTTAATGACAACAAGTATTTTAAAGCGTGCCAAAGAAAAAGATTTATTTGAGTTTGAAACCATCGATTTTCGTCAGTTCACAAAAGAAAAACATGGCCACGTGGATGATACACCATATGGTGGTGGTGCGGGAATGGTATTAATGTGTCAACCTATATTAGATGCATTAGAATCCATTCGTACAGAAAATAGTACAGTGATTTTATTGACACCTCAAGGTAAGACATTTAATCAATCCATCGCAAAGGAATTATCTTTAAAGGAACATTTAATTTTTATTTGTGGTCACTATGAAGGATTTGATGAACGAATTCGTGATTATGTAGATATTCAAATGTCTTTAGGGGACTTTGTATTAACTGGTGGTGAAAGTGCATGTATGGTCATGTGCGATTGCATATTACGTATTTTACCGGGTGTTATTCGCCAAGATTCCAGTGATGATGATTCTTTCTCAAATGGACTTTTAGAATATCCTCAATATACTAGGCCAGAAATCTATGATGGAAAAAGAGTTCCAGATGTATTATTGAGTGGTCATCATGCGAACATCAAGAAGTATAGACATGAAGAGTCTTTAAAAAGAACAGCGATGTATCGTCCGGATTTATTAGAAAATTTAAATTTAAATAAAGAAGATCAAAAAGTAGTCGATTCAGTATTAAAAATCAAAAAATAATTCTTGCGCAAAATCTATTGTCATGGTAATATTAATGGGCGTTTACGCATAGGTAGTTCCGCTGGCACATTGTGTGAATGAACTGATAACCAAATATTAGAAAAGAAGGAGAAAAGAAAATGAACTTAGGATTAGTTAATGAAGTAACAAAATCACAATTGAAGACTGATATTCCAGCATTCCGTTCTGGAAGTACTGTTCGTGTTCACGTTAAAATCAAAGAAGGGGACAAGAGCCGTATCCAGGTATTTGAAGGTGTTGTAATTGAACGTGCAGGTGGAGGAATCTCTGAAACATTCACAGTTCGTAAGATTTCTAACCAAATTGGTGTTGAACGTAAATTCCCTTTACACTCACCAATCATTGACCACATTGAAGTAGTTCGTCACGGTAAAGTACGTCGTAACAAGTTATCTTACTTACGTAACCGTTCGGGTAAAGCTGCTCGTTTAAAAGAAGTTCGTTAATTGTTAAAAAAAAGTCTGATTTTCAGGCTTTTTTTTCTAAATAGCTTTATAATAGATTTATAACATTTAGGGGGTTAGAGATTATATGAAGAATTCAAAGAAAAACGAACTAAGGTACAATGAGGATGACGAACGTACTTTACTAGAAGATATACTTGGATTCATAAAAGTATTTGTAGTAAGTGCAATCGTAATTTTATTGTTTGTGAACTTTGTTGCTCACCCAGTTCGTGTAGATGGAAGAAGTATGTATCCAACATTGAAAGATGGTGAATTTGGATTCACCAATGTTGGAGGCGTATTATTGAATGGTGTAGAACGAGGGGATATAGTCGTTGTAACCATGGAAGAAGAGGGACAGAAAACACATTGGGTAAAACGTGTAATAGGTTTACCAGGTGATACAGTAAGCTGTGTAAATGATGTTGTATATATTAATGGAAAAGTATTGGATGAGACTAAATATATAGATCCGGACTATCGTCAATCATTGGTAGATAAATTTGGTTACTTTAATAAAGTACCAGATGCCGATAATACGAATGTTGTGGATTTTGAAGAAGTGAAATTAAAAGATGACGAATATTACGTAATGGGGGATAATCGTCCTTATTCTAAAGATTCACGCTATGTAGGCCCTGTTAAGAAATCACAGATCTTTGCCAAGAAGATGTTAGTCTTGTTACCAATTTCAGATATAGGAGTGAAAGATTAGTGGCAAACGTACAATGGTTTCCAGGTCATATGACCAAGGCCAAAAGGCAAATGGAAGAGAATTTAAAAAAAGTTGATTTTGTGATTGAGATTCGTGATGCAAGAATGCCAGATGCCAGTAAAAATCCAATGTTGGATCAATTGATTCAAAATAAACCGCGTTTGATTCTTTTGTCAAAAAAAGATAAGGCTGATAAAGAACTTACCAAACAATGGGTAAATGCCTTAGAAACAGAGAATCAAAAAGTATTAGCATTGGATTTTATTCATGAAAATTTCTCAAAACAATTGATTAAGGCATCGAATGAATTATGTATCAATTTAATTGAAAAACAAAAACGTAGAGGAATGAAGCCTAGAGCTTTGCGTGCCATGGTGTGTGGAATTCCTAACGTAGGTAAAAGCACATTTATTAATACGTTTGCGAAACGTAAAGCGGCTCAAACTGGAGATCGTCCAGGCGTGACAAAGAGTCTTCAATGGATTAAGGTAGGTCAAACACTTGAGCTATTAGATACGCCGGGTGTATTATGGCCAAAATTTGAAGATCAACAAGTAGGTCTAAAACTTGCTCTATTGGGTTCAGTAAAAGATCAAGTTGTAAATATGGACGATTTGGCATTATTTGCGTGTGAATATTTAATGCAGGAAAAACCTGAAATCTTTGATACAGTATATCATGTCAAGATTGTGGATACGCCTTATGAAACATTACAGAATATCGCCATAAAACGTGGTTATTTATTAAAGGGTGAAATTGATGAAAATCGTTTGATGTTAAGTTTTGTCAAAGATATCCGTGAAAATAAGTGTGGCTTGATTACTTGGGAGAAACCACATGTTGGATAGACCTTTGGAGCATGATTACTGGGATCAAAATCAAAGTGTACTTGGTATGGACGAAGCAGGGCGAGGCCCTATTGCCGGTCCATTGATGGTAGCAGGAGTTATCTTTCCAAAGGGATATCAAAATGTGTTAATTGATGATTCTAAAAAATTGAGTGAAAAAAAGCGAGAAAAGTTGTTTAAAATAATTATTCAGGATGCTTTGTACTATCAAATTTTAGTTGTAGATGAAAAGACGATTGATAGGAAAAATATCTATCGTGCAACTCAAGAAGCTATGATGGAAATTGCCAATAAAGCACAATGTGATTTTGTGTTGAGTGATGCGATGCCATTACCAGATATTGATAAACCTTATCAAGCTATTGTGAAGGGAGATCAAAAATCATTGTCTATTGCGGCGGCAAGTATTTTAGCGAAAGTTACGCGTGATCGCTGGATGAAAAAGTTGGATGAAATGTATCCACAGTATGGTTTAGCCAAACATAAAGGATATCCGACAAAAGCGCATATTGAAGCTTTAAACAAGTATGGATTACAGGATTTCTATCGAAGAAGTTATGGTCCTGTAAAAAAACTTGAAGAAATTAGACTTTTTTAGTTAAAAGTCTCTTTTTTTTCGTATATGAGTATATGAGAATAAAAAGAGAAGCTATTTTATGGTATGCCATCCAATATGATGGAGATTGGAAGAAAATTGGCAATGCGATAAAGGCACATGAAAACTATTCCATCATTGCATATCCATATCCTTATCTTACAATCGTTGATGAGATGTATCCTGAAGCATTTAAACATTTAAGATATCCGCCATGGATTATTTTTTATCAGGGTAATGTTTGTTTGTTGAAAGAAAAAGGTGTAGGTATAGTAGGAGCTAGAAACTGTTCAGTGCAGGCACTGCAAAATACGGATACAATCGTACAAAGACTCCAATCAAGGTACGTCATTGTATCTGGGCTTGCCAAAGGTATTGATGCCAGGGCCCATTTGAATGCATCAAAAACAATTGGTGTGCTTGGTTGTGGGATCAATGTGATTTATCCAAAGGAAAACACGTTTTTATTTGAAAGGATGAAAAAAAGTGGATTGATCATTAGTGAATATCCCATGCATGTGAAGCCTTTGGCTTATCACTTTCCATGGCGTAATCGCTTGATTGCCGCTTTAAGCAGCAATTTAGTTGTGATTGAGGCAACCTATAAAAGTGGAACAATGATTACTGTGAATGAATGTCTCGAATTGAGTGTTCCTATTTATTGTGTGCCTACAGCTTTTCAAGATGAAAAGTATCAAGGATGTAACTACTTGATTAGTAATGGAGCCAATATTTTGGTGGATATAAAAGACATTGATGATATCTGAGGATTGACAAATTGAAATTTTTAATGTTTTATATAGCGTGAATATGGGGGAAACAAATGAAAAAACATTTAGTTATTGTGGAGTCGCCTTCCAAATCGAAGACGATTGAAAAATATTTAGGAAAAGAATACAGAGTTGTTTCCAGCAAAGGCCATGTATGTGATTTGGCGACAAGCGGAAAAGAAGGTTTAGGAATTGATGTAGATCATGATTTCGAACCTAAATATAAAATTAGCAAAGAGAAAAAAGAAGTAGTGAAAGAATTAAAAGAGTACGCTTCTAAAGCACAAGATATCTATCTTGCCAGTGACCCGGACCGTGAAGGAGAAGCAATCGCATGGCATTTAGCACGTGTATTAGATTTAAATACAGAAGACAATAATCGTATAGTTTTCCATGAAATCACGAAGCCTGCAATTCTTGAAGCTATGAAAGCACCAAGAAAAATTGATATGGACCTTGTGAAATCACAAGAAACACGTCGTATGTTAGATCGAATTATTGGGTTTAAACTCAGCAAATTGCTGCAGAATAAAATCCAGTCTAAATCTGCAGGACGTGTGCAATCTGTGGCGTTGAAATTGATTGTTGATCGTGAAAATGAAATCAAGGCGTTTAAACAAGAAGAGTATTGGACGATTCATGCACAATGTAAAAAGCAGAATAAAGCATTTGAAGCAGATTTAGTGAAGGTTGAAGGTAAAAAGCCTAAAATCAAAGATGAAGAAGAAGCTAAAGCACTTTTGGAAAGGTGCAATGGAGAATATATTGTTTCATCGATTTCTAAAAAACAGAAAAAGAAACAACCTAAACTTCCATTTACAACATCGACTATGCAGCAGGAAGCCAGTACAAAATTAGGATTTGGTGCAAAGAAGACAATGAGTGTAGCTCAAAAAATGTATGAAGGTATTGATCTAGGCGGAAATATGGAAGGTTTGATCACGTATATGCGTTCGGACTCAACACGTTTATCTGATATTTTTGTTTCAGATGCCAAGAAATTCATCACAAATACATATGGTAAAGAATATGTTGGACATGTACATCAAAAGAATGGTAAAAATACGCAGGACGCACATGAAGCCATTCGACCAACAAACATTAATCGTACACCCGAATCCATCAAAGACCATTTAACGAATGATCAATATCGTTTGTATTCACTAATTTATGCGCGTACTTTGGCATCCTTAATGAAAGATGCCGTATATGATGTGACGAGTGTTAAAATCACAAACAACGATTTAGAATTTAGTGCAAGCGGACAAACTATGACTTTTGATGGTTACTACAAAGTATATTCTAAATATGAAAAAC
Source organism: Holdemanella porci (assembly GCF_009696075.1). Lineage (GTDB taxonomy): Bacteria > Bacillota_I > Bacilli_A > Erysipelotrichales > Erysipelotrichaceae > Holdemanella > Holdemanella porci. The sequence goes on along the minus strand of NZ_VUMR01000008.1, from coordinate 42,180 downwards.
AAAGTGATGCTTTACTTCCTAAGTTGGAAGAAAATGAAGTTTTAAAAAATGTAACTCCAACTTCAAAGCAGCACTTTACAGAACCACCAGCACGTTATACAGAAGCACGTCTGATTAAAGATCTTGAAGAAAAGTCAATTGGTCGTCCAAGTACATATGCGACAATTATTGATACCTTACAAAAACGCGGCTATGCCTCATTAGAAAAGGCAAGTGAAACTTCAAAGACGAAGGTATTTATTCCTAGTGAGCAGGGGATTTTGACAAATGAAAAACTACAACAGTATTTCTCAAGTGTCATTAACGTAGAATATACGGCAGATATGGAAAAAACTTTGGATGAAATTGCCGAAGGAAACGAGGACTCTGTATCTTACATGCACAAATTCTATGATAAATTTGCTCCACTTGTAGAAGATGCCTATGAAAAAATGCCAAAGAAGGAATTAGAACGTGTAGGACGTACTTGCCCTGAATGTGGTGGAGAGCTTGTTTATCGTAATGGTCGTTTTGGTAAGTTTATTTCTTGTATTAACTTTCCAACATGTCGCTACACTGAAAATGATGAAGAAGAACTTCCAGAAGAGGCAAAAGAAGAAAAAATCTGTCCGAACTGCGGAGCTAAGATGGTGATTAAAAGAGGGCGTTATGGCCAGTTCTGGGCATGTTCAAATTATCCGGAATGCAAAACTATCGAATCTTTGAAAAAGAAGGCGAAACCTGAGCCAACAGGTGAAATGTGTCCGGAGTGTGGACATGAGCTTGTCAGAAGAAAATCACGTTTTGGGACAACTTTCATTGGTTGTTCAAATTATCCAAAATGTCACTATATAAAAAAAGTACCTAAGAAAACAGAGGAAGATAAATAATGGAACAAGTTACGGTTGTAGGAGCAGGACTTGCCGGGTGTGAGGCAACATGGCAGCTCGTAAAAAGAAATATTCCGGTTCGATTGATTGAAATGCGTCCTAAAAAGGAAAGTCCAGCCTTTCATACAGATCAATTTGCGGAACTTGTGTGTTCGAATTCACTTCGATCCAATGCGATGAATAATGCGGTAGGTATTTTAAAAGAGGAATTACGCCAAATGGATTCATTGATTATGAAATCAGCAGATATGCATGCTGTACCAGCTGGAAGTGCGTTGGCAGTTGATCGTGAGACTTTTTCACAATATATTACTGATACAATCAAAAATCATCCATTGGTCGACGTTGTCAATGAAGAAATGACAGCTTTACCAGAAGGACCATGCATTATCGCAACAGGACCTTTGACAAGTGATTCTCTAGCGAAGGCTATACATGATTTCACTTCTGAAGATACTTTCCATTTCTATGATGCAGCAGCACCTATTATTGAAAAGGATTCGATTGATTTTAGTAAAGCCTACTATAAGTCTCGCTATGACAAAGGTGAAGCAAGTTATATCAACTGTCCGATGAATGCGGATGAATTTGAAGCATTCTATGATGCATTGATTCATGCAGAATGTGTGAATTTGCACGATTTTGAAAAAGAAACATATTTTGAAGGTTGTATGCCCATTGAGGAAATGGCACGACGTGGAAAGAAGACTATGTTGTTTGGGCCATTAAAGCCGGTGGGATTGGAAAAAGACAAGGATTCACATCCCGTTGCCGTAGTTCAGTTACGCCAAGATAATGTAGCTGCAAGTATGTACAATATTGTTGGTTTCCAGACACATTTAACTTGGCCTGAACAAAGAAGAGTTTTCGCTTTGATTCCTGGATTAGAAAATTTGAAAATTACTCGTTATGGTGTTATGCATCGAAATTCTTATTTATCAAGTCCAATTGTTTTAAAAGAAACATATCAATCAAAGAAACGTGATGATTTATTCTTTGCCGGACAATTAACCGGAGTTGAAGGCTATGTTGAATCTTGTGCATCCGGATTGATTGCCGGAATCAATATGTCGTTGTATATGCAAGGTAAAGAACCAATTTGTTTTGGAAATACTTGTGTGATGGGCTCACAAGCATACTATATTACACATTGTGATCCAAAACATTTCCAGCCAATGAATGCAAACTTTGGCATTATGCATCTAAACGAAAAATGTAAGAAACACGAGCGTAAAGAAAAATTTGCTGCTCAGGCACTTTCTCGTATTCAAGAAATCCAGGAACAAGTCAATGGATGAGTTGATTGATCGTTTTCTAAAATATATATATCGAAAGAATACGCAATCAGATAAAACTATCGAATCGTATAAAAATGATTTGAACCAATATAAAGAATATTTATTAAGTCAATCTATGGATTCTTTTGAATTGTGTGACAGATTGACTTTTATGAATTTTCTAGCCACATTGGATCATTTAAAATCAAGTTCGATTGCACGTAAAATGAGTGTATATCGTTCTTTCTATGCGTATTTGGCAGAGTATATGGGTATCAATGAAAATCCTTTATTAGGGATACAGACACCAAAGAAGTCAAAACAAATTCCAGATTTTTTATTTGTAGAAGAAATTCAGGAATTTTTAAATTCTTATAATGACGCCAAAGAAGATCAATATCGCGATCGCATATTATTTACGATGATGTATGCATGTGGATTACGTGTTAGTGAATGTGTTTCTTTGGAATGGAATCAAATTGATTTAAACAATCGAATCGTGCATATTCGAGGTAAAGGGGATAAAGATCGTATTGTACCTTTTTACCAAGGTTTTGAAAAAGAATTGTTGGAATATAAAAATAGTTTTTGGTCAAAATATGCAGTGGATGATCATGTATTTGTGAATTTAAGAGGTAAACAATTAACTTCTCGTGGTATTCAGTATTTAATGGATAAACATGCCAAAGCCATTGGAATGCATATGAAATTGCATCCACATATGTTGAGACATAGTTTTGCGACACATTTATTAGATAATGGAGCGGATATTCGTGTTGTTCAAGAGTTACTAGGACATTCATCTTTATCAACAACACAAATTTATACGCATGTAACTACAGCACAGTTAGTGAAGGCTTATAAAAAAGCGCATCCTTTTGAAAAATAACAACTTGCAAGTTAAAAAGGTTATTGCTATAATGTAAAAGCGCGTGATTGCGCTTATAACACACATCATGGATTCGTTTGCCCGTGCACATCAGTGTTGCATGCGTCTGAAATGATGGAGGAGAAACGGAAAGGTAGGACTATTATGTCAATCGTATCAATGAAGAAAATGTTAGAGAACGGTGTTCACTTTGGTCACCAGACTCGCCGTTGGAACCCAAAGATGAAACCATTCATCTACACAAGTCGCAACGGGGTTTATATCGTAGATTTAAACCAAACTCAAGCACAAATCGAAGCTGCTTACAATGAATTAAAAGCAATTAGTGAACGTGGAGGAAAAGTATTGTTCGTAGGAACAAAGAAACAAGCTGCAGAAGTTGTTGAAGAACAAGCTTTACGTTCAGGATCTTTCTACGTTAACAAACGTTGGTTAGGTGGTTTATTAACAAACTTCCGTACAATCCAAAAACGTATTAAACGTTTAGTAGAAATCGAAGAAATGGAAGCTAGCGGAAAAATCGAAGTTTACACTAAGAAAGAACAAGCTAACTTACATAAAGAAAAAGCTAAATTGGAAGGTTCTTTAGGTGGAATCAAAGAAATGAAGAAACTTCCAGATGCATTAGTTGTTATTGACCCAAAAGAAGAACACAATGCAATCGCTGAAGCTAAAAAATTAGGAATCCCTGTATTCGCTATGTTAGATACAAACTGTGATCCAGAAGATGCTGATTTTGCAATCGCTTCTAATGATGATGCAGTTCGCTCAATCAAATTAGTTACAACAATCTTAGCAGACGCTATCGTTGATGCTAAGGGTGGTCTATTAGAAATGGCTTACTTAGAAGAAACTGAAGATGATGTAACTATGGAAGACGTAATCAAAAATGTTGAAGCACAAATCGCTGAAAACGAACGTCGTCGCCGTCAAAGAAATGAAGAACGTAGAAAACGTAACTTAGAACGTAAAAACCGTCGTCCTTTCAATAAGAAAAATGATGACGTAAAACCAGCTGCAAAAGCTGAAGAAGCAAAAGCTGCTGAATAATAAAAAAATATAGGAGGATGCTAAAATGGCTATCACTGCTGCTCAAGTAAAAGAATTACGTGAAAAAACAGGTGCTGGTATGATGGATTGCAAAAAAGCCTTAACTGAATGTGAAGGTGACATTGCAAAAGCTGTTGACTGGTTACGTGAAAAAGGAATCGCAAAATCTGCTAAAAAAGAAGGACGTATCGCTGCTGAAGGTTTAACTCGTGTTGCTGTTAGTGGAAACACTGCTGTATTATTCGAAGTTAACTCAGAAACAGACTTCGTAAGTAAGAACGAACAATTCTTAGGTTTAATGGATACTTTACAAGAAGCAATTCTTGCAAACAAACCTGCTACAACTGAAGAAGCTTTAAATGTTCAAACTGCTGAAGGAACTATCAATGATTTAATCATCAACGCTACAGCTACTATCGGAGAAAAGATTTCTTTCCGTCGTGTTGCTGTTGTTGAAAAAGCAGATGATGAAATCTTCGGTTCATACATGCACATGGGTGGATCAATTTCTGCTGTTGTAGTTGTTAAAGGAACTCAAGATGCTACTGTAGCTAAAAACTTAGCAATGCAAGTTGCTAGTATGGCTCCAAAATATGTATCTCAAGCTGAAGTACCAGGTGAAGAAGTTGAACACGAACGTGAACTTCAATTACAAATGATGAAGGCTGATCCTAGCATGGCTAACAAGCCAGAAAAAGTATTGGCAGGAATCTTAAAAGGAAAAGTTGACAAACACTTTAAAGACCAATGCTTATTAGATCAAGAATATTTCTTAGAACCTAAAACTAAGGTTTCTCAATTCTTGAAAGACAACAAAGCTGAAGTAGTAACTTTCGTACGTTTCCAAACTGGTGAAGGTATCGAAAAACGCGAAGAAAACTTTGCTGAAGAAGTTGCTGCTCAAATGGCTAAGTAATTTATCTTTTACTTTAAAACCCTTGGAAATTCCAAGGGTTTTTCTTTTTAAATAGCGTAATATAGTGTATAATTGTTGTGACAATTCAATAAGGAGCAATATTATGTATAAACGTGTTTTATTAAAATTAAGTGGCGAAGCTTTGTCTAGCCCTGAAGCTGCTTTTGATCCAGAAATCTTAAAAAGATTGGCAAAAGAGTTAAAAGAAGTACAAAAATTAGGGGTAGAATTAGCAATTGTTGTCGGTGGTGGTAACTTCATCCGTGGTAAGATGATGGCTGAAATGGGAATGAACCGTGCTCAAGCCGATTATATGGGTATGTTAGGTACTGTAATCAACGCTTTAGCTGTTCAAAATGCATTAGAACAAGAAGGCGTTCAAACACGAGTACAGACAGCTGTTGAAATGCAAAAGGTTGCAGAACCATTCATCTTAAGACGTGCTTTACGTCACTTGGAAAAAGGAAGAATCGTTATTTTTGGAGCTGGTACAGGTTCTCCATACTTCTCAACAGACACAACGGCAGCATTACGTGCATCTGAAATTAATGCAGATGTTATCTTGATGGCAAAAAATGGTGTTGATGGGGTTTATGATTCAGATCCAAAGAAAAATCCAAATGCTAAGAAATACGACACACTAAATTATATGGACGTATTAAACGAGGGATTACAAGTCATGGACTCAACAGCTATTAGTATGTGCATGGATAATGATATTGATTTAGTTGTTTTCAATATGAATGAACCTGGTAATATTGTCAAAGCAGTTCGCCGTGAAGTTAACGGTACAACAATCACTAAAAAGAAATAAGGAGAATTAAAATGAGTGATATTTTATTAAATGCAGAAGAAAAAATGATGGGTGTTATTGATAATTTAGAATCAAATCTTCGTCATATCCGTACTGGACGTGCCAGTGGGCAAATGTTAGAACGTGTACAAGTTGAATATTATGGTGCAATGACACCAATCAACCAGATGGCACAGATTTCTGTTGTTGAAGGTACACAACTTGTTATTAAACCTTATGATCGTTCAATCATTAAAGATATTGCACACGCAATTCAAGCTGCTAACTTAGGATTGAATCCTCAAGCAGAAGCAGATGTCATTCGTATTCAAGTTCCTCAATTAACTGAAGATCGTCGTAAAGAATTAGCTAAAGATGCACAAAAATATGGTGAAGAAGCTAAGATTGCGATTCGTAACGTACGTCGTGATGCGAACGATGCTATTAAAAAAGATAAAGAACTTCCAGAAGACGAACAAAAACAAACATTAGAAGAATCACAAAAATTAACAGACAAATATATTAAAGATGTTGATTCAATTTGTGAAGCAAAGAAAAAAGAAATATTAAATGTCTAAGTCCAAACTTGATTTGGACTTTTTTAAAAAGGAGGTTTTTATGGCACCAAAAACAGTAGCTATAATTATGGATGGTAACGGTCGTTGGGCAAAAAAAAGAGGCTTACCAAGAACGGCAGGACACAAAAAGGGTGCGGATACAATTCGTACTGTGGCTCTAGCTGCACAAGATATGGGAATTCAAAAATTGATTCTATATGCTTTTTCAACAGAAAACTGGAAAAGACCAGAAGATGAAGTTTCCTATTTATGTAAATTACCAGGACTATTCTTTAATAAATATATTAATGAATTGATGGAAAAGAACATTCGTGTAACTTTTGCCGGTGAATTAGAAAAATTCCCACAAGCAACACAAAATGTAATTAATAAGGCTGTAAATATGACTAAGGATAATACTGGATTAGAATTATGCTTAGCCATTAATTACGGTTCGCGAAGAGAAATGTTACTTGGTATGAAAAAATATGCGGATGAGGTTGCTCAAGGTAAACGTGAAAACGATTTAACTGAGGAAGAGTTCTCAAAATATTTATTTGTACCAGAAGACATTGATCTGATGATTCGTACAAGTGGAGAACTTCGTATTTCGAATTATTTGTTGTGGCAACTCGCCTATACGGAATTGATTTTTACACCAGTCACATGGCCTGATTTTGATGAAAAAGAATTAAAAGATTGTCTAGACGAATTTGCTTCAAGAGATCGCAGGTTTGGAGGCTTAACTTCATGAAACAAAGAATAATTACCGCCATTGGTATCATTCTTGTTGTAGCACTACCGGTAGCTTTTGGAGGATATTGGTTAGAAGCTCTTGCCTTATTTATTGTTTGTACAGGTGCATATGAATGGATGCATATTCAGCCAGATTTTAAAAACTGGCCTAAATATGTTCTTCCACTCAGTGCTTTAGCTGTCGTTTTAACAAGAGTTTTACCGGATAAATACTTTTTCGTTGTGATGACACTGATTGTTGTATTTTTATGGAGTCTTGTTGTTTTTGTTGAAAACTTCTCAATCATAGATGCCTTTGTGTGTATTTCATACGTTATAATTTTCTCCCTCGTATATCATGCGGTAGGACAAATCGCAAACGTTCATCAGTACCTATGGACGATTGTTTTTGCAACATACGGAAGTGATACGGGAGCTTATTTTGTGGGTCGAGCTATTGGAAAGCACAAAATGAATCCTAGAATCTCACCTAAAAAGAGTTGGGAAGGTTTTGTAGGAGGAATTGTATTTGGTTTTGCATTAAGCTTTGTGGTTAGTTTTAGCTACGTATCAAACTTAAACCCAGTTTTGAATACGTTCTTATGTTTAGTATGCCCTATTACTGCAGAACTTGGAGATTTGTGCTTTAGTGCTATTAAACGTTATTTTGCTGTAAAAGACTTCTCTAATCTTTTACCAGGGCATGGTGGCGTTTTAGATCGTGTGGATTCACTATTATTGAATATCATGGTATTTAATGTTTTATATACAATCATTCTCTAAGGGGGAATAGAATGGATTTTATTATTGGTATAATAGCATTTGTCGTGATGCTAAGCGTGATTGTCATTTTACATGAGTTAGGACATTTTTTAGTTGCTAAACATTTTGGGGTTTACTGTAAAGAATTTTCTATTGGTATGGGACCATGTCTTTATCAAAAACAAGGAAAAGAGACTGCTTTTTCAATTCGCGCCATTCCTTTTGGCGGCTATGTAATGATGGCTGGTGAAGAAGATGGCTCACAAAGTGAAGAAGATAGCTGGCTAAAGGATGTTCCGGAAAATAGACGCTTAAACGGTATTGAAAAATGGAAACAAGTCTGCATCATGATGGCTGGTATTGTGATGAATATTTTATTGGCATGGATCATATATATGGGTGTGGCCCTAGCTCAAGGCTATGTAATAGAAGATGCAAAACCAGTTGTCTATGTAGTCGAAGAGGACTCTGTGGCACAAAAAGCAGGTCTAGAAAAAGATGATCACATCGTTAAAGTTCAAAGTGAAGATGGAAACAGTATTCAACCTAAAACACAAAATGAAATTTTAGAGTTTATTCAATATCATCATGATACATTGACATTAACTATAAAGCGTGATGGCACAACATTTGAAACTACACTAACTCCATCTTATGATAAAGATATAGAAGGCTATACACTTGGCTATAAGGCGATTGCATATGCGAAGAAGATTCCTTGGTATCAATCTTTATGGATTGGCTGTCAAAATACCTGGGATAGTGCAATAACTATATTTAAATCTTTGAATATGATCATTCACGGACAGGGATTAGAAAACTTATCGGGTCCCGTTGGCATTTTAAATGTCACTAGCAAATCTGTACAATATGGATTGGACATGTATTTTAGTTTGTTTGCGATGATTTCATTAAATATTGGAATCTTTAATGCTATTCCCATTCCAGCACTTGATGGCGGAAGAATCTTGATTTTATTGATTGAAAAACTAATTGGTCGAAAAGTTTCTACAAAAGTAGTAGAAAATATCATCATGGCAAGTTTTGTACTCTTGATGTTGCTGTTTTTATACGCGACATATAATGATATCATACGATTGTTTTAAAAAAAGAACCTATATTTTGGAAAATCCAAGATATAGGTTCTTTTTACATAAAATAAAGAATAGCTAATAAGTGACAAATACTAGCTAAAATGATGAAGATATGCCATACAAAATGAAAATATCTTTTTTGTGGTTTTGAATAAAAGAAAGTACCCATGGTGTACATAAAACCACCTAAGGCAATCAAAATGATAAATATAGGTTGAGTTTCTTTGATTAGCGTAGGTAAGATAAAGATAGCTAACCAACCCATGACCATATAGATTACCATTGAAAGTTTAGGATAACTTTTCGTCGCAATCGATTTCAATAAGATTCCAGCAATTACCATAACCCATTCGATAGCTAAAATTGTATATCCTTTCCAGTTGTTCATAAGATTTAGACAAATGGGCGTATAAGTACCTGCGATAGCCAATAAGATCATGATGTGATCTAATTTTCTAAATACATATTTGTGTGTTGTTTCATGCGGCATGCTGTGGTAAAGACAAGACCCTGTAAACATAAAGAGCAGACAAATCAAGAATACTGCTGTTCCAAGTGTTTTGATTACTCCGCCTTGTAAATAAGCACGAACACTATAGTATGGAAGTGCAAATAGAATCAAAAGTGCCATAACTCCATGTGTGATACAGTTTCCTACTTCTTCACCAAAACAAAGTGGATAAACATACCGCATACTATCTTTCTTGTTCATACACATACTATAATATAATAATAAATAATATACAATCTAGAAAATGATACTAGATATATTTTATGTGATTTTTTTGATATAATACACTAGTTAGAGTGGAGGGTCTTGATGTTTTTAAAACGTATTGAATTACAAGGCTTTAAAAGCTTTGCAGATAAAACAGTGATTCAATTTGATCAAGATATTACAGGCATTGTAGGACCAAACGGATGTGGTAAAAGTAATGTGAATGATGCCATTCGTTGGGTACTAGGTGAACAGAGTGTTAAATCACTTCGTTCAGGTACTAATATGTCAGATATTATCTTCTCAGGAAGTGAATATAGAAAACCTGTAAACATGGCACGCGTTACATTGGTATTTGACAATTCAACACGTGTTTTTGATTCGGATTTTGATGAAATCGAAATAACACGACAAATTTTACGTGCCAATAATGAAGCAAGTTATTTTATAAATAAAACACCATGCCGATTAAAAGATATTAATGATTTAGTCATGGATACAGGATTAGGAAAAGATTCCTTAAGTATTATTACGCAGGGAAATATTTCTTCTTTTGCGGATGCCAAGCCAGAAGATAGACGTTCTTTATTTGAGGAAGCTGCGGGTGTCGCAAAGTATAAAAAGAGAAAAAAGGTGTCATTGTCTAAATTAGAGCAGACAAAAGAAAATCTAGATCGTTTGCAGGATATTCTAGATGAGCTTGAAAGACAAATTGGACCTTTGGAAAAACAAGCTAAAAAGGCAGAAAAATATATTTCTTTAAGAGATAAACTTTCTAAAATTGAAATTAGTGTATTGGTTGAGGATATTGATCAATATAATGATAAAATCAATCAGATCAATAAAGAATTGTTTGATATGCAAGCTATGCATACATCAGAAAATGCGGAGCTTTTAAAGCAGGAAAATCGCTTAGAAAGCATTCGAAAAGAAATGTATGCTCTAGATAAACAAATCAATGAGCTTCAAGGAAAATACACAAAAGCGATGGAAGAAAATTATCAGCTTGAAAGACGTAAAATCGAGCAGGATGAAAAGCGTAAGTATATGTTGCAGGTAGCGGATAAACAAGCTCGTCAAAAAGAATTGCAGGCTATGCTTGAAGAAGCACGATTCGAATATCAGGATCGTCATCAGCGTTTAATGCAGGCGCAACAAGATTTAAATAACCGTCGTAATATTGTGAATGATTTGAAAACAAAAATTTCTAAGGCTCGTTATGAATCGGATAAGGCAAACAATATATTGATACAGCTACAAAATCGTAGACAAGTATTGGAAAATATGATGAAGCAGCCTTTTGCACATCAACAAGGTGTGCGTTCTGTAATGCAGACAAAAAACTCTTTATCTGGTGTTTATGGAGTTGTCAGTGAATTGTTGATTGCACATGCCGATAAAGCATTGGCGGTAAATGCAGCATTAGGTGGAAGTATCTATCAAATCATCACTAAAAATGAGGCAGATGCAAGAAATGCCATTTCATTCTTGAAACGAAACCGTAGTGGACGTGCAACTTTCTTACCATTAAGTGTATGTCATCCTAGAAAAATGAATGAACAAGTGATCACGATTGCTTCAACAAGTCCAGGCTTTTTAGGCTTTGCGAGTGAATGTGTTGACTGTAAAGAGATCTTTGATCCAGTTAAAGAACGATTGCTTGGTAATGTGATTGTGGTGGATACATTGCAGAATGCGAATGAAACTGCGAAACGATTACGTTATGCATATAAAATTGTTACCCTAGATGGTGATATCGTACATACAGGTGGTAGCATGACGGGTGGTGTTACGAAGAATCAAAGTACACCAGTCACAATGCGACAGGAATTAGAAACAATCAATTCAAAAATCGAGGGGCAAAAAATCAAAGCCGACAATTGTTTGGATGAAACAGAGATTCTTACGCAGAAACTTCAAAAAGAAAACGATGCGATTGTAACTTTACAGATTGAATTGGCTAAGCTAGAAAATATTTGTGCGACTAAAAAGGCAAAATATGATTCGATTTTAGCTGAATATCAGGAGTTAGGTGTAGATATTGAAGATAGTGGTGAATTAGCACAAGATGATCTTGTTGTACAAATGTCTAAGATGCATGCTGTATTGGATTCATTGTCTCTAGAGATTCAAAGCTTGCGTCAGACTCGTTTTGATAAAGGAAATGAAGCAGAACAACTTGAAAATCAGATTCGTTTAGTTCGTAGAGAAATGAGTTCTAAACAATCGCAGATCCATAACTATGAAATGGAAGTTGTGAAAATCAAAACGCAGTTAGAGAACGCATTGAATCGCTTAAGCACAGATTATGAAATGACATATGAGTACGCGTTAACTAAAAAAGAAGATGTCGAACTCGAAAGTGCTAAAGAAGAAGTTATTCAACTTCGTCAAGCAATTTCTCGTTTGGGAAATGTGAATTTGGATGCACCAAACGAATATAAAGAAGTCAAAGAACGTTTTGATTTTATGACAAGCCAAAAAGAAGATTTAGAAAAGGCAAGTCAACAAATATTGGCAGCTATTGATGAGATGGATAAGACAATGATCAGTCAATTTACTGAGATGTTTAATAAAATTAATGCTGAACTAGATGGCGTATTCAAGGCTATGTTTGGTGGAGGACGTGCTAGTCTTTCTATGGTGGATCCAGAAGACGTATTGAATACGGGTATTGATATTGATGTTCAGCCTCCTGGAAAAATGGTTAAAAATATCCAGACATTCTCGGGTGGAGAAAAAGCTTTGATTGCGATTAGTGTATTGTTTGCGATATTAAAGGCTCGTACAATGCCTTTATGTATCTTTGATGAGGTAGAAGCTGCATTAGACCAGGCAAATGTTGAGCGTTTTGCTCGTTATTTATCTCATTATCGTGGTCAATCTCAATTTATTGCGGTAACACATAGACCAGGAACTATGGAACAGTGTGATACGTTATATGGGGTTACAATGCAAAAAGATGGTGTTAGTAAAGTGTTAAAAGTGCAATTGAAAGATGCAGTACATATAGCTAAGGAGGAATAGTAATGTCGGTCTTTTCGAAAATAAAAGAAGCTTTCGTAAAAAGTGAAGATAAAGATAAATATTTATCAGGCCTTGATCGTTCAAAGAAAAGCTTTGGAGATCGTATGCGTGCTTTATCCAATAACTTTCATGGAATTGATGATGACCTATTAGAGCAAATTATGGTTATTCTACTTGAGAGTGATGTGGGTATTCATACAGCACAAAAAATTGTGGATGCGTTTGAATCAAATGGAAAACATGTTAAAGAATATGATTCCATGTTAGATTATTTGGTTTCAATTCTTTATGATTTCTATGATGAATCAAACGATGAACCAATTAAAATGAATGAAGAAGGGCCAACTGTTATTTTAATGGTTGGTGTAAATGGTAGTGGTAAGACAACTACAAGTGCAAAATTAATTCAATACTACAAGGAACAAGGTAAGAAAGTCGCGGTTGCTGCAGCCGACACATTCCGTGCTGGAGCTATTGATCAAATTGATACTTGGGCAACACGTTTAGGTGTGCATTGTGTTAAAGGAAAAATGAACCAAGACCCAAGTTCCGTATTAGTTGATGCTTGTCGTTATGCCAAAGAAAATGGTATTGATATTTTGATTTGCGATACAGCGGGTCGTCTACAAAATAAAACAAATTTAATGAATGAATTAAGTAAGATGCACCGTGTTGTACAAAGAGAAATTGAGGGAGCACCACAAGAAGTCTGGTTAGTTTTAGATGCGACAACAGGTCAAAACGGTATTTCACAAGCAAAAGTATTCTTGGAAGCAACTGATGTAACAGGTATCGTTTTAACGAAGATGGATGGTACGGCAAAAGGTGGAGTTGTACTCGCAATTCGTGATCTACTACACTTACCAGTTCGTTTTTTAGGTCTAGGAGAAAAGCCTGCTGATTTAAGACCATTTGATATCAATGCCTTCTTGATGGGAATCACAAAGGGTATGGAAGAATAATGATTTCAAAATTAGATGCGAATGATTTATTAGATGTGTATGGAGACTTGTTGACTAAGCGTCAAAGAGAGATATTATCTCTTTACTATGAGGAAGATTTCTCTTATACTGAAATAAGTGAGGAACTAGAGATTTCTCGTGCAGCCGCAATGGATTCGGTACATCGAGCTACGAAATTACTGGAAAAATATGAAGCAGCGATTGGCTATGTTGCTAAGAAAAAATTATTGGATTCATGGATTTTACATCATGAAGATGTTGAACAAATCGAAATATTAAAAGAAATTTTTTAGGAGGATCAAAAAATGTCGATTGTTATGAGTGTTAATGCAGGAAGTTCATCTTTGAAATTCCAAGTTTTCAAAATGCCAGAAGAAGAAGTTCTAGCACAAGGAAACGTAGAACGTATTGGTTTAAACGATTCTATTTTTGGAATGAAAGCCAATGGAGAAAAAATTGAAGAGATCTTAGATATCAAAGATCATGCAGTGGCTGTAAAAAAATTAATGGAAGCATTAATTGAACACAAAGTTGTAAATAGTTTGGAAGATATCAAAGCGATTGGTCATCGTGTTGTTCATGGTGGAGAATATTTCTCTCATTCAGTACCTGTAGATGCAGATGTTGAAGCTAAAGTAGAAGAATTATGTGCATTGGCTCCATTACACAACCCAGCTGCATTAGTTGGATATCGTTCATTTAGAGATGCTTTACCAGAGTGTAAACACACATTCGTATTTGATACAGCATTCCACCAAAGTATGCCAGAAGAAAACTATATTTTCCCTCTTCCATATGAATATTATACTAACGATAAGGTACGTCGTTATGGTGCTCATGGAACAAGTCATGAATATTTGACAAAACGTTTGGCTGAGCTTCAAGGAAAAACACAAGAAGAAATGAATATCATCACTTGCCACTTAGGAAATGGTGCTAGTATTACAGCGGTTAAAAATGGTAAATCATATAAAACATCAATGGGATTCACACCTCTTGGAGGAATCATGATGGGAACTCGTTGTGGAGATATTGATCCTGCAATCGTTCCATTCTTAGAAAATAAATATGGATATACACCAGATGAAATGGATACAATCATGAATAAAAAATCGGGTATGTTAGGCGTAAGTGGAATCTCTAGTGATGGTCGTGACATTGAAGCCGCTGTCAAAGAAGGAAATCCACGTGCTATTTTAACTCAAAACGTATATGTAAATCGTATTGTTGAAGTTGTATCAGGATACTACGGATTAATGGGTGGTGCTGATGCGATTGTTTTTGCCGGTGGTATCGGTGAAAATGATTGTGCAATGCGTCAAAGAATCTGTGATGGATTATCAGCATTTGGTGTTGTTGTAAAACCAGAAGACAACGATGGAGTTCGTGGCGTTGAAAAATTATTAAGTTCTCCTGAATCAAAAATGCAAGTTTGGTTATTGCCAACAAACGAAGAATTAGTCATTGCACGTGATGCTTACAAGGATTTGATGGCTAATGCCTAATGATATCTTAGAAAGCGTAAAAGATTTTAATACAATCACAATTTTTCGCCATGTTTTTGCCGACATGGATGCGATAGGATCACAATTTGGCTTAAAGTACTATTTAGAAAGTGCTTATCCAAATAAAAAAATCTATTGTTTAGGTAATGATTGTCCAGTTTCACAAAGAAACAACGTACACATGGATGTTGTAGATGATGAAGTAGTAGCTTCCAGCTTGGCAATTGTTTTAGATACTTCAAATGCTGCACGCATTGATGATGACAGGTATCAATTGGCTAAAAAATCAATTCGTATTGATCATCACGTACAAGTAGAAACCATTTGTGATGAAGAATGGATTGATGATAAGGCAAGTGCCACATGTGAGTTATTAGCTTTGTATTTACAAGAAAAAAAGGCTAACATTCCTCTACAAAGTTCTCTGATGTTATATCTTGGATTAACAGCGGACAATATTCGTTTTACGACAAATAATGTTCGCCCAGCTACATTTGATGCCGCAAAATATTTATTCGAACAAGGTGTAGATGTCACAAAAGTGGAACAATTGAACTTTTCAAAATCCATGGAAGACTATAAATATGAAACTGTTGTACGTAATCATACAGTGTTTAAAAACAAGTTCCTTTATTCAATTCTAGAATGTGAAGATTATGAAGAATTTGGTTTAAGCTTTACAGATGCTAAAGACAAAGTCTATTGTTTAGCAGGTATCGATTGTGTTGAAATGTGGGCATTGTTTACGCGTATGGAAGATCGTGTACATTATAGTGCGTCTTTACGTTCAAGAAATATTCCAATTCGTAATGTTGCCATGGAATTTGGTGGTGGTGGTCACGAATGTGCAAGTGGAATCAAAAACTTAACACGTGATCAAGTCAATCAAATTATTGAAATTTTATCAAATCGAGAGGTAGCTTAAGAAGCTATCTCTTTTTCTTATGGTATAATATTTTAGAAAGAAAGGTGGGATTTCATGGTTCACTTACATATGCGAAGTTCATACTCTTTACTTGAATCACCTATTCGTTTAGAAAATATGATTCTTCATCAAAAACAACTCGGATATAATCATGTTTGTTTAACCGATCATAATGTGATGTATGGAACGATGGAGTTCTATCAATTATGCAAAAAGCACAATGTACATCCGATTATTGGTTTAGAAGTTGATTCCATCTATAATGAGGAGCCATTTCATTTTATTCTTCTAGCGAAGAATGATATGGGTCTACAGAATTTATATAAATTAAGTTCGATCATAAAAGGAAATGTATCTTTTGAAGAAGTTACAAAGTATGCCATAGATTGTGTGGTATTAACTTCCAGCGATGGGAAAGATACATTCAGTGCATATATTGAACATCAAGATTTAGAAAAGTTAAGTGCATTTGTAGAATTGTGTAAAAAATCTTTTTCAGATTTCTATATTTCTGTATCTATGAATGATTCGGGTAAAAAAAGAGCCGATAATCGAATTTTAAAACAACTTGATTGTAAACGTGTGGCTCTATCTCGAATTCTGTATGAGAATAGTGAAGACGTAAAATCTTTACAAGTATTAAGGGCTATTGCCAAACAAACGAATATTGAAAATCAAGGTTTGGACGTACAATTTCAAAGATATTTAAGAAGTCAACAGGAAATGGAAGCGTTGTATGATGAAAGTGAATTGATCGCTACAGAAGAAATCGCAAGAATGTGCAATATTCAAATGGCTTTTCAAAAGTCCAAACTTCCTGTATTTAAAAATAAACTTCAGATTGATTCTAGAGACTATTTGATCAAGCTTTGTAAAAAGGGGTTAGAAAAACGTTTAAATGGAAATTTAAACCCTACCTATATCAAACGTTTAGAATATGAATTAAATGTCATAGTCACTATGGGATTTACCGATTATTTTTTGATTGTATGGGATTTTATTCGATATGCCAGAAGTCAAGACATATTTGTAGGTCCAGGGCGTGGTAGTGCAGCCGGTTCTTTAGTAGCTTATTGTTTAGGTATTACACATATTGATCCAATTCAGAATAATTTATTGTTTGAAAGATTTCTAAATCCATCACGTGTTTCCATGCCGGATATCGATACGGATTTTCCAGATGATAGAAGAGATGAAGTGATTCAATATGTTCGCAAACTCTATGGACAGGATCATGTGAGTCATATTGTAACATTCAATACATTACAAGCAAGACAAGCCATTCGTGATGTAGGGCGTGTTATGAATATTCCGGCAAGAATTGTGGATGAACTTTCTAAGATGTTAAAGAATACATCTAAAATTACGTTGATGCAGGCCTATAATGAGAATGTTTTATTTCGAAAAAGGATCCAGTCAGATCAAAAATTAACTGAATTATTTAAGATGTGTGTAAACGTTGAAGGATTACCACGACACACCTCTTTGCATGCGGCAGGAATTGTTCTTTCAGATCAGCCTATTGTGAATGTCTGTCCACTTGTCAGTGTCGATGGAGATATTCAGGCTACACAATTTGCAGCGGAATATTTAGAAGATTTGGGTTTGATCAAAATGGATTTTTTGGGCATACGTAATTTAACGACGATTCATGAAATTGTCACAAATCTAAAAGAACAAAAACATATTTCTTTGGATATGATGAAAATCAATTTAAAGGATGCGAAAACATATCAATTATTATCGTTTGGAAACACTTTAGGTGTATTTCAATTGGAATCTAGTGGAATTACATCTTTACTACAAAAGATACAACCCAACAAATTTGAAGATATCAGTGTTGTACTTGCTTTATATCGTCCTGGAGCGATGCAGCATATTGATACATATATTGAAAGAAAAAAGGATCCTTCAAAAGTCGTGTATCCTCATCCTTTACTAGAACCAATCTTAAAGGAAACCTATGGTATCATGATTTATCAGGAACAAGTTATGCAGACAGCCCAAGTGATTGGCGGATTTAGCTTGGCACAAGCAGATACACTAAGAAAGGCTATGTCGAAAAAGAAAGTGGATGTCATGCAGAATTTAAAAGAGCAATTCATTTTAGGAGCTCGAAAGAATCGTATTAAGGATTCTGTTTCCAATGAGATATTTTCCATTATGGAACAATTTGCCGGTTATGGATTTAATAAATCACACAGTTATGCCTATAGCTTAGTAGCTTATCAAATGGCTTATTTAAAGGCAAATTATCCCTTATATTTCTATCAGAGCCTTTTAAATAGTGTCATTGGTTCAGGTATAAAAACTTCACAATATATTTATGAATGTAAACGAAGAAATATCGTTGTGAATGGGTGTGATATTAATCATTCAAAAGCTTTCTATACGATTGAACAGAATTCAATTCGTATGCCGCTACAAGTTTTAAAAGGTGTAGGGAAAACAATTTATCCAACGATTTTAGAACATGCACCATATATAGATTTATTTGATTTTCTTGCCAAGGCAAGTATGTATAAGATCAATGAATCTACGATTCGAATTTTAATTGATGGCGGAGCATTGGATTGTTTTGGATATAATCGTGCAACTCTTAATGAGAACTTAAGAAAACTGATTGATTATGTAAATATTGTGCGAATTGAAGATCCGAACAATTTACGTTTCGATTTTAGTATTGTCTCTCGTCCAGGCATTCAAAGAATCAAAGAGAATCCAATACAAAAAGCCCAAAAAGAGCAATATGTATACGGTTTCTATGTGAGTGAACATCCTGTGCAGTCTTTACGTATGCATAACTATCCAAATTGTATACCATTGTTAAATGCAGTAAATAAAGATGGATATATGAATATTTTAGTGCGTATTGCGTCTTTTAGAACGCACAAGACAAAGAAAGGTGATTGGATGTGCTTTATGAGTGTCGAGGATGAAGCTGGTAAAATGGATGCGGTTATGATGCCTCGTTTGTATGAACAACAAAAAGAAAACATTCAAAAAGATCGTATTTGTCTGATTCAAGGAAAGAAGGATCGACCATCATCGATTGTAGTGAATAAAATAGAGTGGATTGAGGTGTAAAAAATGATCACAAAACGAAATGATTTATTATCTAAAAAAGTGATTCAAGGCTTAAAAAACAGACATATGAATGGGTATTATGTGCATTCTAAACAAGAAGCTTTGGATTTGGCATTTGAAATAATGAAGCCGGGCTCAAGTGTCGGCTGGGGAGGCTCAGATACTTTAAATAAGATTGGTATCAAGGAAGAGCTTTATAAAAGAAATTTCAAAGTCATTGATCGAGATCAGGCAAAAAATGCCGAAGAAAAGTACAAGTTGGAAAGAGATTGTTTTTATGCAGACTACTATTTAATGAGTAGCAATGCGATGACAGAAGATGGAATTTTAGTCAATATGGATGGGCATTGTAATCGTGTGTCATGTTTATGTTTTGGGCCTAGACATGTCATAATGATCGTAGGTATGAATAAGGTGACAAAAGATTTAGATAGTGCAATTTCTAGAGTAAGAAATGTGGCTGCACCCATTAATAATCAACGTTTTAGTGGAAACAGACCTTGTCAATTAACAGGTAGTTGTGCAAATTGTTTAGCCCAAGGCTGCATTTGTGATCAGCTGGTCATCACAAGAAACAGCATGGAACCCGATCGTATTCATGTCATCTTAGTGGATGAAGTATTAGGATATTAGAATGAAATGGCTAGATAATTTAGCCATTTTTGTATTTTGAAATACATAAATGAAGATATGTATAATTATGGTGATGAATTTCTTGCATTATTTGTAGTTTCATGTTTTAATCTTTATGCGTAAAAAAATTATCCAGAGTTGAAGTAGAGAGTTAGCTCGTTGACTTCACGCCAACCTGACGATATGTTAAGGTGGTCCTGCTAACAGCGATAAGAAGTATAAAGATTTGTAACATACTTCTTAAAGTATGTTTTTTTTATGGATAAGTAAGAGAAGAGGAGACAAAATGAAAGACTATATTTTTACAAGTGAAAGTGTTACTGAAGGTCATCCAGATAAAATTTGTGACCAAATTGCCGACGCAATCGTAGATGCTGCATTAGCTCAAGACCCATATTCAAATATGGCTGTTGAATGTACAATTAAAGATGATTTTGTGTTAATTTATGGTGAATGTAATACAAAGGCAGAATTGGATTATGAAACAATCGCATTGAATGAAATCAAACGTATTGGATACACAGAAGAATATCATGTACATACTGTTGTGAATCAACAAAGTCCTGAAATTCACAATGCCGTAAATCGTGATGAAGTATGTGCTGGTGACCAAGGTATTATGTTTGGTTATGCCTGTGATGAAAATGATGAGTATATGCCATTAACTATCTATTATGCACACCTTTTAGCTCGTCAATTGACAAAAGTACGTCGTGCTCATCCAGATTTATTAAAACCAGATGGAAAAACACAGGTATCTGTTGAATATGAAAATGATGAAATCAAACGTATTGATACAATCGTTGTTTCAACTCAACATTCAAAAGATATTACACAAGAAGAAATTAAAGAATTGATCATGAATGAAGTGATTAAACCTTGCATTGATGAAAAATATTTAGATGAAAACACAAAATATTTAATCAACCCATCTGGAAGCTTCGTTGTAGGTGGATCATGGGGAGATTCAGGAACGACAGGACGTAAAATCGTATGTGATACATATGGTGGACGTGGACGTATTGGAGGAGGATGCTTCTCTAGTAAAGACCCTACGAAAGTAGACCGTAGTGCTGCTTACTACTCTCGTTATGTAGCTAAAAACATTGTTGCCAATGGCTTAGCTCGTCGTTGTGAAGTTGAAGTTGCGTATGCAATTGGTAAAGCACAACCTGTATCTTTATGTGTAGACACTTTTGGAACAGGTAAGTTTGATGATGAAAAACTATTAGAAATCGTTAAGAAAAACTTCAATTTTGAAGTAGGAAACATCATTTCCGAATTGGATTTAAGAAAGCCAGTTTACCACAAAACATCATGCTATGGACATTTTGGTGATCCTCAATTTACTTGGGAAAAGGTTAAAAAATTGGAATATTAATTGTTTAGAACTACAAATCTTGTAGTTCTTTTTTTCACTAAAAAGTGCAAAAAAATGGGACGGACTTGTTAATAATGGCAAATTTAAACAAATTAATATGTTAAATTGTGGGAAATACGGATATTCTTTTGACACTTACGAGAAAATAGTGTAGCCTCTTTAATTGTGTGAGCAATGAGGAGGCCCATAACAATGAAAAAATTAATGCAAGTATTTGCGAGTGTGATGATTGCTACATCTACATTTGGAGGTGTTACAAGTGTTGCAGCAAAAGAAAACACACCAGCTTATAAAATTGAATATCAGAATGCTGATTCAATGCAGTCTGTATTTACAAAAGAATTGCATAAAAAATATGCGAATGTAAAGTTTAAAAAGAAAACAAAAAATGTATCTGTATATGAATCAAAAAACTACAAGGTAAAAGTAAAAGATTTAGATATTGATACGGTTGGTAAACAAACAGTTTCTATTGAAGGGAAAAACAAAAATACAAATGAAAAGCACAGTGCTGAAGTAAGTGTCAAGGTAGAAGATACAACAGCGCCTGTAATTACTTGTGAGGATACAATTACAGTGGAACAAAATGAAGCATTTGATATCAATCGCTATGTTTCATTAAATGAAGAAGGAACTGTGACTTTGACTGAAAATGTAGATACAACAAATACAGGAACTGTTACAACGTCCATTAAAGCGAAAGATAAAGCGGGAAATGTAAGTGAAAAAAATATTACGGTAAATGTAGAAAAGAATTTCTACCAAAGAATTGCCGATGCAGCATTAGCTCAGATTGGTGTATATCAAGACTGTACAATGTTAGTGACAAATTCACTTGCTGCTGTAGGAATTAATTTCCATGGTGCACCAGCAGCTTATTTAAGCTTAGGACCTTTGACAAATAATCCAGTTCCAGGAGATATTTGTGTCTATCAAGGACATGTCGCATTATATATTGGTAATGGTCAGGCTGTTCATGGTGGATGGTATGGAAATCAGACAACAATTTATAGTGTTGAATGTAACCAACCATTTATTGGATATGTTCATGTAAATCGTTAATGAGATGAGAGTGATCTCATCTTTTTTTACACAGAAAAAAAAGAAGGCAACTAGATTGCCTTCTAAATGGACATATTAGTCTCTTCCGTTAAATGCGTATTTATATAAGTCGAAGATCAATTCTTTAGTACATGGACGTGGGTTACCACCTGTACATACGTCAGCCATAGCTGAATCTGTTAATGTAGGTAAGTCTTCTTCTTTAACACCGATTTCTTTTAAACTTTGAGCAATTCCACAATCTTTACTTAATTGAATAACGGCATCAATAGCAGCTTGACGATATTCTTCTTGAGACATTTCATCAACACCTTCAACTCCCATTACACGAGCGATTTCTCTAAATTTTTCACCAGTGTAATCTTTGTTGAATTCCATAACGTATGGAAGTAATGTAGCACAAGCAACACCGTGAGGGATTCCGTAGAATGCGCTTAATGGGTGAGCCATACCGTGGTCAACACCTAAACCAACGTTAGAGAATGCCATACCTGTCATATATTGTCCTAGTGCCATGTCTTCACGTCCTTTTGGATCGTTAGCACATGCAGCACGTAAGCTTCTTGAAATGATTTCGATAGCTTTTAAGTTTAACGTATCAGCAAGTTCCCAAGCAGCTAAAGTTGTGTATCCTTCAATAGCGTGAGTTAATGCGTCAAGACCAGTACTTGCAGTTAAGCCCTTTGGCATACTTGACATCATTTCTGGATCGATAATCGCAACAACTGGAATATCGTGAGCATCTACACAAACGAATTTTCTTCTCTTTTCAGTATCTGTAATTACATAATTGATTGTAGTTTCTGCTGCAGTACCTGCTGTAGTTGCAATAGCGATAACTGGGACAGATTTGTTTTTAGTTGGAGCAACACCTTCCAAGCTAACAACATCTTCAAATTCTGGGTTTGCCAAGATGATTCCAATACCTTTACAAGTATCTTGTGGGCTTCCACCACCAATAGCGATTAAATAGTCTGCACCGGCATCTTTAGCTGCCTGTACACCATTTTTAACTTGTTCAACAGTTGGGTTTGCCTTAACCTCATCATAGATTTCATAAGGAAGTCCAGCTTCATCTAATAAGTCTGTGACTTTAGTAGCTACACCAAATTTGATCAAGTCTTTGTCTGTAACAACTAAACCTTTCTTTAATCCACGTGCTTTAACTTCTGTAACCACTTCTTTGATGGCTCCAGCACCATGATAACTTGTTTCATTTAAAATAAAACGATTTGCCATAAGTATTATTTCCTCCTCATATACTTGTTAATTTTATTTTACGAGTACAAGCGCTTACATACAAGTTACAAATTGATAATAATGTCACATATAAGTGTTTTAGTGCATATTATCCAATATTTGTGCTAAAATTTTAAGAAAGTTTTGGAGGGATTTTTGTGGAAAATTTATTATTTAGCCTAAATGCAACGATTCCCGTCTTTCTATTGATGGTTGTCGGTTATTTCTTGAATAAAATGAATATTCTAGATGATACATTGGCATTAAAGTTGAATTCATTTGTCTTTAAAGTATCATTGCCACTATTGTTGTTTGTCGATGTGTCTAAATCTAATTTTAAAGATCTTTGGGATACAAAGTTTGTCGTATTTTGTGTTGTATCTACTCTAATTAGTATTCTATTATCGATATTATTTTCATTGCGATTAAAAGATAAAGCGATTCAAGGTGAATTTATTCAAGCTTGTTACAGAAGTAGTGCTGCCTTATTAGGACTTGCATTAACATCAAATATTTATCCAGATGTAGGTGTTGCACCATTGATGTTGATGAGTGTTGTATTTGTTTATAACGTAGTATCTGTTGTGATTCTATCTTTCTTTAAGGCTGAACAATCGAAGGTTGATTATAAGAAAACATTCATTGGAATTATAAAGAATCCACTAATTCTAGGCATTGTGATAGGTGTACTTGTTAGTATATTACCGTTTAAACTGCCACAAGTTATCAATAAAACAATTTCTATGATTGCAAGTACGGCAACACCACTGGGTTTAATGGCGATGGGAGCCACTTTTGATTTTGATCAGGCGAAAGGAGAATTGAAACCATCTTTATTTTGTACATTTATGAAGTTAATTGGTTTTTGTACGATCTTCTTACCAATTGCAGCTTTATTAGGATTCAGAAATCAAGCCTTAGTTGCCATTTTGATTATGTGTGGTTCAAGTACAACCGTATCTGGTTTTGTGATGGCTAAAAGTATGGGGCATAAAGGTGTTTTAACATCAAGTGTTGTGATGCTGACAACATTGCTTAGTGCTTTTAGTATTACATTCTGGTTAACGATATTAAAATCGTTTGGATTGATTTAGTTGACCTAAAGTTCACTTTAGGGTGTAGAATAGTATAAAGATTTTAGGGAGGAAAAGAATGGAATTGTTTTTAGAATCATTCCCAAAGATATTTATTTCGGGAATTGTAATGACATTACCTTTGGCAATCATTTCTTTTGTTCTAGCTATGGTGTTGGCCATTTTTTGTGCCTTGATACAATATGCGAAAGTTCCGGTTATGAAGTATGTTGTTCAATTCTATATTTGGATATTTAGAGGAACACCTATGCTTGTACAATTATTTATTATGTATTTTGGGATGCAATCGATTGGTGTGAGAATATCGGCTATTACGGCAGCGATTATTGTATTTTCATTAAATACAGGCGCGTATTGTGCAGAAACCATTCGCGGATCGATTGAAAGTGTACCACAAGGACAAATGGAAGCTGGACTATGTGTAGGAATGAGCTATATGCAGATTATGACGCATATTATTTTACCGCAAGCTTTTCGAAGTGCATTTCCATCATTGTTTAATAACTTGATTTCACTTGTAAAAGATACGTCTTTAGCTGCCAATATCACAGTTACAGAAATGTTTATGCAGACAGAAAGAATTGCCGGAAGAACTTATCAGTTTATGCAGTTATACATAGAAGTGGCTTTAGTTTATTTGATTTTCTGTACAGTTTTAACTTGGCTGCAAGCTTGGGGTGAAAAGAAGCTGAATTATTATCAGGCGGGGAGATAGAGTATGGCTTTATTAGAAATTAAAGATATTCATAAATCATTTGGAAATTTAAATGTTTTGAATGGAATGGATCTTACGGTCAATAAAGGCGATGTCATTGCGATATTAGGTCCTTCAGGATCAGGTAAGACAACTTTACTTCGCTGTATTAATTATTTAGAGACAGCTGATGCAGGAACTATGATTTTTAATGGAAAATCTTATGATTTATCAAATACATCAAAGAAGGATGTTGCCCATCTTAGAAAGCATACAGGGGTTGTATTTCAAAATTACAATTTATTTGCGAATAAAACAGCCCTACAAAATGTAACATTAGGTCTTACTGTAGCGCGAAATATTTCTAAAGAAGAGGCCAATGTGATTGGTATGCAGATGCTTGAAAAAGTAGGAATGAAAGATCGTGCGTCTCATTATCCTTCACAATTATCGGGTGGACAACAACAGCGTGTCGCAATCGCAAGAGCTTTAGCAACAAATCCAGACATTATTTATTTTGATGAACCGACTTCAGCTCTTGATCCAGAGTTGATTCAAGAAGTTTTAAGTGTTATGAAAACACTGGCTAATGAAGGAATGACTATGGTTGTGGTCACGCATGAGATGGCTTTCGCGAAGAATGTTTCTAGTCATGTGATTTTAATGGAAAAAGGGAAAATTGTTGAAGAGGGCAGTTCAAAGAATTTCTTTGAAAATCCGAAACAAGAACGAACAAAAGATTTTTTAAGGAAAGAGGAAATGTAAGATGAGAAAATTGTTAGCAGGTTTATTAAGTGCAACTATGGTATTTACTTTAGCAGGATGTGGATCTAGTAAGGATCATTTAGATGCAATTCAAGATAAAGGCGAAATCACAATTGGTTTAGAAGGAGATTGGCAACCATTTTCTTATCATGATAAGGATGATCAATTGATAGGTGTTGATGTGGAAGTCGCTAAGAATATTGCCAAAAAATTAGGCGTAAAAGCCAATATTGTGGAAGGCAAATGGGATGGATTATTAACTGGATTATCAACGGGTACGTATGATTTAGTTATTAATGGTGTCGATATCACAAAGGAAAGAGAAAAGAAATTTGATTTTTCTACACCTTATGCGTATGATCACACAGTCTTAGTTGTTCGTAATGATAATACGACAATTACTTCGTTTGATGATTTAAAAGGAAAGACAACTGCCAATTCGATTGGATCTACTTATATGGAATTGGGTGAAGACTATGGGGCTACTGTAAAAGGCGTAGATGATTTAACGAAATGTATGGATCTTGTAAAGAGTGGTGGTGTGGATGCGACAATCAATGCAGCTACTTCTATCAATGATTATCTTCAGACGACAAAGGATAGTTCATTTAAAATTGTTGATCAATCTAAAGAATCTACACCCTATGCCATCCCAATGGTAAAAGGGGATGATAATACCTCTTTAAAGAAAGCTGTAAATAAGGCTTTAAAAGAACTAAAAGAAGATGGAACTTTATCTAAGATTTCTATCAAGTATTTTGGTGAGGATCTAACGAAAGAATAAGCGGCTAAGCCGTTTTTCTTTTTGTTTAAAATATAAAAATAATTTATAACTAGATATAAATAAATAGAATTTGAATATAGCACTTGTTCTTTGTACAATAGACTCAACTTTTAGGAGGAACTATTTTATGTCAGAATTAAAGAATCAAATTTCTCAATTTATAGATACAAACGCAAAAGTATATCAAGATATTTCTTTGGCTATTCATGCCAAGCCAGAAGTTAGTGACTTTGAATATTTTGCTTCTCAAACCTTGAGTGAACAATTAAAAAAAGAAGGCTTTGAGATTGAATTACCAGCGGCAGGACATCGTACAGGCTTTGCGGCAACCTACAAAAGTAATAAACCAGGTCCTACGGTTGTTTTTCTAGCAGAATATGATGCTCTTGCAGGTTTAGGCCATGGATGTGGACATAATGTGTTTGGTGCTACTTCTTCTCTTGCGGGTGCTGCTTTAAAAAGTGTCGTGGATCAAATTGGCGGAGAAGTACGTGTATATGGTACGCCTGGAGAAGAGGGTGGACAAAATGGAAGTGCCAAAGGTTCTTTTGTGAAGAAGGGATATTTAAAAGATGTGGATTTTGCCCTATGCGTGCATCCAGGTTCAGGTCCAGAAGATGGATTAAGTACGCGTAATTATGCATGTGCACCTGTAGATATTGAATTTTGGGGAAAACCGGCGCATGCAGCAGGATGTCCTCAAGATGGAATCAATGCGTTGGATGCGCAGATCTTAACATATGCAGCCATTGGTGTTTTACGACAACAACTAACAGATCGCATTCGTATTCATGGTGTAATTGTTGATGGGGGAACAGCTCCCAATGTCATTCCAGAATACACAAAGGCCAAATATTATATTCGAGCTGCCGATATTGATACGTTGCATGAGTTATATGAAAAAGTAGAGAATATTGTGAAGGGCTCCGCTTTACAGACGGGTTGTACATCGAGTATGAAGTTGTATCAAAATCTTGTAGAAAATATGGTGTTAACACCTTCTTTAGATGCAATCTATGAAAAATATATTACAGAACTTGGCAATACTGTAAAACATGTAGAAGACGTGGTAATGCCAGGAAGTAGTGATGTGGGTAACATTAGTCAGGTTGTACCTACGATTCAGCCACATATTAGTATTACAGATGTACAGATTGCAGGACATAGTCAAGATATGGTCAATGCTTCATGTAGTCAAAAGGCAATGGATGCGATTGTCAAAGGGGCAAAAGCATTGGCTTTTACGGCACTCGAATTATTTGAAAATCCAGAAGAACTTGCGAAAGTTAAAGAGGATCATGCTTGGCATGTAGAACATCAAAAAGAGAATTAATTATGTAACATTTAAAGGGCTTTTCAAGCTCTTTTATTTTATGGAATCTTGAAAATCAACAAATATTCATTAAAATTATATAAATAAAGGAGACTGAAAATGACGCTTCAACAATTACTTTATGTATTAACGGTGTCAGATGAGAAATCTATGAATAAGGCGGCTGAAAAGCTTTTTGTGTCTCAACCTACTTTAACGTCTGCCATTCAATCACTTGAAAAAGAACTGGATATTCAAATCTTTAATCGTACAAGTCATGGAGTCACTGTGACGCAACAAGGACAAGAATTTTTAACATACGCAAGACAGTTGTACCAACAATATGAATTATTAAAAAATCGTTATGAAGATGTAAGTTTACGAAGAAATAAGTTTCGTGTTTCGTGCCAGCACTATTCATTTGCGACCAAAGCATTTGTGGATACAGTGAAGAAGTATGGGACTTCTAAATATGATTTTGCGATTAGCGAAACAAAGACGATGCATGTTATTGAGGATGTAGGTAATTCTTTAAGTGAGATAGGAATCTTATATTTATCCAACTATAATCGTCGTTTTATGATGAAACAATTTGATGAGTGGAATTTAGAATTTCATAAATTAGCCAATTGCGATGCCTTTGTGTATTTGTATAAGGGGCATCCTCTTGCCAAGAAAAAATCAATTACGTATGAAGAATTATTGCCATATCCAAATATGACTTTTGATCAAGGGGATAATCCTTCGATGTATACGGCAGAGGAGATATTGGTTGAAAATGAATTTCCAAGAAAGATTCAAGTGAATGATCGTGCTACGATGCTGAATTTAATGAGAGGACTGAATGGATATACTTTATGTTCTGGAATTATTAGTCGTGATTTGAATGGGGATGACTATGTAGTTGTGCCTTATGAAGCGAATGTAGAGAATCCCAATTCTATGATGGAAATTGGGTATATCACAAGGAAAAATACAGTGTTGAGTGAGATTGGTAGTACGTATATTCAAACGATGAAGGATTATTTTAGTAATAAATAATTTTTATAACTGCTTCAAAAATTTAACAATTAGACAATAACATAACCTTCTTGTAGAATACAAACATGCAAGGAGGAAACGAAAATGAAAACAATGATGATGTCAATGATGCAAATGTATATGTTAAAAAATGTGACCCGGTTTTCAATTCGTTTGTCGCTTATTTAAGTGTGCGATTGCCGGGGAAAAGTCCTCGGCTTTTTTTGTTAGATTGGAGTGTTATAAATGATTAATATAGAACATTTGGATAAAACCTATCATTTAAAGAATGCAGACGTACATGCCGTAGATGATGTTTCACTACATATTGAAAGTGGGCAAATCTATGGGGTGATTGGATATTCTGGTGCTGGTAAAAGTACTTTGGTTCGATGCTTGAACTTTTTAGAGATTCCAGATTCTGGAAGTATTGAAATTGAAGGGTTTGGAAAAGTAAGTGCAAATCAAGGAAGTTTAGATATAAGTCAAAAGAAATTAAGAGAGTTAAGACGATCCATAGGAATGATCTTTCAACATTTTAATTTATTAGATCGAAGCACTGTATTTGATAATGTGGCGTACCCATTAAAATATACGGGGTTATCAAAGAAAGAAATTGAGACTCGTGTGGATGAATTATTAGATCTTGTAGATTTGGCAGATAAAAAATATGTGTATCCATCACAATTATCGGGTGGACAAAAACAGCGTGTAGCCATCGCAAGAGCCTTATCAAACAATCCTAAGGTGTTACTTTCTGATGAAGCAACTTCTGCCTTAGATCCAGATGCGACAGAATCCATTCTAAAGTTATTGAGGGATTTAAATAAAAGATTAGGAATAACAATTATCTTGATCACACATGAAATGAGTGTGATTAAATCTATCGCAAACCGTGTGGCAGTTATGGAGAATGGTAAGGTTGTTGAAGAAGGAGATGTATATGATATCTTCGCCAATCCTAAAGAAGAGATTACCAAAAAATTTATCAACTCGTCTTCTGCATTATCGAATATTACGAAGTTGATTGAGAATAAGACAATTATTCCTACAGATAGTAAATTAGTTAAACTTACATTCACTAGAGATAGTGTTGGTAGTGCAACCATTTCAAAAATATCTCGTGAATATAATGTGGATGTAAATATCATGTTGGCCAATGTAGATGTCATTAATGCGGATGCTTTGGGTGGCATTATTGCTTCAATTGAAGGGGCTAAAGAAAATGTACAGCGTGCCATAGATTTTCTACATGAATCTAATGTAAAAGTGGAGGTGATTCATCATGCCTAAATTTATAGTGGATTTCTTTCCAAATGTTGCCAATTATTGGGATATATTTTTAACAGCATTGACTGCAACGTATCAAATGTTTTTCATCGCAGGCTTGATTACATTACTAATTGGAGGTGCTTTTGGAATTTCATTGATTGTAACAAAGACAGATGGGATTAAGCCAAATCGGATTATTCATTTTATTTTAGAAGTTATCACGAATGTGTTTAGAGCCGTACCATTTATCATCCTGTTGATTTTCTTGATTCCGTTAACACGAAGTATTGCGGGTACTTCGATTGGAGTCAAAGGGGCTGTTGTTCCATTAGTCTTTGGAGCGGTTCCATTCTACACAAGACAAGTCGAAACGGCATTAGCGGATGTAAATCCAGGAAAAATAGAGGCCGCTAGAAGCATGGGAAGCTCAACACTAGGAATTATCTTTCGTGTTTATCTGCATGAGGCGTTACCGGATTTGATTCGTGTAACAACCATTACGGCTATTTCATTGATTGGATTAACAACTTCTGCAGGTGCAGTTGGTGCTGGTGGAATTGGTTCGTTCGCAATTAATTATGGACAAAACTTACATTATCAAGATGTTGTGAATTTATGTGTGATCTTATTATTGATCATTGTTTCGTTGATTCAATTATTGGGGAATACATTGTCAAAAGCAACAACGAATAAAGAATTATTTCATAAATAAAAGAGGGAGAAAAGGATTATGAAGACAAATAAAATATTTAAAACATTTTTAACAGCAGGCTTAGTAGCTACAACATTACTTACAGGATGTTCATCAAAGTCATCAAGTGAACCTGTAAAAATTGGTATTCCAAGTGATGCCACAAATGGTGGAAGAGGGTTATTGCTTCTAGAAAAAGCTGGCTTGATTGAAGTGGATGACAAGGCTGGTTGGACTCCAGAATTGAAGGATGTTACGAAGTATAAATACAATATTGAAATTGTTCCTACACAAGCCAATACATTAGTTTCGACTTTGGATGATTTTGGAGCAGCCACAATCAATGGAACATATGCGATTCCAGCTGGATTAAAACCTAAAAAGGATGGTTTAATTACGGAAGTACAAGAAGTAGGAAGTGATAATCCATTTATTAATGTGATCGTTGCGCGTACTGCCGATAAAGATAATGAGGATTATCAAAAAGTAATAAAGGCATACCAAAGTCAGTTGGTAGCTGAATACATTCTAGAAAAGAATAAAGGAGCAAGTGTTCCTGCATTTGAATATGATAAAGATTATACAGTCAATAAAAATTTTGTGAGCGATATTGAAGGATATCAATCAAGTTCAGATGGAAAGAAAGTTATTAAGATTGGTACTTGTGGTTCTGCCGATACATTTAGAGCGGTACAAAAAGTATTAGATGATGAAAATTCTGGAATCTATTTAGATGTAGTTGTATTTGATGCATATAACTTACCAAATGAAGCTTTAAATAATGGCGAAATTGATTTGAACTCATTTCAACACAAAGCGTATTTAGAAAATGAATGTAAAGCACAAGGATATGATTTAACAGCGATTGGTGATACAAGTTCTGCCCCATTGACTTTATATTCAAAGAAAGTGAATTCTTTAAAAGCATTAAAAGAGTTAGCTGGTAAAAAAGAAGACTAATAAGAAAAGCCGATTTTTCGGCTTTTTACTTTATACATTGTTTAATATCTTCCTTTAGCTCATCACTAAACTCATCTAGATCATCCATGGTGATTGCTTCATCGCGCAATAATCCTAACAAAATGATAAACATATTTGAACGAGATACATCTCTTGCCAAAACACCAGGACTTTTATAATCCTCATAAATTTTCTTACGAAGAGTATAGTATTTATCAAAAGATGATGCATCTGAATTTAGTATGTCCTTATATTCTTCAATCAATCTATCCATATAGGCTTCTTGCCAGCCACCCAATTTCTTTTTAAATAATTTCCAATCTTTTTCCATGTTGACCTCCCTATTGAAATAAAGTTTGAATGATTTGATGAACCGTCATAGAATTCAATTTATCGACATCTTTTAATGTTTTTGAATTCCAGTGAAATAAAGATACATTACTTGGTTCAGTAAAACTAGAATCGACAGTGCAATTTGGATAACGACTGTACCAGTCTGGATAATACGTTTCCATGATTTTTTGTGCATATCCGACAGCTTGTGAATTTGAATTTCCATTTTGGTCATATGTACCTGAAATTTTAACTCCAGGAGGACTAGAGTGAGCAATCAATAAACTGCCATCTTCACATACGGCAAATACAATATAAACATGAGCATTCGCCATAGAGACAATATCACCTGGTTTTGCGTTTTGAATTGAATCTTTGTAGCTTCCTAACTTCATATTCGCAAATGTTTTTGTCATTTCTTCAGCCTTTAATACATAGCCATCGCCATGATTGGATTTGGTTTCGAGAGTATTGTAGATAGTCCAACCGACATAGCCTGAACAATCGAGTCCTTTATGGATTTCATACATATAGTTTTCATAATTGTATGAACTATCTTGTGTATCATAGAAGGATTTCCATTCCTTAGATAAGCCCAAAGTTAACGCTTCAGTTCCGGAACCTGTTTGCGCTTCGTTCCAGCCTCCACCATAAATATAGAGTGTTTGACCAACGGGTTTTAACGCGTTCTTTAAAAAATCAGTTGTAGTATGAATGGGTTTTGATTGAACTTTTGTTTCTTCTGTTTTATGACATGAAGATATTCCAAAGATAATTACACACAGTATTAAGATAGGCAATAAAATACGGTCATAGCGAATTTTTCTTTTTTTCATTATTTCTTGCCCTCTTCTATCAATTCATCAATATAAGAATCATCAATGTCAAAGCCTAAATAACATAGGCCACGATAGATGAAGTTAATATCATTTAAATGAAGGATTTGATTCATCAATTCCTTTTTCTTGTCATTAATCAAAGACATGTCATAATCACTTGTATTGCCACAAGGATGCAGACACGTTTTACATCCTGGTGATATTTTGTCTTTTTCTTTGTGTACTAAATCAATTAGATCTTGTGTTACCGTATGATTTTTTAAATGTTGAAGACAATCCATGATGATTGAGTCTGTATGTTCTGTTTTTGGATTTGAATCCACAGTTTTTGAAAGTCCAATTAAAGCGGACCATAATTTAGTTTCCATCAGATTTTACCTCCACATTAAAATAAGTATCTGGATAGGGTTCATCCTTTAAAGTATAGTGCCACCACTCGGATTCTAAAGGGATAAATCCATTGTCTAACATTAAATTTCTAAGTGTCTTGCGATTGTTTATTTGATGATTCGTTAATCCTTTTGTGTATAATGGACTAGAAATATCGCCAAAGTAATCAAAGTAAGATCCCATATCTAATTCTTTTCCTGTTTTTTCATCAACTAAAGTTAAATCGACAGTGCTACCTCTGGTGTGCGCTGATTTTTCAATGATAAAGTCATTCTCAAAAAGATATTTTTTGGGATATTTTGGATAGAAAATGGATTTCATTTTATCATCCTCAGTATCTTTCCAAGTCATGAAATGATCAAGGGCACTTTGAGGTCGATAGGCATCCCATATCTTTAATCGATATCCCATTTGTCTTGCCTTTGAATTGATTACTTTTAATTGCTCCACCAATTCTTTTGTTCCTAACGCTACCGGATCTATATAGCCATCAATGATTTCACCGATGAAATTGTAAGTTGTGCAATAGCGAATATCCAAAAGAATATCGGGGATTTCTTTTTGTATATTTAATAATTTCATGTATATATTCTAATATATTTGTTTATGTTAATCCACTTATGTTTTGTGTATAATACATGTTAGAAATGAGGTAATAAACATGAAATTTAGTGATATTGATTTTTCTGCCATTTCAAGAATGATGGACAATATGAGCGATGAAGAAAAGAATAAGTTAAATGACATGGCTCAAAATATGATGAATAATATGAAACAAAACGAAGAGCCTGAAGAAGAAACGGACTTTTATGAAGCTTTAAATATAAATGAAGAAGATTATGCAGATTTTCCGGGAAGTGTCTTAGATCAAATCGAAGCAGGAAGTGATTTGGAAGTCTATTATGAAGATGTAAAGGATGCAGATTTTAGTGCGAGTGCCTTATTTTATGCGAAAGCCACTTTGAACATGTTACGAAAATATATCTACCCTATCTTTAAGAATTTCTTTGATGGATTTAATAATCCTTCAACGACAACCATCTATTCCTATTTATATCCTTTAATGAATGAGGACAACATTCATAAGTTGTTTGATGAAGCGTTTGGTACGCCAGAAGGATGGATGGAACTTAAAAATGCTCTTCAACAAATCTATATTATTTTAAATCGTGCAGAGTATGATTTTGTGAGTTATGAAGATTTACAATTATTAAAAGATATCTTGTTTAATCAGGAAGTATTATTAAAAATCAAAAATATATGAAAAAACTAAAAATAAATAATTGTTTAGAACCAATAGATGAATGGACATATGAATCGTATGTGAGTGATTATGTTTTTGAGAATGTTTGTATTGAAGAAAACTTAGATAATATCACGATGGATGGGTGTAAATTTAGCAAGTGTCAAATGAATGATTGTAGCTTTAGCTTTATTGAATGTATGGATATTATTTTTGATCACTGTGAATTTGTAAATGTACACTTGAATCAATGTAGTTTAAGCCGTGTTCATTTCATTTCTTGTCGAATCAGTGGGATGGAACTTTCACAAAGCTTAGTTCAAGACACATTATTTCAATTATGCAAAGGACATTATTGTGACTTTGGTGGCAGTACATTTAAAGATTGTGCATTTGACATCAATGATTTAACGGGTTCAGAATTTGTTCAATGTAATTTTAAAAATACTTCATTTGATAAATGTATATTAAATTCAACCAAATGGTTTAACACAAAATTAAAAGAGCTTGATTTCTCAAGCTGTGAAATTGAAAACATTGCTGTGTCGAGTGATAAATTAACAGGTGTTGTCGTGAATTCATCCCAGGCACTTGAATTTGTGAGACTTTTAGGTATTGTAGTTAAAGATTGACATATTGTTTCAATCTTTCGGGCATGGATTCAATCAACATATTGACTAGCGTTTCTATATCTAGATACATATTTTTTTCAACCCATAACTTAGTCATTTCAATAGATCCATGACAATACATTTGAAGTAGAAAGTCTAGTTGTGGATCAATTGTTGTTTTTGTTTCGATTTTCTTTTTGTAGAAATCATAGATACAGCGATAGTCATAGTTTGTCAAAGAATTGTAGTCATCTTCTTTAAAGGCTTCTTTAAAGAATGTGTTTTGGCTTTGGATAAAAGTGAATTTTTTAATCAAAGCTTCTTTTAAAGTGGTTTGATCAGCCATTTCTTTAAAAGAGTCTAGGCATAGCTTTTCAAAATACCAATTCACTAGATCTTCTTTATCTTCAAAATTACGATAAAATGTTTGTCTTGTTAGATTTGCTTCTTTTGTGATCTGCGTGACTGTAATCTTGTTTAATGATTGTGTCTTTAATAGAATTAATAGCGCATTTGCGATCGTTAGTTTTGTATCGTTCATACTACTATTATATGTCATGACAATTGACTTTAAAAGAGGACTAGCTTAAAATTAAAAAAAAAGAGTTAGAGGAGTAATGAATATGCAGTTAGGCGAATCGATGGAAGATTATTTAGAAGCCATATTAGTTTTATCAAAATGTTTAGATCATGTTCGTAGCGTTGATGTCGCAAGTTATTTGGGTTTTTCTAAGCCTAGCGTCTCACATGCCGTAAAATTATTGTCTGAGCAAGGATTAATTGCTTTAGATGTTAGTAAATTTTTAACTTTGAGTGAAGAAGGAAAGAAAATCGCAGAAGAAACATATGAGCGTCATACTTTCTTTTCAGAAATGCTACAAAATATTGGGGTACCTAAAAATATTGCGACAGAAGATGCTTGTCGTATTGAACATGTGATTTCGCAAGAATCTTTTGAGGCAATTAAAAAGTATTATCAAAATAATAAAGACTAGCTATAGATTGTATCTGTAGCTTTTATTTTGAAAGGAGCAAGGAAAATGAGACCAGAAATATTAGCACCCGTAGGAAGTATGGAAGCATTAAATGCAGCATTAGCAGCCGGATGTGATGCTGTTTATTTTGGCTTGCCTAGTTTTGGGGCTAGGGCATTCGCAAATAATTTTGACTTAGAAACTACAAAAGAAGTTATTGAAAGATGTCATTTGTGTGGCGTAAAAATATATATTACGATGAATACAATATTATATGAGGATGAAATGGAAGATGCCTACAATATGGCAAAGATGGTTCATTCTTTTGGTGTAGATGCTTTGATCATTCAAGATTTAGGATTTATTCATCTTTTGCATCATAGACTACCCAATTTGGTGCTGCATGCTTCTACTCAGCTTTCAGTTTCTAACCCTTATCAAATTGAACAACTAAAAAAATTAGGTGTTCAACGTGTTGTTTTAGCTAGAGAATGTACAAAAGAAGAAATTCAAGCATGTGTAGATACAGGAATTGAAGTGGAAGTTTTTGTGCATGGAGCTTTATGTATTTGTTATTCAGGACAATGTTATTTTTCAAGTGTACATTATGGACGAAGTGGAAATCGTGGAATGTGTGCACAGCCATGTCGAATGAAATACACCCTTTATGAAGATGGAAATAAAGTGGATACGCATGGAGAATATGTATTAAGTCCAAAAGATCTATCTTTGATTGATGAAGTGAATACATTAGCGGATATGGGGGTTTGTTCGTTAAAAATTGAAGGGCGAATGAAGAGTGCTCCATATGTTTATGAGAGTGTTTCACAAGTCAAAAAGGTATTAGAGAATATGGAACGAAATGTTGAGGACAAACAAAACTTACGTGTTACATTCAATCGAGAATATACTGTAGGCCATATGTATAGGGCTAGTGGCAAAGAATTAATGAATAGTAAAACTTGTAATCATCAAGGAATTGAAATTGGCAAGGTTGTAAAGGTAAATAAAAATAAGATTTGTATTCAATTAAGTCAAGATTTGCATCAAAATGATGGAATTCGTTTTGAAAAAGAGAACTTAGGTTGTCATGTGAATTTTATGTATGATAAGAAACAAAAGTTGATTTCTTTCATGCCTAAAAATAATACAGTTCTAATCGAAGGACCAGTAGGGGTTCATGTAGGTAGTATTGTTCGTAAAACAATGGATTCTGAATTGAATAAAACAATTGAGAAAGAAATTCGTACATCCAATCGTCAAAGCAAGGTTAATGCGATAGTAACTTGTAGTGCAGTTGGAAAGCCGATGGTAATGGAAGTGTATAAGGATTCGACAAGCGTTTGTGTTTCTACTGAAATTGATAGTGTACAGGCTTTAAAGCGTGCAACGGATGAAGAAACGTTAAACAAACAGTTTTCTAAGACAAAAGATAGTTGGGCAAGTTTTGATCATATTGAATATCATTTGGGTAAAGATATTTATTTTCCGATTTCAGTTATGAACCAACTTCGTAGGGATGCTCTTGAGAAAATGAAAGAGGCTTGTTTAAAACAGGAGCCGCTTGTTGAAAAAGAATATAGTTATATTCCACAAGAGAGTAAAACCTCATTTGATTTGTTTGAAATTAATTCAATGAATCAAAAGGTTGATGATTCTTCTTGTTATGTGAGTGAAATGTTTAACAGTAATCAAATCTTAGAAAAATCAAATATAAAGAGTGTTGATGGATTTGTGAATGCGCATCTAGGTAAAGGAAAAATTGTAGATTCATTAAATGTTTCCAATTCGTATAGTGTGGCTGCTATCTTAGAAATGGGATATGAAAGCTGTGTAATCAGTGATGAGTGTGACAAGTATCAGGTTGAAAAAATTATGAAGGCTTTTTCAAGTCGTTATCATTTTGATGCTCCAGTCTATAAGACTTTATATCAGAAACGACGCTTGATGAC
Organism: Holdemanella porci; assembly: GCF_009696075.1. GTDB lineage: Bacteria > Bacillota_I > Bacilli_A > Erysipelotrichales > Erysipelotrichaceae > Holdemanella > Holdemanella porci. The sequence continues at coordinate 3,765 of NZ_VUMR01000008.1, read as the reverse complement.
GATGAAACATTGTCCTGTAAATACGGCTTTAAAAGATGGTAAGAGAATGAATTGTGGTTTGTGCCATCATCATCGTTATGAGCTTGAAGGCTTAGATGGAAAGCGTGTCTTTTTGCTTGGAGATAAAGATTGTCACATGCGATTGTATGATGTGAATATTATGGATGAAATTGAAAATCGAAAAGATTATGAATCGTATGGTATAAAACATTTTAGATTTGTGTTTACTGATGAGAACCAAGAGGAAGTTAAAACCGCTTTCAGAGCCTATAATCGTTGATTTTAGATGGCTTGCGTGCTATTATTTTATTAGCTTAAGGCTTAGAGGAGGATATTTTAATTATGCCTATTATTGTTGATGTATATGCTCGTGAAGTTCTAGATTCACGTGGAAATCCAACTGTTGAAGTTGAAGTAACTACAGAATCTGGTGCTTACGGACGTGCTATGGTACCAAGTGGTGCAAGTACAGGTGTTCGTGAAGCTTTAGAATTACGTGATGGAGATAAAGCTCGTTACTTGGGAAAAGGAACAACTAAAGCTGTTGAAAACGTAAACACTAAAATTGCTCCAAAAATTATCGGTATGGATTGCCGTGACCAAGTATTAATTGACAAAACAATGTTAGAATTGGATGGAGACCCATTCAAGAAAAATTTAGGTGCTAACGCTACTTTAGGTGTTTCTATGGCTTGTGCTTTAGCCGCTGCTGATTTCTACGGAGAACCTTTATACAAATACTTCGGTGGATTCAACGGAAAAACATTGCCAGTTCCTATGTGCAACGTTATCAACGGTGGATCACACGCTGACTCTACAGTAGATTTCCAAGAATTCATGATTATGCCAGTTGGTGCTAAGAGTGAAAAAGAAGCTGTTCGTATGGCTGCTGAAACTTTCCACGCCTTAAAATCTGTATTAAAGAAAAAAGGATACAACACTAACGTTGGTGATGAAGGTGGATTCGCTCCAAGCTGTAAAGATGGAAACGAAGAACCTCTTGAATTATTAGTTGAAGCTATGGAAGCTGCTGGATATGTTCCAGGAAAAGACATGAAGATCGCAATGGACGTTGCTGCTAGTGAATTCCACAACACTGAAACTGGATTATATGAATTGAAAAAATCTGGTCAAGGAACTAAGACTAGTGATGAAATGATTGACATGTACGAAGAATGGATCGCTAAATACCCAATCATCTCTATCGAAGATGGATTAGGAGAAAGCGACTGGGACGGATGGAAAAAATTAACTGACCGTCTAGGAGACAAAGTACAATTAGTTGGTGACGACTTATTCGTAACTAACCCTTCAATCCTTTACGAAGGAATCGAAAAAGGAATCGCTAATGCGATCTTAATCAAAGTTAACCAAATCGGTACTTTAACTGAAACATTCGACGCTATCGAAATGGCTAAGAAACATGGATACACTTGCATCGTATCTCACCGTTCAGGAGAAACTGAAGACACTACAATCGCTGACATCGCTGTTGGATTGAACGCAGGACAAATCAAGACTGGTTCATTAAGCCGTACAGACCGTATTGCTAAATACAACCGTTTAATGCGTATTGAAGACGAATTGAACCAACGTGGAACTGTTAACGTTGCTGAATACCTTGGAGACAAGACTTTCTACAACTTACCAGCTGTTGAATTCAAAAAGTAGTATTTCACTAAGAACTTTAGCTAATTAAGACCCTTCGGGGTCTTTTTTTTTGTGACGTTTCGTATTACTATTAAGCAAGTAAAAGGAAGTGCTATATGGTTAGGACAATTGTATGTGATTTAGATGGATCTTTAATGAATCCAAGTAGTGGAATCTATGTAAATGAAGCTGTTAAAGAAGCATTGATTGAAGTTGAAAAAAAAGATGTCTTAGTCGTATTAAATTCAGCTCGATGCTTTCAAGGCGTATATCCATTGTCTAAACAGATTTTGATGCAAGATTTTGGTGGATATGTCATTAGTTGTAATGGAGCCCATTGTTTTGATGTGAAAATGAAAAAGACGATGTTTGAGTATGTAATCTCAAATAACGATGTTTCATTTATTTGGCAATATGCTCAAAAGCATAATTTAGGCGTTGGATATAGTCAACCCGATTATTTTGTGGCAAATAAAATGACACATGGATTTGAACTGGATATGCATAATTGTGATGTGGATTACATTTTAACGAATCACATGGAAAAATATTTAAAGGGTTCTGTGTGGAAAGTGTCTGTATCGGATTCAAAATCACGAATGGATTCAATTTATGATGAAATGAAATCGATTATTGAATTAAATTGTAATGTAAAAGTTGTGCATAGTACAGATACGATGATTGACATTATTCATAAGGATTGTGGAAAGTTAAATAGTGTGAACCGCTTGTTGAAGAATCTTGAAATCTCTTGGAAAGATGTCAGTTCCATCGGAGATGGTTCAAGTGATGCGCCTGTATTAGAAGCATCTGGTCTTGGTGTTACTCTTGAAAATGGTTGTGAAGCATGTAAAAAAGTCGCAAATAAAATTGTTCCTTCATGCTATGAAGATGGCTGTATAGAATGGTTAAAGGAGTTGTAGAATATGAGAGTAGTCGATATGCATTGTGATACGATTCTAGAATTATTGAGTCGTGATTTAAAGGGTAAAGAGGCAAGTTTGTATTCGAATGATTTGTCGATTGATTTAGAAAAAATGAAAAAGGGGAATTATTTATTGCAGAATTTTGCGTTGTTTACAGATCAAAAAGAACTAGCGATTCCTGAGCAACAGACAATGCGCTTGTATGATGAATATTGTACACAAATGGATAAGTATGCAGATTGTATTGCACCTGTATATACGTTTTGTGATATTGAAAAAAATGATAAAGAAGGAAAATTATCGAGTTTGTTGACACTTGAAAATGGTGGTGTTTGCTTCAATGATTTAGCGATGTTAAGAAACTACTATCGCATGGGTGTAAGAATGATTGCCTTAACATGGAATTATGAGAATGGAATTGGTTATCCAAACCTTTCTATGAAAGATATGAATGGAAATCGACCTAACTATAAGCGTAGTGTAGATACAGAAAGAGGATTGACAGAGTTTGGAATTTCATATGTAAAAGAAATGGAAAGACTAGGCATGATCATTGATGTTTCTCACTTAAATGATGCTGGTTTCTATGATGTATTGAAATATACGACAAAACCATTTGTGGCTTCACACTCAAACGCAAGAAGCGTATGTAATGTAGCCCGTAATATGAGTGATGATATGATTCTTCAATTGGCAAAACGTGGTGGTGTCATGGGACTTAATTTCTGTGGCAGTTTCTTGGCTGATCGTGATGATCATAAGAGTTGTGTAGAAGATATGGTGAAACATATTCTATATATCAAAGATCTTGCTGGAATTGATGTGATTGGATTAGGTACAGATTTTGATGGTATTTCATGTCCTTTAGAAATTGAAAATGCTTCTATGATGAATTTATTAGAAGAAGCTTTATATAAGGCAGGGCTAACACAAGAAGAAGTAGAAAAAATCTTCTATAAGAATGTATTAAGAGTTTATAAAGAAGTGTTGTAAATGGATCGGCTGATCCATTTTTTGTTTTACGCTTTTGGCTTTAGCCAGTTGAGTACGAAGTACGAAACGACAAAACCACCTGCTATGCGGGTGGTGTCAAAAAATGTTATACAAAATAATCACCATTCTTTCTATAATGAAGGTGTTCAAGCTATCAAAATAAGAAAGAATGGTGATTATAATGGCTAATAAAGCA
>NZ_VUMR01000079.1 GCF_009696075.1 Holdemanella porci | reverse complement strand
CGTACTACTTAGATTGAAAAACATCTATAAAATCACTCGCTTAAAGGATTTGAAAAACGAGTGGTTATTCGTGTAAGTGATAAAAAGAAGAATTATAGCAAAGTCACCAAATTGCTAGTTAAGCCTTAGTTTTTGATCAATGAGTTTTTGCGTTGTTTCCTTATTGAAAACGGAAATTAATGGATCAATTTCAGATAAATGAATCAAATACTTATTTTCTCTTGAACTTGAATGAGCCAAATACACCATAAGACTCAATACGATCAATCCTAAAAATGTTGCCAATAAAGTTTCATAGTGAGTAATAAATATATATGATTCTTGAGTCGCATGAACCGGTACAATATAGCGGACCATCTAATCATTGATTTTTAGTGGGGAATAAGCTAAATATAAAGATTCTTTCTTTTTTGTCTGAATCAAGACAAGATCTGATTTTTGATTCTTAAAGTCGGTTTTGATTTTCTTTTGATTACAGACATTAAATAAATTATCGACTGTATTTAGTTTATGTTTTTTTCATACTGTTTATTTCTAATGATTAGGTTTCCATCTTGATCGACAATAAAACTTTTTCCATGTCCCTCAAACAGATCATCAAACAACATATTGCCTAGTTTTGTGACATTGTAAGAACCGCCTACTACACCAATGACTAGTCTATCTCTAAAGATGAGCACGCATAAAATAACACGTGTTTGTTAATCAACACTGCTTTCTAAAGGATTTGAAAGAGATTGTTTGCCTTGTATAGATTCTTTAAATATCGACGATGAGCTACATTTTTTATGACTTCATTATCATATAGAGCATTTCCATTTGGATCGATGATCGCCGTTCGATTTAAATCTGAATTATGCATAAAGACTTGAATTAAAGAAACATTATCCTCTGAAAATAAATCTCTAGATTTAGATAGTTCTTGTGCAAGTACATTTAAATAGGAATAGTTGATATTTAATATTGTATTTAAATGCTCACTTTGCCTTACAACATTGGTAATCAAGGTTCTTCTAGAATTGTTTTCAACCGCAATTGAAACGCCGTTAAAGAAGATCACGATTCCCATAATCAAAGTCAAAATGAAAGTGATAATTGCGACAATATAGTTCGTAATGAATTTATTTCTTTGAAAATAATGATCTTTCACATGGGAACTCCTTTTTCTAATTATATTAAGAAAAATGGTAAAAGAATATTGAATTATATGGGACTAACCATAATTTGTGAAATCAATCACATTTTAGTGTATTATATAAGATATAAAGAAAATTGCTCCCAACATTAAGAGAATTCTGCGTGAAAGGTGCTTATAAGAAATTTGTAAGTAGAACTAAGGCTATGCTCTTTTTGTGTGTGGAGTATAGCTTTTTTCTTTAAGAAGGAGATGAATATGGAAACACGTGTTGCCGTGATGGGAATTATTGTAGAAGATACAAATGCAGTGAATCTATTGAATGAAATTCTTCATGAATATAGTGAATATATTATTGGAAGAATGGGAATACCTTACAAACAAAAACATATAAGTGTAATTTCAATTGCGTTAGATGCCCCACAAAATACAATTGCTGCTTTGGCAGGTAAATTAGGAAATATACAGGGAATTAGTGTGAAAGCAGCCTATTCCAATGTGATTAGCCATGATTGAAGCATATCGATTGCTTGATAAACTTGAAAGAGAACACTCTTTAAGTTTATTAGAATATAAAACTTTAATTGAAGCTGAAAATGATGCTTTACGCTTATATGCTGCTAATAAAGCGAAAGAACAAGCTACGTTAATATATGGGAATTCAGTCTATGTACGTGGACTTATTGAAGTAGGAAATTATTGTCGCAACGACTGCTTCTATTGTGGAATTCGCAAGTCCAATTTCAATTGTGATCGCTATATATTAGTCGAAGAAGATATTCTGCATTGCTGCAAAGAAGGTTATGAACTTGGTTTTCGCACTTTTGTTTTGCAAGGTGGCGAAGGAATTTATAAAAAGGATTTTGTCACAGATGTAGTTCAAAAGATTCGTAGTGAATATCCAGATTGTGCGATTACCCTTTCTTTAGGTGAAGAAGATAGAGATACATATAAGGCTTGGTTTGATGCGGGAGCCAATCGTTATTTATTAAGACATGAAACGGCTAGTAAAAATCATTATGAAAAGTTGCATCCAAAAAATATGTCTTTTGATCATCGTATGCAGTGTTTAAAAGACTTAAAGGAAATTGGCTATCAAGTAGGATGTGGCTTCATGGTAGGTTCACCTTATCAGTCAAGTGAAACTTTGGCGATGGATTTGAAGTTTATTGAAACATTTAAACCTGACATGTGTGGTATTGGTCCTTTTATTTCGCAAAAGGATACACCGTTTAAAGATATGACATGTGGAACTTTGAATCAAACTTTATTCTTATTGTCTTTGATTCGTTTGATTCAACCAAACATTTTACTTCCTGCTACAACAGCTTTAGGAACGATTGATCCTCAAGGAAGAGAAAAGGGAATTCTTGCAGGGGCCAATGTAGTTATGCCTAATTTATCGCCGGTGAGTGTCAGAAAAAAATATGCATTGTATGATAATAAAATTTGTACAGGCGAAGAGAGTGCAGAATGTAAAGATTGTTTATCAAGGCGTATGGATTCAATAGGATACAAGATCGTAACTGATCGTGGAGATATTAAAAAATAAAAGAGGAGATATAAAAAATGAGTAATTATAACCCAAAATCATTAAAGGCAGAAGAATTTATTAGTCATGAAGAAATTCTTGAAACAATTGAATATGCCGAAAAGAACAAACACAATGTGGAATTGATTGATCAAATTTTAAATAAGGCTCGTCCACAAAAGACAGAGCATGGTGTTCATTGTGAAGGTTTAACACACCGTGAAGCAAGTGTACTTTTAGCTTGTGACATTCCTGAAAAAGTAGAAGAAATGTATAAGCTTGCCAATGAAATTAAACAAGCATTCTATGGAAATCGTATTGTGATGTTTGCCCCATTATATTTATCAAATTATTGTGTAAATGGATGTGTATATTGCCCTTATCACATGAAGAATAAACATATTAAACGTATTAAATTAACACAAGATCAGATTCGTGATGAAGTTATAGCGCTGCAAGATATGGGACATAAACGTTTGGCTATTGAAGCAGGCGAAGATCCAGTACACAATTCAATCGAATATATCTTGGATTCTATTAAAACTATTTATTCGATTCAACACAAGAATGGTGCAATTCGCCGTGTCAATGTAAATATTGCGGCTACAACGGTAGAAAACTATCGTAAATTAAAGGAAGCTGGAATAGGAACTTATATCTTATTCCAGGAAACATACAATAAAAAGAGTTATTTAGAGTTGCATCCAACAGGACCTAAACACGATTATGACTATCATACAGAAGCTATGGATAGAGCCATGGAAGGTGGAATTGATGATGTTGGATTGGGTGTATTATTTGGTTTAGAAGGCTATCAATATGAATTTGCCGGCTTAATGATGCATGCAGAACACTTAGAAGCTGTTCATGGTGTAGGTCCACACACAATTAGTGTGCCTCGTGTAAAACATGCAGATGATATTGATCCAGAAGCGTTCGATAATAGTTTGGATGATGAAATCTTTGAAAAGATTGTAGCATGTATCCGTATTGCCGTTCCATATACTGGAATGATTATTTCTACACGTGAATCCCAAGAAGTTCGTGAAAAAATGCTTCACTTAGGTGTATCTCAAATTAGTGGTGCAAGTCGTACATCTGTTGGTGGATATACAGAAGAAGAGCGTCCTCATGATTCAGAACAATTTGATGTATCTGATCAAAGAACATTAGATGAAGTTGTGAACTGGTTGATGGAGTTAGGTTACATTCCATCTTTCTGTACGGCATGTTATAGAGAAGGAAGAACAGGAGATCGTTTCATGTCTTTGTGTAAGACAGGACAAATTCAAAATTGTTGTCATCCTAACGCATTGATGACTTTATGTGAATTTTTAGTTGACTATGCGAGTGAAGATACAAAGAAAATTGGTTTTGATTTGATTGAAAAAGAATTGAACAAGATTCCAAATGCGAAAGCTCAACAAATTGCTCGTGACAATGTGGATGCGATCAAATCAAGCAATCGTAGAGATTTCAGGTTCTAATTATGTCTAATTTAAATAGTACGATAAGCGCAAATCGTACACACATTGGATTTTTCGGTTTAAGAAATGCTGGAAAATCCAGTGTAGTCAATGCGATTACCAACCAGAGTATGTCTTTAGTTTCGAATATAAAGGGAACTACGACAGACCCTGTAAAGAAATCAATGGAAATCTTGCCGATTGGACCTGTTGTGATTGTGGATACGCCGGGTATGGATGATGAAGGTACTTTGGGTGAATTGAGAATCAAAAGAACGTTAGAAGTTTTAAAAACAATGGATATGGCCGTACTGGTCGTTGATGCGAATGTAGGTCTACAAAAAATAGATTTGGATTTGATTGACATGTTTAAAGAAAATAAATTACCTTATTTTGTAGTTTTTAATAAGTGTGATTTGATTGAAGAAAAGAAAGAACTGGCTTCTAATGAAATTTATGTGAGTGCTCTAAACAATGACAATATAGATGGATTAAAACAATTGTTGGCTAGTGTCGTAAAGAAACAGGAAGAAAAGACAATTATTGGTGATTTAATTGATTCGGGCGATGTTATTTTGCTTGTGATTCCAATTGATCAATCGGCTCCTAAAGGAAGATTGATTTTGCCTCAACAACTTGTATTAAGAGATATTTTAGATCATCATGCGATTGGTATGACTTGTCAGGTAGAAGAATTGGATGCAACCTTAAAGAAGGTTACTCCAAAACTGGTTATTACAGATTCCCAGGCTTTTAACAAGGTAAGTCAAATCGTAGATAAATCTATTCATTTAACTTCTTTCTCTATTCTTATGGCACGCTTAAAAGGAAGCTTATCTACAGTGCTTGAAGGGGCCAATCAATTGGATCATCTTCAAGATGGGGATTGTGTACTGATTAGTGAAGGGTGTACGCATCATAGACAGTGTGGTGATATTGGTACGGACAAGCTTCCAAAATGGATCTTGAATTATACAAAGAAGAATATAACTTTTGAATTTACTTCTGGACAAGGATTTAAAGAAGATCTTTCGAAATACAGTGTTGTGATTCATTGTGGTGCATGTATGTTGAATGAAAAAGAAGTGCAGTCTCGCGTAAAGGAATGTAAGAAACAGCATGTGCCATTCACAAATTATGGTATTGCGATTGCGAAAATGAACGGGATATTAGATCGTTCAGTAGAGGTGTTTTAAGGTGAAGAAAGTATATATATCTGCCGATATTGAAGGCATTTGGGGAAACAGTAATCCGGCAAATACAGCTAAGAATGGATACTTATATTCTGAATATTGTACAAATATGATGAATGAAGTAAATCTTGTGATTGATTTATTGTTTCAAAATGGCGTAGAAGAAGTTGTGGTCAATGATAGTCATGGAAATATGGATAATCTTCTTCCTTCAAAATTAGATCCTAGAGCTGCTTTTGTGTCCGCAAATGGAGCTTATAAGGAATTTGGAATGATGGAAGGTTTAGATGATTCTTTTGATGGAGCATTATTTATTGGATATCATTCTCGCTGTAATTCACCAGGCGTTATGGCTCATACGATTTGGGGTACTATGGTACGAAAAATTCTAGTAGATGGGAAAGAACTTGGTGAAAGTGGCTTAAATCGATTGTTGGCAAACGAATTTGGAGTGCCAGTTATCTTAGCAAGTGGTGATAGTGAATATGGTAAGCAGGTAGAAGAAGAACTTGGTTGTGTATTTGTGGAAACAAAGAAAGCGTTAAACAATCAATGTGCTTTATGTTGCAGCTTTAACGAGTTGAAGAATAGATATACTAAGGGTATTCAAGAAGCTTTAAAAACAGATGAAAAACCAGCTATATCTTCATCTCACACAATGGAAATAACATTCCATCATAGTCGAAATGCGGATTTTGTATCTCGTATGGACAATGTAGAAAAGATGGATGATTGTACGGTTCGTATCGAAAAAGAAACATATAAAGATTTATATGCCTTGATGCGTTTTGTGATTAAAGTATGTAATGCGTATGTCTAAAATAAGAAAACCATTCTAGTGTGGCGTCTAGAATGGTTCCTTTTTGTTTATTATAATTTTTTTAGGAGAGAGATATGAATATTGGTTTATTTCTATATTCATTGCCTTATCTTTAAGGCACTTATAGAATAACATTCCATGTTGTCATAATTTTAGTATAACTTTGGTAAATCTTGTGAAATCAAAATGAATTATGTGAAACTATCAAAATATGCATCTTTTCTAAAATTTCCTTCTTTTTTTTCGTATTAGAGAGAGAAGAAAGGAGGAATCATCTTGAATTCGATGGATATTGAGTCTAAGAAGTTTTTAGGACAACCCAAAAACTTTGTCTCGATCTTCAATGCACTTTTATTTGGTACTACGTCAAGAAAAAGGACTCATAAAATAGATAAATTTTAAATTCTAATGTTTTGAATAATAATTATTCTCATATTGATTTGGTGATTCATAACCGCAATGGCTATGGATTCGTATCGTGT
>NZ_VUMR01000078.1 GCF_009696075.1 Holdemanella porci | reverse complement strand
CAACCACCCTATGATGTAACGCCACTTTAGATAGCAATATCTAATGGGGTTAAAGGTCGGAGACGTAAGTCGTTAGTACGACTGGGCAGTTACAAGCCCACCACCTTTAGGTAGTGGGTAGTTGACAGTATGCCATTTGAAAAGATGGCGCTTTATCGAAAATATTTATTATTTGAAAATAAAATTCCAGATGAACTGAAGGAAAGTGTTACAGAGGCTTTAAAACTTGAGGATTTCAATCAAAAAGAAAAACAAGATGAACCTTTACTTTGTTTAATTGGATTTATTCGCAGTTGTGGGACTATTGATCCCATGGTTGTTCAAAGGCAAGCACAAAAGTATGGCTTGGATCTTAGAAATTTGCAAACCAATCCATTATTTAATTTCTAGACATACTATACATTTGATTATTTGATGCCAGATGATACTTATGGAGAAGTTATATTGTATTATGATTCAATTCCACATATGGATGTGATCGAAAATACGCGTCAAGATTATGAATGGATGGCTCCTGTGTTTTAAAACCAGTAAGCTATTTGTCTATTTTCTATAATGGGTATGATGATACGGATAAGATGTTCATGTATTATTTGATTGTTTTAAAAAGAGTGAAGATGCATTTGATTTTCTAAAAATGGAACGCATTCTTGAATGTATTGAATCATGTCGTATGACTGAACATTTGATTACATTTTTCCAAAATTAGAACAATTCCATCCGAAAACAAAAGAATTATTCGAAAAAGCTATATAAAATGTCAATGCCATATTTAACAGGCATGACACTGCAGCGATATCCGTCAAAATGAAAAGGTAGAAATCTTAAAACTTGATTTCTACCTTTTTCCTATAGTTTTAATCGTTGTCTACCACAATCTTACCAGATTGAATGACTTTATTAATTTTTCTTACGTTTGAAATGTTCTCTAATGGATTTTCATTTAGACAAACTAAATCAGCCTGTTTACCAACTTCAATCGAACCATAGTCCTTTTCAACTCCAACACATCTTGCGGAATTGATTGTCGCCATTTTTAAGATATCCATGTTTGAAATATCAAGTCGAGCCAAAAGCTCCATTTCATAAGCTGTGTTAGAATGGTAATTAAATGGCGTTCCTGCATCTGTACCTAAGGCAATCTGAATGCCTTTTTCATAAGCTTTCTTAACACTTTCAACATGGGCATCCTTGACTTTTAACGTCTTGTCTACGGCATACTTAGCTACCCCTTTTTCTACACCCTTATCAATAATGCATTGGGGAGCACAAAGGGTAGGAACCAAGAATGTGTTTTGTTCTTTCATACGTTCCAGACATTCATCATCTAAAAAACAACCATGTTCTATAGAATCAATACCTGCATATAATGCATTTTTAATACCTTGTAAGCCTTGGGCATGTGTAGCTGTTTTTCTTCCTGCTTTATGGGCTTCTTCAATCATGACCTTCATTTCATCTACAGTAAACTGAGCATTACCAGGTTCAACCCCTTTGGTCATAACACCGCCTGTCGCCATTATTTTAATTAAGTCTACGCCACTTCTTAGCTGAGTACGAACGGCTTTTAAACATGTATCTTTTCCATCGGCTTCAATGCCTTCTTGCCAGCCATGACCGCCTGTCATACAAATGACTTTACCTGCACAATACATATGAGGTCCTTCAATCACATGATTTTCAATAGCTTCTTTAATTTGAAGGTCATAGTTTTCTTCCGTACCCACAACACGAATAAAAGTAACGCCTGATTCTAGATATTCTTTGCAGTGTTTTTGGGCATAGAAAGCTTTTTCCATCAAGGTAAATTCTTTATTTGCACCAAAACCAACCGGTTCCATAATGTGAACGTGGCAGTTAAAAAAGCCAGGGGCAACGACGTTGGCATGAATGACTTCTTCATTTGTTTCATGATATTCATCAATGGAAACAATTTTTCCATCTTCAATTGAAATCAATTGATCTTTCTTTGGTGTATCACTTACACCATCAATCATCATTTTTGCGTGTACAACTAATTTACTCATAATTAAACTCCTTTTTAAGTGATTTTGAACCTTGAAAGAGAAATATGCAAGTGATTTCAGAAAATAAATGCAAGAAAAGAGGGAATCCTTGGATTCCCTACAACATAGATTTAAATAAAATGTCGTTATAGTCTGGTAAAGGCCAGTCCTCTTTAGAAACATTGGTTTCAATCACATCCGTTAATTTACGAATCGTTTCCATTAATGGAAGTAATTCATCGGCCGCAAAACGAGCCGCTTGTTTTTCTGTTGTAGTTTCTTTGTTGATCAAAGCTTCTAATGTATCTAAGTGATTGGATACTAATTCTAAAGGCGTATTGATGTTTTTTAAGATTTTAACTTCTAATGGAGCATCAATTCCACTTGATTTCTTTGTTTGAATGATTTGAGCCAATTTAGCTTCATAACTAAAGATAGCTGGTAAGATTTGTTTTCTTAACATATAAGCCATTGTCTTAGCTTCAATTTGAACCACTTGGTAGTAGTTTGTGAGTAGGATACTTTCACGAGCATGCAATTCACTAGCTGAATATACATTGTGTTTTTCAAATAATTGTAGGTTCTTTGGATCTGTATAGTGAGGAAGTGCATCCGCTGTTGTCTTAAGCTCTAATAAGCCACGTTTTTGTGCTTCCTTTTTCCATTCATCGGAATATCCATTTCCAGAGAAAATGATACGCTTATGATTCTTTAATGTCTTTTGAATCAACGCAATCAAGGCTTTTGTCATATCTTCTTGTTTAACACATTCCAATTCATCCGCAAATTGTGTTAATTCTTCGGCTACGATTGTATTTAAAATAGTGTTTGGACAAGAAATGTTTAAGTTGGATCCAAGCATTCTGAATTCGAATTTATTACCAGTAAATGCGAATGGAGAAGTACGGTTACGGTCAGTAGAATCTTTTGCGATTGGAGGAAGGGTAGAAACGCCAAGTTCCAATTTACGATCGATTGTATCTACATATTCATTTCCAGCTTCAATGGCTTCAAGAATGGCAGTTAGTTCTTCACCTAAATAGATGGAGATAATAGCGGGTGGAGCTTCATCTGCACCTAAACGGTGGTCATTTCCAGCACTGGCAACAGAGATTCTTAATAAATCCTGGTATTCGTCTACACCTTTGATGATGGCAGCTAGAACGGTTAAGAAACGAATATTGTCTTTTGGAGAATCACCAGGTTCTAAAATGTTATCTCCTTCTTCTGTACAGAAAGACCAGTTGTTGTGTTTACCACTACCATTGACACCATCAAATGGTTTTTCATGTAGTAAACATACCAATCCATGGTGAGAAGCTACTTTTTGTAGAACTTCCATAGTCAATTGGTTTTGGTCATTCGCAATATTTGTTGATGTAAATACAGGTGCCAATTCAAACTGACATGGAGCTACTTCTTTGTGTTCGGTCTTGGCATAAACACCTAGTTTCCAAAGTTCTTCATCGACTTCTTCCATATAAGCTTTTACTCGTTCAGACAAACTACCAAAGTAGTGATCATCTAATTCTTGACCTTTTACGGGAGCCGCACCAAATAATGTTCTTCCTGTTACTAATAAGTCTAGACGTTCTTTGAACATGTCTTCATCAATCAAGAAATATTCTTGTTCTGGACCTACCGTTGTTTTGATTTTATGAATGTTGTAACCCATAATGTTCAATAAACGAACAGCAGCTTTGTTTAAGGCGTCGTTACTTCTCAATAATGGTGTTTTCTTATCCAAAGCACTACCATCGTAAGAGCAGAATAAGGTTGGAATATATAAAGTCTTTTCTTTGACAAAAGCTAGAGAAGTTGGATCCCATGCGGTATATCCTCTGGCTTCGAAAGTGGCACGCAATCCTCCACTTGGAAAACTTGAGGCATCGGGTTCACCTTTGATTAATTCTTTTCCTCTAAAATCTGAAATAACAGATGTTGGCCCTGTTGGATTGATAAACGCATCATGCTTTTCAGCTGTAATACCTGTCATTGGTTGGAACCAGTGCGTATAGTGAGTTGCACCCTTATCCATAGCCCAGTCTTTCATGGCGTTTGCGACTACATCTGCGATCTCTTTAGGAAGTTCCTTTCCTTTTTCCATTACATCCATCATTTGTTTGTAGACGGCATGAGGCAAGTATCTTTGCATAGCAGATGTACTGAATACGTCACATCCAAAATATTCATCGACAATTTTCATTTTTCTAGTGTCCTCCTGTCGCGTATATAATATCATTATTTTCATAAATGTTTTGAGAAATTTTTCTTTTTTTTCAAAAAAACTCCTTTTTTTACGTATATGAGTATGTAGAAAATCTCTACTAGAAAAGAGGTGCTCATGCGTAGCGCAAATTTATTAAATGATTTCGCCTTTAAGTATGTGTTTGGTAAAGATTGTAAAGAGGCTAATGATGCCTTAAAATTAATACTTACGGTATTTTTAGAAAGGAAAGTCCATCATGTGGTTGTTAAAAATTCAGAAATGGTAAAAGACTATAGTAAAATGAAGAATTCAAGGTTGAATTAGATAATCAAATAACGGTGGATTTAAAAATGCAGTTAAGACAAACCAAAGATAATTTACCAATTCGCATTAGTTATCATTTAGCTAGACTTCATGGTTCTCAAGAATTGGAAGGAAAATATTATGGAGAGTTAAAGGAAACAATCGTCTTAGTATTTTTTAATGTGAATCTAATTGATAATAATAGAATGTGTAACACATTCACATTGAAAAATGAGGATGGCTTATCTTTTGTAGAAGAAAGTCAGGATCGTATGAAGTTAATTACAGTGAAAATGTCAAAAGTAGATTTAAAGAAACCGCTGAGTAATATGAATGAACAGGAAAAATGATTTATTACTTTTTGAATTGTTACAAAGGAATCGAAGATAGTAAAATTAAAATGATGATAGAGAAGCGTGTAGAAACCTTACCGGATGAGGGTTGGAAAAAAATAATAGAAGATTTTCAAAAACTACATGAAAATGAAGAACGAATGGAACAACAACTTGAGGTTGAAGAGGCTCATAAAGCAAAAGAAGAAGCAAAAATGGCAATGCTGGAAGTGAATAAATTAAAACAAGAAGCTGATAAGAAAGTAGAAAGAGCCAATAAACAAGTAGAAGATGCAACTAAACAAACTGAACTTGAAACAAAAAGAGCGGATGCTGCAGAAAAACAGATTAAGAATATGATACTTCGCCTTTCTAGCACAATGGATATAAAGTCTGTAGCTTCCATATTGAATGTATCAGTGGATGAAATTGAAAAGTATATATAAAAAAGAAAAGTCACTATTTGTGACTTTCTTTGTTTTCTAGACTCGCCTTAACTAAACCCACAAATAATGGGTGTGGACGGTTGGGTCTAGATTTAAATTCAGGATGATATTGTACACCAATGTAGAATGGGTGATTCTTATACTCAATAGCTTCAACCAATTGTTTATCCGGACTTGTTCCGACAATCATCATATCGTTACGTTCAAATTCAGAACGATATTCATTGTTGAATTCATAACGATGACGATGTCTTTCATCAATCATATCTTTTTTGTAGCAAGACCAAATATTTGTATCGGCTCTTAATGAACATGGATAAGATCCTAAACGCATGGTTCCACCTTTACGAATATCATTACTTTGATCTTCCATGAAATCAATGATTGTATGTTTACTTTGTGGATCAAATTCAAAAGAGTTGGCATCCTTTAAACCTAATGCACTGCGGGCAAAGGCAATGGCTGCAATCTGCATACCTAAACAGATACCTAAATAAGGAATTTGTTTTTGTCTTGCGTAAGTGGCTACACGGATCATACCTTCAATACCACGATTGCCAAAACCACCTGGCAAGATGATTCCATCTGTATCTTTAAAAACTTCATCTAAGTTGGCATTTTCTAAACCTTCCGAATCAATCCATTGAATATTGACTTTGGCATGATTTTCAAAACCACCATGATACAAGGCTTCACTGACAGATAAATAGGCATCGTGTAAGGCAACGTATTTACCAACTAAGGCAATATTTACAGGTTTGGTGCTTGCTTTAATGTTAGCGACAACTTGTTGCCATTCGCTTAAATCTGGCTTACGTATTTCAAGGCCTGTCTTTTCACAGACAATATCTGCAAGATTTTGTTCTTCTAACATAAATGGTACTTCATATAGAGAAGGAAGAGTCTTGTTTTGGATGACACAACGTTTTTCAACATTACAAAATAATGAAATTTTGTCTAATACAGACTGAGGAATCGTTTCATCACAACGTGCTACAATGATATCTGGATTGATACCATAAGATTGTAATTCTTTTACGGAATGTTGAGTGGGTTTTGATTTATATTCCTGTGAACCCGAAATATAAGGGATGTAAGTAACATGGATGAATAGACAGTTTTTACGACCAACCTCTAAGGCAACCTGACGAATGGATTCTAGAAATGGTAAGCTTTCAATGTCACCAGTCGTACCACCAATCTCGGTAATTACGACATCGGCAGCCGCATGTTCTCCTGCACGAATTACGAAACTCTTGATTTCATTGGTAATATGAGGAATAACTTGAACGGTTTCACCAAGATATTTTCCATCACGCTCCTTATTAATGACATTCCAATAGACACGTCCAGTGGTAAGGTTGGAATACGTATGGAGGTTTTCATCAATAAAACGCTCATAATGACCTAGATCCAGGTCGGCTTCTAATCCATCATCTGTGACATATACTTCACCATGTTGGAAAGGAGACATTGTTCCAGGATCCACATTGATGTAGGGATCGAGCTTTTGACTTGTTACCTTGTAGCCACGGGACTTTAAAAGGCGCCCAAGACTGGCTGCACTGATACCTTTACCCAGGCCAGAAACAACACCTCCTGTTACGAAAATGTACTTTGTACTCATTTGTTTCACCTCTACTTTTTTTCTTTTAACTCGTGAATTTTACACCTATGAAAAAAAGATGTAAATAAAAGGCTTAACTAGCAATTTGGTGACTTTGCTATAATTCTTCTTTTTATCACTTACACGAATAACCACTCGTTTTTCAAATCCTTTAAGCGAGTGATTTTATAGATGTTTTTCAATCTAAGTAGTACGT
>NZ_VUMR01000077.1 GCF_009696075.1 Holdemanella porci | reverse complement strand
ACTGTAACAAAAAGATAGGGAAAGTAAACCCTAAAAGTGTTTAAAGGTCATCTCTATCTCAGAGTCAAAATCCCTATGACTTTTAAAGGTTGATTTATCCCTATCTATTTTTATATATTCCTTTTTTTATGAAAATTTTTTAAATTTCACTATAATGGTTTTAAGAGGTGTTAAATTATGGAAAAAGGCAAATTAAATCGAATTACAGATGTCGAAGGTGTTTTGGTTGGGCATAAAACAATTTGTTCTGATTCTCACCAAACAGGTGTGACATTTATTCGTACGGCTGAAGATGTATTTCATCAAAAGCTAGCTTGTGGTTGTAGTATTCTAAATGGTTTTGGAAAGACGACAGGATTACCACAAATTATGGAGTTGGGTACTTTGGAAAGCTATATTTGTTTGACAAACACTTTAAATGTGGGCGTTGTTCAACAAGCCTTGGTGGATATCATGGTCAAAGAAAATGAAGATCTTACAAGTGTTAATGTTGTCGTTGGAGAATGCAACGATGGATATCTAAATTCGATTCGTGATTGTGTCGTTACAAAAGAAGATGTATATGATGCGTATCGTGATTGTAAAAAAGAGTTTGAACTTGGCAGTGTTGGAGCAGGTCGAGGCATGTCTTGTTTTGAAATGTCAGGTGGTATTGGATCGAGTTCAAGAATCTTTGAAATTGATGGAAATACATATACTCTAGGTGTTCTTGTACTTTCTAATTTTGGTTTAAGAGAACAGTATCTGTTAGATAAAGTTGAGGGGAATCAATTGCCTTTAGAACAAGAAAAAGGTTCCATCATGATGATCATTGCGACGGATGCTCCGTTAAGTGATCGACAATTACGTAGAGTTTGTAACCGAATGCCGGTTGGTTTAGCTTTAACAGGATCGCATATGGGTAATGGTTCCGGTGATATTGCGATTGCGTTTAGTACAGCCAATCGTTTTGGAGATGAAAAGATTCATACTTTAAAACAAATCAATGACAACAAGATCAATGTTGTGTTTGATGCAGCCATTGAATCTTGTAAAGAAGCTGTCCATGTATCTTTAATTGAAAATGAAGAGGTGACAGGTCAGTCTGGACATGTTCGTAAGTGTTTAAATCAAGTGAAGATTTCATAGTGAAATTTTCTTTTTTATGTTATATTTTTTTTGGTGATTATATGAAGAAAGTAATGTTTGATTGTGATGATACACTCTATGATTTATCTTGGCCATTTCGCAAGTGCATGAAAGAATTCCTTCCGAATGTAGATGTGGATATGGATTTATTTTATGCGGATTATCGTAAGTTTGGAGATATGATTTTTGATGATCTTCAACAAGGAAAGATCACAGTTGATGAATCTGGCGTTTATCGTGTTGAAAAGGCTTGTGAAAAGTATGAGATTATTTTTTCTCATTCAAAAGCTGTAGAGTTTCAGTCTCGCTATAAATATTATCAGCATCATATTGAAATGGATGCACCATTGATTGATTATTTTTCGAATTGTGAAGATGAACTTGCGATTTTGACAAATGGAGAGGACACTCATCAAAGAATGAAATTAGAAGTGCTTCATGTCTTTGATTATTTTAAACCTGAAAATGTATTTACGAGTGGTCAAATTGGAGTCGCAAAACCGGATGTGAATGCATTTAAAAAATGTATGGAAGTGATGCATGAAGATATTACTGAATGGTATTATGTGGGTGATAACTATATCAATGATATGCAGGGGGCTAAAAATGCAGGCATGAAGACGATTCATTTTAATCGTCATCATCAGGTAAGTGGTCCTTGTGCAGATCATGTAGTATATAGTGCAAAAGAATTGGTTGAATTCATTAAAAAAGGTTAGACAAATCATCTAACCTAATCATTAAATACATGAATGAACTATATCGAGTACTTCTTGGAGGATGTTTTGTGGACATTCTTCTTTTTTTGTGGCTTTTCTTGCTTTTAAATCTAATGTTTTTACATGTTCACATAAAACACATCCAGTTGTAATTGTATGAGAATCAAGTTTTACATGTGTTGGAAAATTTTTTGTGTTATTTGTTATTGGGCAAACGATGAAAAGACCCATGATTTTGTTGTAATCATTATTGGAAATAACTAAGCATGGGCGTTTTCCTGCTTGTTCGTGCCCCTTAGTAGGGTCAAGGTCTATATATACGATATCGCCTTGTTTAAAAGACATTAAATTTCCTCCTTACCGACAATTTCATCAGACCAAATTTCTTTTTGTTCAGTTGGTCCGTCATAATTTGCGAATCTTTCAGCTAATGTTAATTTTTTTTCTTTTTTGGGTACAAGAACAATTGTTTCATTTTGAACTTTCATTTGAAGTTCGTCTCCAACTTTTAAAGATAGAAGTTTCATCACTGCCATAGGTAATCGAATCCCTTGTCCGTTTCCCCATTTTGCAATTTTTAAACTGTTTTGAGCCATGATGTACGTCTCCTTTCATTCCTGTCTGTCTTTACAAGAAGTATATACAATGTATAAACATAAAGTCAATGACTTAAATATAATTATAGTGATGATTTTATGGTTAGGCATAGAATCACATTTGTGGTAAAATAATTTTGTATGTTTTGATAAGGAGTAATTATGTTTATAACAACAATTCATTCTATTGATTCATTAGAAAAATTAAAAAGAGCAAAGGCCGATGCCGTGATCATTGGTGTTGAACATTATTCGATTCGTTCGAGTATTACGGTAAAAAAAGAGGATTTACAGCTTTGGAAGAAGAAGTGTAAAAAGCTTGGCCTTAAATTATATATCAACTTTTTAAGATTATGTATGGATGAAGATTTATCGGGTGTTCGTGAATACTTTTCTATTTTTAAAGAATTGGATGTGGATGGTATTTACTATGCGGATGAAGGTCTATATTTTGAGGCGAAACAATTGGGGATTGAATCCAAATTGATTTATCAACCGGAAACATTGGTGGTTTCAAGTGCAGATGTGGATTTCTATATGTCTTTAGGCATTCAATCTGTATCTTTAGCTCATGAATTGAGTCTTGAAGAAGTGGTAAGTATTGGAAAGCACAATCCGGATATTGAAATCTTAGTGCATGGGTATTTCTCAATCCTATATTCAAGAAGACCTTTGGTCACTAACTATTTAGAGGCTGTGAATAAACCGGTTTGTTCTTTGCCGTGTCATTATGACTTGATTGAACAAACGCGACAGCAGCGTATGCCAATTGTGCAAGATGAGTCGGGTACACATATCTTTAGTGAAATGCCAATCAACTCATTACAGGAAATGTGGGATTTTACAGATGTAGGAATGCATCGCTTCCGCATTGATTCTTTGTTTTTTGATGATGATTGGACTGTTGAAATCTTGGGTTTATATGATTTAGCTTTACAAGGAATTAAAATTACGGATGATGAGTCGACAAACCGTTGGTATTTAGAAGAGACAATTAAGAAAAAGGAGGAGCAAGTAAATGAATAAGATTGAATTATTAGCTCCTGCTGGAAATTTAGAAAAAGCAAAGATTGCGATTTTATATGGGGCGGATGCCGTATATATTGGTGGTAAGCAGTTTAGTTTGCGTTCGCGTGCTAGTAACTTTTCCATTGATGAAATCGCAGAATTAGTCAAATTTGCGAATGCACATAATAGTCATGTGCATGTAACTGTAAACATGCTTCCGCATGAATCGGATCTTGATGGTATTGAAGAGTATTTAAAAACTTTGGATTCGATTGGCGTGCATGCGATTATTGTGGCAAGTCCATCGATTATGATGTTGGCAAAAAAGCTTGGATGTAAGTTTGAAGTGCATGTGTCAACGCAGCATTCTTCTACAAATTCAAGTGCTGCAAGATTCTGGAAAGAAAAGGGCATGGACCGTGTTGTTCTTGCCAGAGAATGTCAAATGGATGATATTCGTTCGATTTGTGAAGAGAATATTCTTCCTATTGAAGTCTTTATTCATGGAGGCATGTGCATTTCTTTTTCAGGACGTTGTGTATTGAGTAATCATATGACACTTCGTGATGCGAATCGTGGTGGGTGTGCGCAGAGTTGTCGTTGGAAATATCATTTAATGGATGGGCAAACAGAATTAAGTGATCCGACGAATTTATTCTCCATGTCTTCAAAGGATTTGCAGGCAGTGGATTATATTGAGGATTTTATCCATATGGGTGTAGCGTCTTTGAAAATTGAAGGGCGTATGAAAAGTGCCTATTATTTAGCTACGGTTGTTTCTAGCTATCGTATGTTGATTGATTATATTTATGAGCATGGGCATGCGGATGTTGAAATTATTGAGCGTGTAAAAAAGGAAATTGCCAAGGCAGAGAACCGACCGACCGGGCCGGGCTTCTATAATGGTCTTCCTGGATATAAGGTACAGTTGTATCAAGATCATGATGAAACGGTAACACAGGAATATGTAGCCATTGTACAGGATTATGATAAAGAAAGTCAGATGGCGACTTTACAAGTAAAGAATCATTTCATGCCCAATCAGGATTTAGAAATATTTGGTCCTCACATTTTAAGTACGATTGTACATGTTGGGGATGTGTATGATACTGAAGACAATGTATTAGAGGTTTGTAATAAGCCGATGCAGATCGTACATACAAAATGGTCTGGGCCTATTGAAGTCGATGCGATGATTCGGAAAATTAGATAGTGGAAGAGGTAAGTAAGATGAAATTAAGTCAGAGTTTCTTTTATACATTAAGAGAAAATGCGAAAGATGAAGATAGCGTATCAAGTAATTTGTTGGTGCGTGCTGGAATGATCAAAAAATGTTCAAACGGAATCTATATGATCATGCCTATGGGAAAGAAGGTTCTTTCTAAAATTGAAAATATTATTCGTGAAGAAATGGATGCGAAAGATGCACAAGAATTGTTGATGCCAGCATTGATTCCAGAAGATGTATATGTACAATCGGGTCGTCGTGAAGCCTTTGGTTCAAATATGTTTTCATTGAGTGATCGTTATAATAAGCGTTATGTTTTGGGTCCAACACATGAAGAATTGTTTGCGGTAGCTAGTAGTATGGATGGAAAATCTTATAAGGATTTCCCATATAACTTATATCAGATTCAAACGAAATATCGTGATGAAACACGTCCTCGATATGGCTTGATTCGTGTTCGTGAATTCATCATGAAAGATGCGTACACATTTGATGTGGATGAATCTGGATTGGATGTAGCCTACAACAAAATGTATGATGCGTATTGCCGTATCATGGATCGTTTAGGATTGGAATATAAGATTGTTAAAGCGGATACTGGAGCTATGGGTGGTTTATTATCAGAAGAATATCAGGCTCTATCAAGTATTGGTGAAGATGTTGTTGTTGGATGTGTTGGTTGTGACTATTCTAGCAACTTAGAAATCACTGAAGTAGTAGATACAATGGAAGATTCTTGTGAAGAAGAACTTTCTATGGAAGTTGTTGATACGCCAAACGCAAAAACAATTGAAGAAGTAGCGGCTTTCTTTGGTAAGAAGGAAAGTGATTTTGTTAAAACATTACTATATAACGTAGATGGAAAGGTAATCGCATTCTGTATTCCTGGTGATCGTGAATTAAATGAAACAAAGGCATTGAAATTATTGGGCGCTAATGAAATGGAAATGGCTAGCTTTGAAGAAGTTGAAAAGGTAACACATGCTCGTGTTGGTTTTGCGGGCCCAGTCGGCATTGATTGTCCTGTATATATGGATCGTCAAATCAAACATATGAAAAACTTCATTGTAGGTGCTAACCAATCGGATCGTCACATTAAGAATGTAAATTGTAAAGATTTCGAGCCTGTTGAAGTGGCAGATCTTTGCCAGGTTAAAGAAGGGGATATTTGTCCTAAGTGTGGAAAGAAGTTAACTTTCCAACATGGTATTGAAGTTGGTAACCTATTTAAATTGGGTACTAAATATTCTAAGAGCATGAATCTATACTATACAGATGCCAATAACCAATTACAGCCAGTTTGGATGGGAAGTTATGGCATTGGTCTAGAAAGATGTATGGCAGCCGTTGCTGATCAACACCATGATGATTTTGGTATGAAATGGCCAGTTGAAATTGCACCATTTAGACTTGCAATTGTTCCAGTATCTTTAAAGGATGAAGAACAAGTTAAGATTGCCAATGATCTATATGAATTCTGTAAAGAACACAAGTTCGATGTTATTTTAGATGATCGTAATGAGCGTCCAGGCGTTAAATTTAAAGATATGGAATTGATAGGGGTTCCTTATCGTATTACTGTGGGTCGTGGTGTTAAAGAGGGTAAGCTTGAGTGGACAGATCGTTATACGGGTGAAAAGACTGAAATTGCGATTGAGGATGTTTATTCTGAAATCGAAAAAGTTTTCGCCATGTAAACGCTTGTACTTGAACTATAAACAAAAAATTAAGTTTTACATTTACTTTCATACAATTTTCTTGTATATTAGTCATAGTTAAAGGAGTGTAATTATGCAAAATAAAATTGAAATTTTTAACAACCAGGTTATTATCAACTATAATTTGGCATATCCAAAGAGTCGTGAGGTTTTATTAAAATCTCATACGTTCGCAAAATTCGTTCAATATTTCATTGAATATCAAGAATCAGACAATGCGAACATGTACGCGTATTTGACAAAGAATGGAGAATTGAATTCAAAAGAAGCTTCTTATGATTTCTGTCATTTCTTGCGTTTATTGTCAATCTTTACTTGTGAAGAATTAAAAGATGAATATTATATTTCAAATAAAGATGCAACTTTAAGTGTTATTGAAGAGATGTATCGTAATTGGCGTTCTTTACAACGTTTTGGATATATGAAGAGTGATAATTCAACGGATTTTGGTATTAATACATTAGTGGCATTTGACTCAGCTTCAAATGATTTAATTCTTCGTACATATCGTTTGTTTGAAGAAAAATTAATGGGAAGACCAAACTTAGTGTATCGTCAGGTTCAAGCTGGAACTAATGCATGTTTCTCTATTCATACGTTGGATAAAGTATGGGCTGATGAATATGCTGCATTACAAGATATCCCAATGATTGATACAGTTATGTTAAGAACTCCAATGATTTTGCATCCAAAATCAAGTAAATGGTACTATGTCAAGATTTAAGACAACTTAAATATCTGTTTTTTTAATGTTTATGTTTCAAATATTGTTTTTCAAAATTTTGTGGAGATTCATATTCACAATGTGAGTGAATTCGTGTTGTATTATA
>NZ_VUMR01000076.1 GCF_009696075.1 Holdemanella porci | reverse complement strand
ATGCACAAGAATCTACAATATCCAGGACAGTCATGTTCAATATCTCATTCTATTTTTAATGTGATTGGTTCCTTATCAAATCAAATTCGAGATGTTTTACCTGTCCTATAAATATACTAGCATCATATTGATTCAAATAATCAATAAAGAGTGTATTCTTATTTACAATAATCTTATTTCTTTTTCCACCATCTATTTGTTCTTTACGCTTCAATGCCTGCTCTCGATTGTAGAACGTTTCATATCTTTTCTCTATATCCCCATTCTCATTTTGAATTGTATAAATAACATTGTATGCCTTACGTCTTTTAGTAATTACTACGGCCATTTTAGTCCTCCCTATTCATCGCTATAAAACCATTTATCAAAGGATTCCTTGTTAATGCGAATTGATTTACCAATCTTTATACTCTTAAATGTACTTTCTTTTACTAAAGAATAAGCAGCTCCTTTACTTACACCTAATATCTTTGCAATTTCAGCTACTGTATAGGTTTTCTTTTCACATAACACCGGTTTCATCTCTTTGTCCTCCTCACTTTAAACTTTCAAAAAATATAATTCCCAGCTACAAAAAAAGGAAGCAGTGCTTCATTACTGCTTCCATAGGGAAAGAGTCCATAACCAGAAAAATCATTTTCTCTGGTTATGTAAACGTAAATCTAAACTAATTTTTATTTTCTTATCAATAATAGCCATTTGTCTTTTATTTAATGTTGCTATCTTTTTAAATAATCTTGATTTATCAATCACTCGAATTTGTTCACACATCACCATAGATCTGTACTTCAATCCTAGTCCATCCGGCAAAAAACAATGTGTTGGAAGATGATGTTTTGTATAAATCTTAGAAGAAAGGCACGCAACAATCGTAGTTGGACTATGTTTATTTCCACAATTATTTTGAATAATCAATACAGGCCTAACTTTTCCTTGTTCTGATCCTGAGGCATCACTCAGATCTGCTAAATAGATTTCTCCTTTTTTCACTTTCATTTCTATCCACTCCTATAAAATATGTAAAACCAGGATATACCTGGTTGATAATTAATATTAAAATATTCATCGCGTCTTCTATTTATCACCTGATTACCCGAAAACAAAGGAATCCTATTAGACAAGATAGTTGCTAATTATCTTTCATTGGAATCTCACCAACCCATATTACGCTTGGGCCTGTCGCTAGAAGTATCATTATCTCATATATTGTCATGGCACAATCAGCAAAATTGTTTGTCATTCTAAAGTATCGTCGCTCGAATTGCTTCATCATCGCGCAGTAGTGATCCAGCTCAAATATATAAGTTCTGTATCTAATAGTTGTTATGCTATTTTCAAAGACCCTTCCGAGAAGATATAAGTATCCCCTTCACTAGTGAGCCGATGAAAACGCGCAAAAATTGCACATCATATAAATTTTTTCTAAAACTTATAATACCTGGCTTCTACCAAAATTTAGTCCAGCATCATCTAAACAATATTTACATCAGAATATTGAATAATTTCTTCTACTAAAAGAAAAAAGCTATGCCATATTATATAGAATAGCCAACTATCCATATTTGTTAGGAAGATGAATAGCAATACTAATTATAGCTTTCGACTGTTTTGCTGTCTACTTTTATTGATCTGAACAACATCATTCGCTTCTTTTTCAGTATGATACACCTTCGATTCACGTACTCGTATACCGGAAGGTCCATCATTACCATTGTTTGTATCAAATTTAATAGTAACAAAGCCAGATGCAGCACGTATTACTGTAGCTTTTCTAACAAATACAGATGAACTAATAAAATACACTGTATCTCCAACATTAAACTGTTTAGCCATTATTTACCATCCTTTCTGTACTTTCCAAAGAAACGCTCTTCTCCTTCCAACCTGGCCTTAATAGCATCCTCTTTTTTATCAAATCGTCCTAAACAATGATTCTTTCTTTGAAATGTAATCTGAGCAACCCATTTATTACGCTTCTTATCAAAAGACACACCACGAACTCCTGTACTATTGTTCTTATTTATCTTCCTGGAAGAAGAAATACCAGATAATGTAGTTCCATCCACGAAGCCAAAACGATCTTTAGCCGTACTAGAACGAACCTCTGTATTTAAACAACCACACGATCTTGTTTTACCATCTTTTAATGAATGTGCATTAACAACTACCTCATTCCCACAATCACATATACATTTCCACATGGTATTGTTATTTACTCGACCAACGTATTCTTGTGCAACAAGCCTACCAAACCTTTGATCAGTTAAATCATTACGATTCCTTAATCTACATCCACAACTTGTTGTATGACCAGTTCTAAGATGATTTGAAGTGACTTCACAAGTGTTGCCACAATCACACTTACATTGCCATATAGCCAGACCTCTATATCGTTTTCCTGTATCTTTTATTGCTATTAGCTTTCCAAAACGTTGGCCAGTTAGATTTAATTTGTTAGGTGGTGTCATTTAATTATCCTCCAAGAGTAAAGGAATGATCATTTCTGATACGATTCAATAAAAGTGCTTTATTCTTTACCAACTTATATTAATAATGTCATTTAATTTATAAATCAAACTATCTTTTCTATGCTCAAAGCATACGCCTTAAATCATCATGAACTCTAAATCTATTTTTAGGAATCAGATACCTATGATGATTGTATATAAAGTATTTTCCTGTCTTACTATAATCTAATAATTTCACATGTTCTGCAGCGCTGCCTCTTCGTATTAAAATAACATCTCCAACTGGAAGTTCATTTACATAATCTAGTGTAAAACCAGATCTGTGTGCAATATCTAAAGCTGAATCATAGGAATTTGTTCCCATATATATGGTTGTATCAAAACAATCTTGTATATTGATCGCATTGTCTTTATATACAGATGCCAATTGATTTTTGGATTGAATACAACCTGTAATACCTATACCACGACTTCTTGCGGTTGCGATAATACTCGCAAAATCATTAATCTCATAATTTGCCATATCATCTAAATGAAACTGAACCGGTATGGGTAATCTTAAATCTTTTTGTTTATTTGCCTCAGCAAACAAGAATTGAAACAATTGTGATAAAAACACACTCGCGATTCTATGTAAAGAAGAATCTGCATCATTGACTTGAATAAAGATCACTGATTTTTCATGAACAAACTTCTTGAAATCAATCGTGAATTCTTCGGCACCGTCGCAAATTGTACGTAATACGTCTGGATTCTGTAACGCCGACGTTCTTGAACGTAATGTTTTAAATATAGTTGCCAATGTCTTTGGAGCACAGATAACTTCTCTAAAAAATAGTTCGCTAGAATATACATCTAAGCCTTCATTAATTAATTCATTTATTTTATCCATTTTTTTCACCTGTGACTGCATTAAACAGTTATAATCTAGGTCGTCGTAATTTCTATATTCATTACTATCGAACCAATACCAAGATTCGATGGTTTTTGCAAACCATTCGCATTGAGGTAAATCACACATAAGAGCCCCAAAAGGTGTAAACGCCTTTTTCAAAGGTGCTACATATACTCCTAATCCATATTGATGAATACCATCTTCTGCCATTAACTTCTCAATAGTTTTATAACACACATTCAACGTGACTCCGTACTTTTTACATTTTTCTTCACTAAATTTAAATTCCATTCTTGTTAACATAACCGCACCTCTTTTTCACATCCATTCAGATTCTAATACTTTTGGGATTTCTCCTGTTTCTTTTCATGTGAAATAAATGACTTGTTTCGCGTGTCTAGAATAGAATGTACAAACATCCAATCCTTTTGAATGCTCAAGAATTTCTCCTGTTTGGACATTAAATACTAGTGTATATTTCCTGTTGTCGTCATTTTCTTCCAGATAATGTGTAAAAACAATATCTCCATCGACTTTATCAACAAATACTTTTACCATAATAAGTACCTTTACCTTTCATCTTCATCATATGTAGATTTGATTTAATATAATTTTTTGATTTACTAGCTGTTTATTAATGACCTTAATGCTAATTTATTAAATATGGACGTCATGTGGGTACTCACAAATATGAATACCTTTATAATTTATTAAATTCATTTATATATTTTCTTATAAACGGTAACACCGTATATTCTTCATTTCGAACAAAATCGACTCTTAGTTGTTCTAACATAAAATCGTTGAAACTTTCATCAAAATCACCTTCCAACATAATCATTTTACGAACATGGCAAGCCGTATTTAAATCATACTTCATACTTTTCTTTTTACCAACATAATAATAGAGTCCATCTACATCTTTAATAATATTGATATTTTGTAGATTCTTCACTACATCACTCTTTAAACAAGGGTTCAATACAATTCCTTCATAATCTCTACAATATTTCACAAAGTCTCTTCCCAAAGAAGTAGCTAAGGAAATGAGTGGTGAATCATCTGATTTATTAGGTTTTCTTACAATCTCTTGAGATTGATAGCTTTCTTTATCTAAGTTTTCTATAATTTGTTCTACTTGAGTCTTATACTTTATATTTCTTTCACCAAATGATTTCAACAAGTAAATCAATTTGTCTTTTAAGATGAGCTCATCCTTGCTGTATTTTTCTAAACGATTGTGTAACTCATTTAAATCTGGCATCGCAATAATTGCAGTATCAAATATCATCATTTTACGTTTCTTAGTTGAAATCAACATTTCTGGACGAACAATTTTATGATATTTTATATAAAATTCTTCATCAAAAATACAATCATATTTCTTAAACTCCTCTGATTTCTGATCAATTACCTTATGAAAATTCATTCTCCCATCACAAAATACATTTAATACTAAATATTGTGTTTCACGACAATTCCTTTTCACATTATAAACTGTCTCTTTCGTTACATATTCAACCGGTTCATCCCAATGCCATTGATACGTGGAAAGACTTTGATTTGCGATATCTCTTTTAATTGCTAGTTCTGTTAGAATTTTATCTAACACATTATCGTTTATGTCCATTTTATTATTTTTACCAATACAATTTTCATATGTTAAATGTTGCGTACAAAAATCATTTGTATGTTGATCTCGCATATTATTCTTTTGGTAATATTCTGCATTGTGAATCAAGATAATATTGAATTG
Organism: Holdemanella porci; assembly: GCF_009696075.1. Lineage (GTDB taxonomy): Bacteria > Bacillota_I > Bacilli_A > Erysipelotrichales > Erysipelotrichaceae > Holdemanella > Holdemanella porci. The sequence goes on along the minus strand of NZ_VUMR01000076.1, from coordinate 2,286 downwards.
TTTATCTTGATCAAACCCAATATTTTCAATACCTTTATCCTTTAATTTTAAAACCATCAATTCAATCATTTTTTTAGATAGAGTATCATTTACACGATCAATCAAATTAATTCCCAAATCATTAAAAGCCTTGATTCTATAATCTTTTGATACATTTTTAGAATACGACTTCAATGATTTTCCATTCTCTAAATCAACTGGAATCAATTGAATATAGTCTTTTAAGTTATCTTCAACATCCTTAAAAAAGTTATAGAAAATCCCTTTCTTTGAATCTTCAAAAGCTTGCAAATTTCTTATATCCAAATCCTTCGCAATAAACCTATTCTTTTTAGAACCCGGATTTTTCTTCACAAAACATTGGTCATCCTTCAAAGGCATCAAGGCTCTATGAAATATATAATTTTTTTCATCAATATAATATTTAGGTAACTTACGAATATCATTTTCTTTATTTTGATTATATTCTAAAACTTTAGATAATCGACAAAAAGATTCAACACTTAATCTCAAAACGCACTCTTGATTATTTTCCTTTATAAATGGATCAATTGAAATATTATATGCGGTTACCATATCCTTAGTAAATGAATGACTATTAATATAATAGAGTCTTCCTGACACATTATTATATTCTTTATAACAGTCCATATTTGGAAGCATATTAAAAAATAATTGGCACAATTCACTAGGATACATACTAGAGATATCTTTTAGTTTTTCAACAAATACACCCTGCCCATCTATATGAGACTGAATTTCTTCTATGCTTAAACTATCCTTACTGAAAATGGCATAAAAGTATCCACCATATCGATATAAAACAGCCAATGCAGGCGATAAACTATCTGCAAGTGTTTCTATACAATTTTTAACAACCTTTCTTTGTTCTTTATCCATACCATTTAAGTCTTGTCCAATTTTATAAATATCATAATCTTGCATTATTTGATTATAATGAATATTTAATTTAACTCTATTTGTCTTAATCATTTTTTTCATCCTTTAAACACTTTCTAATTGTATTGATTGCCTCTTGATTAACATGAAATCCATCCTTTTCCAATAAAGAAGGAATTTCAATAATTTTTTCCGATTCCATAATTTGATCCGTATCCTTTTCATCAAATATATTGATGACTAACAGTTTCTTTCCATGGACATCATCTAATTTATTAAGAATCTTTTTTGACATTGTTTTCCAGCTATATGATGAATATCTCCAATGTTTAAAATCAATATAGATATTCCCATATTTAAAATCAAAACGTTCAAATTCTTCTGTATCCAACTCCTCTAAATCGATGCCTAATTCCTGTTTAATAATGAATTTTCCTACAAACTCACCGAGTCTTCCTTTATAAATATTCTGATATAAAACTGGAGAAAGTATATAATCGTTTTTTTCAAAAGAAGTCGCATATCCATGTTTTACAAACTCATCTTTTAAACCTGGATAATTCAACATATTCACTAAACGACAATTCTCTTCACTAACCTCATGTAAATAATCTATCAGCCACTCCTGATTCTTTTTACTATTTTGAATGCGTAATTTTGCCTCATCCTTTGTCGCATTAAAGAAGATGTCTGTATATTCAAAATCTTTTACATCCACAAAATAATATTTATTGAAAGGATCATGTGAATGAATATAATATTCCTTAACAATTTCATTATCTAAATCACAAGATGTAGGATATTTCAAACAGTTTTCTCCTAATTCCTTATAAAGCTGGATTTGTTCTTCTGTCCAATCTCCTGACAACAATCCATAAATATAGAATTTACCAACACTAGAGATTCGACTTGCCTCATTCTCTACATAATCATATACAGGAACATTTTGTTGTCTTTCTTTGGCATACATCGCAAGCTGCATTGTTTCAGGTGATAAAATTTCAGTTTCTAAAACTGTTGTATCAAAACTATGGACAATATCTTTTGTAACTAAAATATGAATTGTTTCATTCTTATTAAAGGATCTTGATAAACGACCAATCGCTTGAATAATTTGTTTTGTCTTGAATAAACGTACGCTTCTACAACCTTGAATTCCTTTTAGAAATATCTTTGTCTTAGGATTTTTAAGCTTTTCATAAGCAGATTGAATCCCTTTATTTAAGATATGATGTGTAATCTCATTATTTTCATAAAGATTTGATGCTAGTATATTTATAGGACAGGTAAAACATCTCGAATTTGATTTGATAAGGAACCAATCACATTAAAAATAGAATGAGATATTGAACATGACTGTCCTGGATATTGTAGATTCTTGTGCAT
>NZ_VUMR01000075.1 GCF_009696075.1 Holdemanella porci | reverse complement strand
GGTTATCAAAGGTTGAAAGAAGGAAGAAGTATATTGTAGATGACCAGTTAGATGAGTCAATTACAATATACCAGGTTATAAAGACATGGGAACAAAACGACAAGATATAAGAACATTGTCAAAAAGACATCCTAAACTGGAAACGTTGATGAATCGAGTAGACAAGGAATCTTTAATAAGACAACATCGTCTACAAAAGAAAGACAAAGCTCCAGGAATAGACATGGTAACTAAGGAAGTGTATCAGGAAAATCTAAATGAAAATATAGACGACTTGATGCATAGACTTAAGAGTTTTAGCTATAAGCCACAACCCGTAAGACGAGTTGAAATCGACAAGGGAAATGGCAAGAAAAGACCTTTAGGAATACCGGTCTATGAAGACAGGCTCTTTCAAGGAGCCATGGCAGATATACTTAGTGATGTATATGAACCTAGATTTCTAGACTGTTCATATGGATTCAGACCAAATCGAAAGGCTCATGATGCGATTAAAGTAATCAATGATACCATTATGTATAAGAAAGTTAACTATATACTGGATTGTGACATTAAAGGCTTCTTTGATAATGTGAATCATGAGTGGCTCATGAAATTTCTTCGAAATGATATCGCAGACCCGAACTACCTGAGATATATAGCGAGAATGCTCAAATCAGGTGTCATGATAGAAGGAAAATATGAGGAAACAAGTGTAGGAACACCCCAAGGCGGACTGATTAGTCCAATACTTGCCAATGTGTATCTACATTATGTGTTGGATATATGGTTTGAAAAGTGTATTAAGAAACAGTTATATGGAGAAGCATACCTGGTAAGGTTTGCCGACGATTTTCTGATTATGTTTCAATATGAAAGAGATGCACAAAGAGTATATGAAGCCATTATTAGAAGAATGGAACTTTTTGGATTGGAACTATCCAAAGAAAAGACACGAATACTTCCATTTGGAAGAAATTGTGGAACTAGAGAAACTTTTGATTTTCTAGGCTTTACACATTTCAACAGTAAGACAAGAAAAGGTTACTATTCTGTAGGACATAAGATTAGTCGTAAAAAGAAGAAGCAATTCAAGTCAAACTTAAAGAAATGGGTCAAAGAGAATAGAACCACTCAATTTGACGAATTCATGAAGACATTGAACAAGAAACTTACCGGTAGTTTTAACTACTATAGTTTGAGTGGAATGATAAAAGAGGTCAGAAACCTTTGGCAACATTCACTATATGTAACGTTTAAATGGTTAAACCGAAGGAGTCAAAGAAAAAGTTTTAAATTGGAAAGGTTCTATGTAGTATGGCAAGAAAGAATCATTCACCCATATATCCATGTTGATATTTGGAGTGGTGGTAAAGTCATTTATAACAAGAATGTTTAAAGTAACAGTGGGAGAGCCGTATGCGGGAAAACTGCACGTAGGGTTCTTAGAGGAGTTTGTCTCCAACTGTTTATTTTAGAGAAGGAGATAAATTTACTTATGAATTTTCATGAATGTATGAAGCTGTTTTATCCAGAGACAAAAATAATATTATATAATCAAAAAAATGAAGTTGTATTAAAAGGCCAAGTAAAGGATATTCGTAAAGAGTGTGAAAAATATCATAATGTAGAAGTAACCTTTGTATCAGGTAGAGCGGATACAACGGGACTTAAAATTTGGCTAGATATGTAAAAGGAAGAAAGTATAGTGCTTTCTTCCTTTCGTTTCTAGTATTTCATATTGCTTTTAATCACATCGTGATCTTTTAATAGTTTTTCAATTACAGTACCCTTGATTGCCTTAAGAATTGGTTTTTTGAATACGTTTAAAGGTCCAAGGTTGATTTCAAGTGGCGATTTACCATCCATTAATTTAACGCTTGAATCTAATAATTCACGTACATCATATACGCTGCCCCAAACTTCTGGAACACCACGATCAACACCCAATAGTCCATATACAGCTTCCATGGCGGTACGTACTGAATATTCAGTTGTAAAGACTGTGTCTCTTGGTGTGTCGGCAAATTGTCCTAAGAAGGCGAAGTTTACACATCCATCAGGAATTACGTCTGGACGATCACCTTTTGTACGTGGCATAAAGAAGGCAGTGATGTATGGCATCATTGTAGGTACGCATCGTGCTGAATTTGTAGCTAATTCTTCAATTTGATCCGTTGGAACACCCAAGTGATATAGCCATTCTTCCGTAATTTCTTTACCAGTACATTCTCTCATTGGCTTTTTAATGTAGTCACCATCAACATCAGTGAATAGTCCATATACCCAAACGCATACTTTGTTTGGATCTTGTTTCTTGAATTGTCCTTGACGATTGATTGTCCAGCTCATTAACCAACTTGAATCTCTACAAGTGACAATACCTCCAGTAACTGTTTTTCCACTGCGAGGATCACGTTTACAAATATTTGTGATATAAGGAATAATCTTATCATCTAATGTTGTGACTGTGGCAGATTCCCAGTTTGTCTTTGAAATGTCTGAACAGAATTTTTCTGGATGTCCAAAGCTTGGATCTTGTTTCGCGATGTTTTTCCATAAGCTCCAGCATCCACTTGTTCTTACTTCAGCATCTCCATTAGGCGCATGGTCTTGATCGCCATAGATTGTTCCTTCTGTACAGCTTCCGTTTGTCACGAATACTAAATCGTTTTCAGTTAATACAATGCCGGTTTCGGTTCCGTTGACTTTGCATTCGATTGTCTTCGCAATTTTTTTGTCACCTACAAATTCAAACTCAACATTTGTGACTTCTGTATTAAATTGGAAGTCTACGCCATGAGCTTCTAGATATTTTTGCATAGGAAGAATCAATGATTCATATTGGTTGTATCTTGTGAATTTCAAAGCACTGAAATCAGGAAGTCCTGAAATGTGGTGAATGAATCTTTGGAAGTATAATTTCATTTCTAATGCAGAGTGCCAGTTTTCAAACGCAAACATACTTCTCCAATACATCCAGAATGTTGAATCGAATACTTCTTCATCAAATACATCTTCAATTGTCTTATCATATAAGTCTTCGTCTGGTGTCATGAATAATTTTGCGATTTCCATAGCACCCTTTGTACTTAAGTCAAACTTACCATCTGTATGAGCATCTTTTCCCTGATTGATTGTGGCACGACACAATGAGTAGTTAGGATCATGTTTATTTAACCAGTAGTATTCGTCTAGAACGCTAGCCCCTTCAACTTCTAAGGAAGGAATGCTTCTGAATAAATCCCATAAACATTCGAAGTGGTTTTCCATTTCACGTCCACCTCTCATGACATATCCACGAGTGGGATCATAGATTCCATCACAGGCACCTCCAGCAATATCCATTGCTTCTAATACGTGGATGTTTTTTCCTGGCATTTGTCCATCACGAACTAAGAAGCAAGCAGCCGCTAGTGCAGCAAGTCCACTACCTACGATATATGCATTCTTATTATCGACGCCAGCTGGCTTTTCTGGGCGGGCAAATGCTTCGTAGTTTCCGTTTGTGTAGTAAATACCTTTAGAGTTCTTTTCGTATTTTCCTCTTTCTGTATTACGATATTCACTTGTAGATGTCTCTTCTTCTTTCTTTTTATCGTTCACTTTTTTGGCGGTAAATAAAGCAGCACCTGTAGCTGCAGCAGTAAGGCCTGCAATGCCTAATTTTACAGTATTCTTTGACATATACATGTCCTCCTTTTTCTTTATGGCTACATAATAGTGAGAATCAAAATAAAAAACCATAAACAAAAAAAGCAAGATGATAATTTTTTTATCATTTTGCTTCATTTGTAAAGTTTGAAATGGAATTTGCGATAGAACCATGCAAAGTATTGGCCATATTATAGACGATTTCATTATAATCTTCATTCATGCCTTTGCCAATCCAGTCGAGCATAATGCCTACAAAGCTATATTTATAGAAATCGGCAATAAATTGGATTTGTTCTTCTGAAATGTTGGTGCCTTGAGCCTTTTCTCTAACAACCCCTAAAATAAGGTCGTGTACGGTTGCAAACAAAAATCTTTCGATACTGTCTTGTGTTGTAGCGTGATACACATTCAATATGAATGGCTTATTTTGAAGAACGGCTTCAAAAATGGATGTGAGACCTTCTTGCCAAGTGTCGTAGGTCTTATTTCCTTTTAGTACATTTGTGGCATCATAAATACAAGACCATTCAACAAGGTCATAAATATCTTTAAAGTGATAGTAGAAAGACATTCTTGAAATGCCAACATCGTCCGTTAGATCTTTGATGGTAATCCTATCCAATGGTTTCTTTAATAAGAATCTTTTTAGGGATTGCTCTAGAGCAAGTTTAGTTAAGTTTGACATACAAAAATAATAATAAAAAAAGGGTCTCCCGTCAATTCTTAGGAGACCATGAACATTAAATTCTGAGTGGCTGTAACAAACAGAATTTTGCCTTGCCCTAGCTGTAATAGGGCTCTTTGAATATTGTAGATGTGCTTCTCTCAAGCACACTTATACTATAATCTTATCATTCGTTAATTTAATCAAAACATTTTGTGAAATTTTGGGAAGAAAGAGAATCTAGGTTTGCAGAATACAAATATTGATTTTTGTTTCTGCTTTTTATATATTAAGTAATTGGTTTTGGAGAAGAATTTAAAGAATACTATTATGGGGATGAAGAAACGACAAATTATAGGATAATCAATAAAATTATTGTTCCGGCAATTGAAAAAATGAGATAATAAAATACGCTTTATTTATCGTGTAATGTGATAGATAAGGCGCTTTTGTTTACAGAAAAATACTTTACGAATAAATTGTTTGGGTTTATACTTTTTAGTAGATAAATAACTTTCGTAACTAAAAAGAACAAAAAATAATAAGGACATAAAACTAAGGAGATTTACTTATATGCAAAAGAGAACTACGAATTATTCATTCCAAAAGTTTGGGGATGTATTCTATTCTGTAAATCATAATGCAGGGCATTTGGTTGATTATGTTGAAAACGATTTTAAAATCACAAACAAAACGTTTGATACATTTTATTATTCTAGCGATCCAGTATATTTGGATACGCGTAGTGGAATTATTATGTTAGTGGTGAGTAAAGATGGTAAAAAATTTGAAGAATATGTGATTCACCGTGTTGTTCGTTTAAAACCAGATATTTATTTTAATTATGTTTCTATCTCGAGAGAGAGTGTGCTTCAAATTCATTATTCGAGTCATGGAATGAATCAGAAGATGATGGAGACTCCATATTCGTATCAGCCTTTGGTTTCAAAGATGAATTTAAAAGAGATCTTTACATGTTTTTACCAGGTTCGTAAATCGAATTATACATTTCCTGGTGAGTCACATGATTATTATGAATTGACATATATTGATCATGGTACTTTGGATACGACGGTAGATGGTCATAGTTACAGATTGTCTAAATATGATTTAATTTTATATTATCCGGGACAGTTCCATACACAAAGTACAGATAGTCAGAGTACTTGTTCATATCTGACGATTACGTTTGATATGGATAATAAGTTGCCTGGCAATTTAAAAAATCGTGTTTTTCATACGCGAAAAGATATTTATCAAGTGTTGTCTGAATTTATGAAATCCATTCAGTCCGATGGTAATTTGAATTCAGAACTCGTACTATTGTATTTAAAACAGATTCTAATTCTTTTATATCAATTTGATGATGAGGTAGAGGAATCTACTTCTATAACGGCGAATCCGATGCAAGAGCATTATGAGAGTACGTTGCTGAATGAAATTTTGGTTTTTATCAATAATAACGTATATAAGCAATTTACGGTGGAAGATTTGTGTACGAAGTTCTCGATTTCGAGATCAAGTCTACAGAATTTGTTTAAGTCAAATATTCATATTACCCCAAAACAATATATTTCCAACGTGAAATTGAATCAGGCTAAAATCATGATTCATGAGCATAATCAGACGATTTCAGAAATATCTGATATTTTAGGATTTACTTCCATTCACTACTTTTCTAGGAAGTTTAAATTGCAGTATGGGATTTCTCCAACGGATTATGCCAAGAGCATTTCTCAATAAGTCCAGAAATGGGCTTTTTTTCTTGCGTTAATAGTGTATGATATGTACATGAAAAAGAATCAAATGTTAATGACGTCTGGAACCATTTGGAAACAAATGCTTCTGTTTGCATTTCCTGTGTTTCTAGGCAATCTATTTCAACAACTTTATAATACTGCGGACTCCTTGATTGTAGGAAACTATCTGGGCAGTTCAAGCCTTGCGGCCGTTACTTCTTGTGGTGAATTGATCTTTCTGTTGACTAGTTTGTTTCAAGGAATATCCGTCGGTGCAGGAGTTGTCATTGCACGCTACTTTGGTGCGAATGATAAAGAAAGAATGCAGAATGCGATCCATACACTTATGGCGTTTGGATTGATTTTTGGGATTGGTTTAACCGTTTTTGGATACTTGTTGGCACCTGTATTGTTAGGGTGGATGTCTACACCAAAAAATGTGATTCATTTATCCACTGCATATCTACAAATATATTTTTTAGGGTCTTTAGGAATGATTCTATACAATTCTTGTGTAGGCATTATGCAGTCAGTAGGAGATAGCAAACATCCATTATATTTCTTGATTGTATCAAGTTGTGTAAATGTTGTATTGGACATTGTATTTGTAGCAGGATTTCATATGAATGTAGAAGGGGCTGCCTTGGCTACGATTCTATCGCAGTTTTTAAGTGCTGCTCTTTGTTTGTATCTATTGATTCGGACAAATGAAAGTCATCAGGTACATCTTTCTAAGATTCGTATACATGCTGATGTAGGTAAGGAAATATTGGAAATGGGGATTCCAACGGGAATTCAGAATAGTTTAATTTCAATATCAAATGTCGTTGTACAATCGAATATCAATTCGTTTGGCTCCTTGGCTATGGCTGGTATTGGTACCTATACAAAAATTGAGGGTTTTGCGTTTTTACCAATCACAAGTTTTATGATGGCTTTAACTACGTTTGTTTCTCAAAATAGAGGAGCCAAAGAATATGAAAGGGCTAGAAAAGGAGCTCATTTTGGACTCGTTTGTTCCGTCGGCTTAGCTGAAACCATAGGGTTATTGATTGCACTGTTTGCCACTCCATTGATGCGTTTATTTGTGAATGATCCACAAGTAATACAATATGGTGTAGAACGAGCTCATTATGCGACGATTCTATTCTTTTTATTAGCATATAGCCATGGTGTGTCGGCTGTACTTCGTGGAGTAGGAAAGTCTGTGGTTCCAATGGTTGTTATGCTTGTGTGTTGGTGTCTTGTGCGAGTCACCTTATTAACAATGTTGAACATGCTATTCCATAACATTTTATTTGTATATTTGATTTATCCATTTACTTGGTCTTTATCAAGTATTGTATTTTTCCTATATTATCGAAAAATTAATTGGCAAGAATAAAAAAGAAACCATTCTAGTGTTGGCGCCTAGAATGGTTTCTTTTGTTTATTATTATTTTGGGAGAGAGATATGAATATTGGTTTATTTTCTATATTCATTGCCTTATCTTTAAGACACTTATAGAATAACATTCCATGTTGTCATAATTTTAGTATAACTTTGGTAAATCTTGTGAAATCAAAATGAATTATGTGAAATTATCAAATGTGCATCTTTTTTGGAAAAGCCTCAATGTATTTCGTATATGAGATAGGGGTGATGAAATCACATGAATAAATCAAAAGACAAAATTATGAAGGAGTTTTTAGAAAACAATGCCTATTTTGTCGACTTCTTTAATGCGTACTTCTTTGATGGAGAA
>NZ_VUMR01000074.1 GCF_009696075.1 Holdemanella porci | reverse complement strand
GTACTGTAGGATTGAATGATGCGACAGTTGCAAAATATATTCGAGAGCAGGAAATGCACGATATAGCAATGGATAAAATGAGTGTAAAAGAGTACGCAAATCCATTCTCAGAAGCAGAGCAACAGGCGTATAAACAAGAAAAAGTAAAGAGAAAGAAATAGTAAAAAATAAAGCCCTTTGAGGGCTGGCGAGAGTCAAAAGCGATAGCTTGAACGAAGTGAAAGCAGCGCCTTGAGACGCGAGCTGGTAGTAAAGGCTTATAGCCGCAGAGAAAACCACGCCTTTTAGACGTGGTTTTTATTTAGGTAGCGAAAAATTTGTTTTAGCGTTTGTTGGATTCGTTTGGGATGCTCACAATCGAGTTTGGAGCCATCATGAAATGTGATTGTGCAAGTGGATTCAAAGTAAGTGACATCTTTAATATTGGCATAATTGATCCAGATACAGTCATGTGCTTTTTTCGATTTGTTGGGAAAGTAGATCTCCTTTCTTGAAATGGATACAACAACAGGAATATATTTTTTTACTTTCATTTGATAGACAAAGGCTTCTTGTCTTCCTTTAAGGGTGGATCCGTTTAATAAGCATTTTTCGTTTAGATAATTTTGCGTGCTTAAACTCTTGTAGTATAGCTTTTCATCTTCTTTAACAGTGCAAACAGTACTGGATTTGTATTCGTAGTATAAATAGTTCATACATACTATGATACGATTCCAATGTGAAAAAGACATAAAAAAAAGAAAGTTTCTTAAAAAACTTTCTATAACCATGAAATTGTATTTTCTGTACCCTTTTTGATTTTTTCAATGTTTGTTCGATGTCTGTAAATCACAAGAACTGTCATTAGCCAGCTTGCGACAATAACTGAAATACTTTCTACGTTGAATCCTAGCATCAATGCCGTAATGTATAAGCTGCTTGCGATGGCTGCACACATACTTGCCAAAGATACATATTTAAATAGATATAGGACAACTAGAAACATGCCAAATGGTACAAGTAAGTAACTTGCGTCTTGAAATAAGAAAATGCTTGTAGAGAATAAGAAGCCAAACATTGTACTAACAGCTTTTCCACCATGGAATTTTGCGAAGACTGGATAACAATGTCCGATGCAGCAGGCTAGTCCTGTCCAGATACCGGCAACTTTCGATACTTGGGTTGCGATCGCAATCGCAAGAACAACTTTTAATACATCAAACACAATGACAGAAATTCCCACTTTCTTTCCAAGAACTCTTCCTGCGTTCGTTCCACCTAGATTTCCTGAGCCATATTGGCGAATGTCTGTATGATAGAAAACTTTACCAATGATCAATGCGAAGGGTAAAGATCCTAATAAGTAACCTAATAAAATACATAAAATAGTTTTCATCTCTTCCACCTCAAAATTCATTTTAGCAGTTTTGATCCACTTAGTCGAGAATTGTATGGAAAAATTAATAATTTGACATAAATAGTGTGGATTTAAAATATATATTCAAAAATGAGCATTGAAACTCAACTTAATGAATTTAGGTACAATCAAGAAAGTGTGATGGGAACTCTTGAAATGGTTTAAGTATGAGGTATGTAAAGCACCCGAAATGTACATGTATAGTGTCTATATAGCGTGTATAATGAGATGGATTTGACGGAATTTATGTGCACTTTTTTTGATTTGTTGATATAATAAAAATTACGTTGGAAAGTAGGGATAGTATGCCAAAACAACAATATGATGAAAGTAGTATCGTTATTTTAGAAGGTTTGGATGCCGTAAGAAAGCGTCCAGGAATGTATATTGGATCTACCGATTCAAAGGGTTTGCATCATCTAGTATGGGAAATTGTCGATAATGCGATTGATGAAGCTTTAAATGGCTATGGCGATGAAATCACAATTACACTAGAAAAAGATGGCAGTGTTACAGTAGAAGACCACGGGCGTGGAATGCCTGTTGGAAAACATAAATCAGGGGTGAGTACACTTCAAGTTATTTTTACCATTCTGCATGCTGGTGGTAAATTTACAAGTCATGGAGGCTATACAAGTGCTGGAGGATTGCATGGTGTAGGTGCAAGTGTTGTGAATGCTCTTTGTACATGGTGTAAAGTTATGGTACATGATGGAAAAGATGTATGGAGTATGACATTTGAAGATGGGGGAAGTAAGATTGGAAAACTTGAAAAAGTAGGAAAAACCAATCATACCGGAAGTATTGTTTCCTTTAAACCGGATCCGTCTATTTTTAAATCGCTTCACTTTTCATATTCAACCATTTGTGAAAGAGCCCAAGAAGATGCTTTCTTATTAAAAGGGTTAAAAATGATTGTACGCGATAAGCGAAAAGAAGAAAGAGAAGTCGTTTACCAATATGAAGATGGATTAAAAGCCTTTATTGAAGAAGTGAATCAAGATCATACGCCAATGCATGATCCAATTAGTTTTAGAGGTGAAAGTAACCAGATCATTGTAGAAGGATGTTTCCAATATACAGATGAATATCAAGAGAACATTTTCTCATTCACAAACATGGTTCGCACGCGTGATGGAGGATCTCATGAAACAGGGGCGAAACAAGCTTTTACGAAAGTCTTTAATGAATATGCTCGTAAGAATGGTTTCTTAAAAGAAAAAGATAAAGGATTTGATGGGAATGATGTCAGAGAAGGTTTGACATTAGTTATCAATCTGACAATTCCAGAAGATTATCTACAATTTGAAGGGCAGACCAAAGAAAAGTTAGGCACACCAGAAGCTAAGCCAGCAACAGAAACGGTGGTATCGGAAAACCTTCGTTACTTCTTGGAAGAAAATAAAGAGGTTGCCAATGCTCTAGTACGTAAGATCATCAAGGCAGCTCAAGCTCGTAATGCCGCAAGAAAAGCGCGTGCCGATATTCGTAATGGAAAAGGAAAGAACCGTTCGGAAAGAGTGTTATCTGGAAAGTTGGCATCGGCTCAAAGTAAGGATGCCAGAAGAAAAGAATTATATCTAGTCGAAGGGGATTCTGCGGGTGGTTCTGCAAAACAGGGGCGTGATTCAAAATACCAAGCGATTCTTCCTTTGCGTGGTAAAGTATTGAATACAGAAAAGGCAAGTCTTGAAGCTATCGAAAAGAATGAAGAATTAAATACCATTATTCATGCCTTAGGTGCTGGTGTAGGTGCAAATTTTACAGTTGAAGATTCAAACTACTATAAAGTCATTATCATGACCGATGCCGATGATGATGGAGCTCACATTCAAAACTTATTATTGACATTCTTCTATCGTTATATGCGTGATTTAATTACGCATGAAATGTTGTATATTGCCTTGCCACCACTATATCGGATTGCCAAGGCGGGTAAAGAATACTATTTATATACAAATGAAGAATTAGATGAGAAAAAAGCCGAATTAAAAAATGGTTACACCATTACACGATATAAAGGTCTTGGTGAAATGAATGCCACTCAGCTTTGGGACACCACAATGAATCCTGAATCAAGAACTTTACTTTGTGTGACCATTGAAAATGCGATGATGGCTGAAAAAAGAGTGACTGAGTTAATGGGAGATAAGGCAGAGCTTCGCCGTAACTGGATCGAAGACAATGTTGTATTTACTCTAGAAGATGATTATAAGGAGGTAAATGCGTGAAAGAAAAAGAAGTAAAACATAATGTTTTAAAGAATTCTTTAGAAGATATCATGGCCGATCGTTTCGCCAGATATTCTAAATATATTATTCAAGAGCGTGCTTTACCAGATGCAAGAGATGGCTTAAAGCCAGTACAAAGACGTATTTTATATGCGATGTATGAAGATGGGAATACTTACAACAAGCCATATCATAAATCCGCAAAAACAGTCGGTAACGTCATTGGTAACTATCACCCTCATGGGGATAGCTCTGTATATGATGCGATGGTTCGTATGTCACAAAATTGGAAGATTACTAATCCTTTAATTGACATGCAAGGAAACAATGGATCTATCGATGACGATCCGGCAGCTGCGATGCGTTATACAGAAGCGCGTTTAGCCAAAATCAGTGATTTCTTGTTGCAGGACATTGATAAAGATACAGTGGAATGGGCACCCAACTTTTCCGATGAAAAGATGGAACCCACTGTACTTCCTGCTCGCTTTCCTAACTTATTAGTCAATGGTATTACAGGTATTGCAGCTGGATATGCTACAAATATTCCACCTCACAATTTAAATGAGGTGGTTCAAGCAAGTATTTATCGTATTTCACACCCCGATTGTTCATTAGAAGAATTGATGCAGTTTGTGAAAGGCCCTGACTTTCCTACAGGCGGCATCGTGATGGGACTTGACGGAATCAAACAAGCCTTTCAAACAGGTCGTGGACGTATTTTAATTCGTTCGAAAGTGGAAATTGTACCAACACGTACAATTAAGCAAATTGTGATTCATGAGATTCCTTATGAAGTAATCAAGTCGAACTTGGTAAAGAAAATTGATGAGATTCGTTTAAACAAAAAAATCGATGGCATTTTAGATGTGCGTGACGAAAGTGATCGTACGGGATTAAGAATTGTCGTGGATCTTAAAAAAGATAGTAATGATGAACAGATCTTAAACTATTTATATAAAAATACAGATCTTCAAATATCATACAATTACAACGTCATTGCGATTGTGAACAAGGCACCCGTACAAATGTCATTAGCCATGATGTTAGATGCCTTTATCAACCACAGAGAAGATGTAGTGATTCGTAGAAGTAAATATGATTTAGCCTCTAAAAAAGATCGTGCACACATATTAGAAGGCTTGATCAAAGCTGTAAGTGTAATGGATGAGATCATTCGTATCATTCGTAAATCAAAAGATAAGGCCCATGCCAAAAAGAATTTGATTGAACGTTTTGACTTTACAGAAAAACAAGCAGAAGCCATTGTCGTAATGCGCTTATATCGTTTAACAAATACAGATGTTAAAGAATTAAAGGCAGAATTTAAACAACTACAATGTGATATTGCCGAATTAGAAAAAATCATTTCAGATAAGAATGAACTTCATAAAGTCATGGTGGAAGAATTAGAAAAGGTGAATGAAGAATTTAATACACCTCGTCTTTCGGATATTGTACATGAAGTGAAAGAAATCGTAATTGATGAAAAGGCTATGATCTCCAAAGAAGAATGTATGATCACAATTACGCGTGATGGCTATATCAAGCGTGTATCTATGAGAAGCTATAATGCTTCTAGTGAATCCATGACACAACGAAAAGATACAGATTCATTAGTGTGTTACGGAGCGAGTCATACATTACAGACATTAGTTTTCTTCACAAACCGTGGTACATATGGATATATTCCGGTTTACCAGATAGAAGAGGCAAAATGGAAAGATTTGGGTGGTCATATCTCAAATTATATTAAGATGGATTCAAGTGAAAAAATTATCGCAGCCTATGTATTGGATTCCTTTAAAACAGGAGTTCATGTCATAAGTGCAAGTCGTCATGGTATGATCAAGCGTACCGAATTAAAAGAATTTGAAGTTTCACGTTCTAATAAAACAATGGCTTGTATGAAGATTGGGGCTATGGACGAAATGATTAGTGTATCTTTATCTTATAAACCAGATGATCAAGTCATTCTAGTAAGTGAACAAGGCTATGGCTTGATGTATCCAGTTGAACAAATTCCGTTGGTTTCAAATAAATCCAAAGGTGTGAAGGCGATGAATCTATCAAAGGATGATTGCGTAGCTTCTATTTGTGTCAGTCAAAATCGTGAGGAACAAGTCTTAGTTTCTACGACAACCCTTTCTTTAAAGCGTATGAAACAAACGGAGATTGCGCCATTAAATCGTCCGGCGAAAGGAAATCGTATTTGTAAGTTAGTGAAGTCCAATCCGAATGTTATATTAAATGTACATATGGTCGATTTAAAAACACCATTTGAAATTTATACAGAAGATATTATGCGTTTTGAGGCAAAAGAAATCAGTTTGATGAATGCCCAAGCTACATTCTCTTCACCACTAGGCAAAGTAGACAAGTTTGAGTGGGTCTCACCACTTGAAAATGTTACGGATGGTTCTTGGATCAAACAAGATGATTTTGAACAACCATCTTTATTTGATGAGGAAAAAGCATGAGTAAACAACAAGCTAATTTAGTATGCCTTTTGGTTGCGGCCATTTGGGGTGGCGGGTTTATTGCGACCGATGCAGCTTTGCGGACATTTGATCCTTTTACTGTTTTAATGATTCGCTTTCTTGGCGCTAGCATCGTTAGTATTATTGTATGTTTAGTCAGTCGTGTAAAGATTTCAAGGGAAGCCTTATTTCGTGGAAGTATTTCAGGTGTTTTAATGTACTTAGCTTTTGCGTTTCAAACCTTCGGCTTATTCTTAACGAATACAGGTCAAAATGCCTTTTTAACAGCTGTCAACGTCGTTCTTGTACCCTATATTGTATGGCTGTTATGGAAAAAGAAACCGAGCAATCGTCAACTTGCGGCAAGTGTTGTTTGTCTTGCAGGAATTGCCTGCCTAAGCTTATCTAAAGGGTATTTCTCATTTAGTTTTGGCGATAGTTTATCTTTAGCATGTGCCTTCATCTTTGCGTGTCACATCATATCTCTAGAGTATGCGACAGAAAATTTGAATTCAATTGCGATCAATGCTGTACAAATGAGTGTTGCGGCTATCCTTTCGATTCCACTGGCCTTAAGTTTAGAAACGATACCACAAACAATCACTGCACATGCGTATATGAGTTGTGCTTATATGATCGTAGTGGCAACGTTCTTGGCATTTCAACTTCAGACTTTGGCACAAAAATATACAGATGCATCGAGTGCGAGTGTTCTTTTATGTACAGAATCCTTATTTGCGAATGTATTTGGATTCTTATTGTTGCATGAAGAGAAAAGTCCAATTATGGTTTTAGGGGGACTTTTGATCTTTGTTTCCATTATTTTAACGGAATATAGTGGTCAATTCATATTGTCAAAATCCCAAAAAGATAGTAGAATAGATGAGTAGATAGTGAGGTTGACTAAAACATGGTTTCATCAATTTTATATACGATAGTGGGAGCCATCATTGGTGGCTTGGTTACTTTCTACTTCACTCGTAAGAAGTTTGAAAAAGAAATTAAAGAAAATCCACCAATTAATGAAAAGATGATTCGTGCAATGTTCTTACAAATGGGACGTAAACCTAGTGAAGCACAGATTCGTCAAATCATGAAATCGGTAAACGCAAACCGTAAATAATGATAAAGTGTCTTATGACACTTTTTTTCTTTTCCTAGGTTGTTTGCGTAATGAAAGTTTTGGTTATATAATAGTAATAAATAAGTTATTGTTTTAGAAGAGGTTTTTATGAAAGATTTTGATTCCAGTCGCATCTATCAAATACTAGGCGATGAATTTAAAAACATCTATATTGTGGATTGTGAAGATCAACAAATTCATACTTTTAAGGAAACATTGGAGTTACCTGGTTTCTCGTCATGTACGAGTTATAACGATGCGATGAATCAATATATTGATGATCGTGTTTACGACAAGAATCGTGACATGTTACGAATGGCTCTTTCATTTAACTCTTTATTTTCTAGGTTAGAAAAAACGGAGCATTTTAATGTTCATTACCAATCTAAAAATAATTCGGAAGTTCATTTTATGTACTCACACTTTGGGCGTGTAATGGAAGATGGTCGATTAAGGCAAATCATCATTGGTTTTGCGAATGAAGATTTGGATATTCGTAGAAACACTATTGATATGTTTAATAATTCATTGCCTAGTAATGTGGTTAAAAGAAAAGTATTGATTGTCGAAGATAATGAAATCAACCGGGAAATTTTAAAGGTAACTTTAGAAGATGATTATGATGTACTTGAAGCTGTAAATGGAGAAGAAGGATTAAATATCTTATCTCAATACTATAAAGATATAGGCTTAACAGATACATTGGTGATTTGTTAATATAACTGACATTAATGATGTCTATTTAAGATTTATTGTATAGGTGTAAACGAAAGAGAGACTACACTTATGACAAGAACTTCAAAATATTTAAAC
>NZ_VUMR01000073.1 GCF_009696075.1 Holdemanella porci | reverse complement strand
AAACTGTTTCTTTTTATTTGCCATTTTCTTTTGCCTTCCTTTGTCTTTGAATCATCCTCTTTCTATTGTACCACTGGCGTAAATTTTCTCTTTTTGACTAGTCCTATTTATATGCTAACATCAACATAAGCATACCTTTCAGGTGGCTTGGTGGGGGAAAAGCGAGGGAAACAAATCTTGGCGGAAATGTATTTCGCTTTTTCTTTTTGTCAGCTGAATTATCCTTTCAATTCAAGTATAACAAAAAACGCCCCAAAATACTTTGGAGCGAATTTTAAGCTGCCTAGCACATTACCCTATGTAATCTTATAGCGTATCTAGACCCCAACTATTTTTATATAGTCCTTTTTTAGCCAGGCTTTTTTTGTATAATAAGATTTTGTATTGTATAATATGAGGTAGTTTTGGAGGCAAAATATAATGAATGAAGCATATAAAAATCTTGTAGAGAGAAGAAGTGTAAGAAAATATAATAACAAAAAGGTGAGTCATGATTTGGTTGAAAAAATTATTTATGCCGGGCAATGTGCACCTAGTGGCATGAATCGTCAAATCTTTGCCTTTGTAGCTGTTGAGGATGAAGAATTAGTAAAAGAATTATCTAAAAAGAATGCAGAGGTTATGAATTCATCGGCGGACCCATTTTATGGTGCAAAAAGTTTGATTATTGTCTTCGCAGATACCCATGCACCCACATATTTATACGATGGAGCTTTGGCTATGGGGAATCTAATGAATGCTGCAAATGCCTTAGGTGTTGATTCATGTTGGATCCACCGTGCTAAAGAAGTGTTTGAAACAGAATATGGAAAAGAATTAAAGATCAAATGGGGAATACCAGAATCTTATGAAGGCATTGGACATTGTATTTTAGGCTATAGAGACGAAGAGCTTAAAAAGCGTGCTGAAAGAACGTCTAAGGTGGTTTATGCATAATATACGTATTGGACAAGCGGTAGATATTCATCAGCTTGTAGAGGGTCGTAAACTTATTTTGGGCGGAGTTGAAATTGAACATTCTAAAGGACTTTTAGGACATTCGGATGCCGATGTTTTAACACATGCGATTGGCGAAAGTATTTTAGGAGCCCTTGCACTAGGTGATTTAGGAAAACATTTTCCGGATACAGATCCTAAATATAAAGGTGCGAACAGTCTTGTCTTATTAGGACATATCTATGATATGATGGATGAAATGGGATATCAGATTGGTAATGTGGACGCGACTATTTTGGCTGAAAGACCTAAAATGGCACCACACATTATTTCTATGCGAACGAATATTTCAAATGTATTGCATTGTGACATAGAAGATGTTTCGATTAAGGCTACGCGTGGAGAAAAACTTGGCTTTGTAGGAAATGAAGAGGGCATTGTAAGCCTTAGTGTTTGTATATTGGAGAAAAAAGGATGAGAGTAGTAATTCAAAGGGCAAAGAACGCAAAATGTACAGTAGATGGTCAAATAACAGGTCAAATTGATTATGGATATTGTATTTTTGTAGGATTCAATAATGAAGATACAAATGAAATTATTGATAAAATGATTCATAAGATTTTATTCTTGCGAATTTTTGAAGATGAAAATGGGAAGATGAATAAATCCATACAAGATGTAGAAGGAAGTATTCTTTCTATTTCTCAATTTACCTTATACGCGGATTGTAAAAAGGGAAATCGCCCAAGTTTTACAAATGCAGGTAAACCAGATTTAGCTACAACATTGTATGATCAATTCAATCAGAAACTACAAGAACAAGGTATGCATGTTGAAACAGGTATTTTTGGTGCTGATATGAAGATTGAATTATTGAATGATGGTCCAGTAACCATTGTATTGGATTCAAAGGAGTTATTTTAATGGAAATTATATATGGAAATACACTTGCGGATCGAATCAAGGCGGATATGAAACAAAAAATTGATGACATCCGTGCAGAAGGGGCAAGGCTACCATTATTAAGTGTTGTACTTGTTGGAAATGATCCGGCAAGTATATCTTATGTTCGTGGTAAAGAAAAGGCTTGTTCTTCTATTGGGATGCTTCAAAGAACAATTCGTTTAGATGAAAATGTATCGCAAAAAGAATTAAATGATGTGATTATGAGTTTGAACCTAGATTCTGAAGTTGATGGTATTTTAGTGCAAATGCCTTTACCTTCGCATTTAGATGAAACAGCAGCCTTAGAATTGATTGATCCACAAAAAGATGTAGATGGCTTACACCCCATGAATGCTGGTTGTTTACTTACGAATCGTCCAGGCTTTATTCCTTGTACGCCACAAGGTGTTATGGCTATGTTAGATTCCATTGGATGTAAAGATTTATCTGGTAAACGTGCTGTGGTCTGCGGAAGAAGTAACCTTGTAGGCAAACCAGTTGCCCTGTTGCTTCAAAATCGGAATGCGACAGTAACAATCGTTCATTCCAAAACACCGGATATTGAAAAGATTGCTTCACAAGCCGACATTTTAATTGTTGCGATGGGTGTTGCTCAAATGGTCAATGAAAATTGGGTAAAAGAAGGGGCTGTTGTTATTGATGTAGGTATCAATCGTGTCAATGGAAAACTTGTAGGGGATTGTGACTTTGAATCGGTTGCGAAAAAGGCAAGTTATGTAAGTCCAGTGCCAAAAGGTGTTGGTCCAATGACGGTTTGTATGTTATTATCGAATACGCTGGATGCATATCATATGCATGTGCAAGGAGAATAATTATGGAATATGGATTAAATGATATTGTAGAAATGAAAAAAGAGCATCCTTGTCATAAGTCCAATGAATGGAAAATTATTCGTATGGGTGCAGATATTCGAATTAAATGTTTAGGTTGTGGAGCCAGTGTTTTAATGCCTAGGCAAAAATTTGAAAAGAAATTAAAAAAAGTAATTCGACATGAAGAAGAATAGAGAGGATGTATTGAATTTATGCCATTAACAGCAGGAATCGTTGGTCTTCCAAACGTAGGAAAGTCAACTTTATTTAACGCTATCACAAAATCACAAGTAGAAGCCGCAAACTATCCATTTGCGACAATTCAGCCCAATGTAGGTGTTGTAGAAGTACCAGACTATCGTATTGATCGCTTAGTTGAAATCTTCAATCCAAAAAAAACAATCTATACAACATTTGAATTTACAGATATTGCGGGATTAGTTAAGGGAGCAAGTCAAGGTGAAGGACTTGGTAACCAATTCTTATCAAACATTCGTTTAACAGATGCGATTTGTCACGTAGTTCGTTGTTTTGATAATCCAGATATCACACACGTTGAAAATAGTGTAGATCCAATTCGTGATATTGAAATTATTAATCTAGAATTAACTTTAGCGGATCTTCAGACAATTGAAAATCGTAGAAGTAAGATCGAACGTAAAGCTAAAACAAATAAGGATAAAGAATCATTGGATGAATTGGCTTTATTAGATCGTTTACAACCAATCTTAGAAGAAGGAAAACCAGCTCGTTCATTAGAGTTGAATGAAGATGAACAAATCTTGATGAAAGGCTATAACTTATTGACAGCTAAACCTATGATCTATGTTGCCAACTTAGATGATGAAGGGATCATGGATCCAGATTCATGTGCTTACTATAATCAAGTAAAAGAATATGCACAAAGCCAGAATAACCAGGTTGTTGCCTTATGTGCGCAAATGGAAGAAGAATTGTCTGGTTTAGATAAAGAAGAAAAAGATGCATTCTTAGAAGAATTAGGCGTTGAAACATCTGGTTTGGATCAATTGATTCAAAAGGCTTATGCCGTATTGGATCTATGTACATTCTTAACGGCTGGAGAAGATGAATGTCGTGCATGGACATTTAAAAAAGGCATGAAAGCACCGGATTGTGCAGGTGTTATCCACACAGATTTCAAGAAGGGATTTATTCGTGCTGAAGTATATCGTTTTGAAGATATCGATGAATTGGGTAGCGAATTAGCTATTAAAGAAGCAGGACGCTTGCGCCTAGAAGGAAAGGATTATGTCGTGCAAGATGGCGATGTAATGCACTTTAGATTTAATGTTTAATTTATCAAATATTATTTATCTTGTCATTGCCGTTGTTCTTTCCATGTCGATTCATGAAACGGCACATGGACTTGTGTCCTATTGGATGGGAGATCCTACGGCTAAGATGGAAGGTCGATTGAGCTTAAATCCTTTTAAACATGTTGACTGGATTGGACTTGTCTGTCTATTAGTATGTGGATTTGGCTGGGCAAAACCAGTACCCGTGGATGCACGTTACTACAAAGATGCGAAGACAGGAATCATATGGACAAGTTTTGCGGGTCCAATCGCAAACTTTCTATTGAGCTTTATTTGTGTATTCTTATTTTATGCACTCTATAAATTTGCTCCATATTTTATGATGTCTAGTGTAGGATATTTTATATCGAATACATTGACATATACAGGATTGATTTCAACTGGATTTGGCATTTTTAACTTGATTCCAGTACCACCATTAGATGGCTCAAAAGTATTGTTTTCGTTTTTACCCGACGATAAATACTATAAATTTATTGATGGTGCACCATGGATGAATCTATTATTTATCTTATTGATTTTTTCAGGCCTATTAGATCATCCGTTGGGTATGTTACGTTCAAATATGATTCAATTTTTTGAGATGATCGCAAAGATGATTTTAGGTTTCTAAAGTCATCTTTTTTAAAGCGTTTTCAGAAAAAACTTCATTTTACAGAAAATTAACATAAATTTAATATTGTTTTGACATTGTTTTTATTGCATAATAAAGGCGTCGCAATATGCGTAAAAATTGAAAATTAAATATTCATTTTATAAAGGAGTTCAAGATGGAAATAGTTACAATGGTCTTATCCCTATTAGGAGGCATTGCGTTATTTTTGTTCGGTATGTCATTAATGGGCGATGGACTAAAAAGCGTTGCCGGTAACAAGTTAGAAGCATTCTTGTACAAGATGACAAACACAAGCTTAAAAGGTGTTGCCTTAGGTGCAGGTGTTACTTCTGTTATTCAATCTAGTAGTGCCACGACAGTAATGGTCATTGGTTTTGTTAACTCAGGTATGATGAAACTAAGACAAGCTATCGGTATTATCATGGGTGCCAATATTGGTACAAGTATTACCGGTTGGATATTGTGTTTATCTTATGTTGGTGGTTCTAGTGGAATCGCAAGCTTATTTTCAACAGCTATGATCACAACATTGTTTGCGTTTATTGGTATTTGTTTAAAAACATTTGGAAAACGTACTACACATAAAAATGTTGGAAATATCATGCTTGGATTTGCGATTTTAATGACAGGTATGCAACAAATGAGTGGAGCCGTTTCGCCATTAAGAACAAACGAAACATTCATTAGTATGCTTACAATGTTCTCAAATCCAATCATGGGTATTCTTGTTGGTATTTTGTTTACTGCTGTTTTACAAAGTGCAAGTGCAGCGATTGGTATCTTACAAGCACTATCTATGACAGGCTCATTGACATTTGCGGCAGCCTTTCCAATTAACTTAGGAATTGGTATTGGTGCTGCCTGTCCTGTGTTGATTTCTGCCTTAAGTGCAAATAAAAATGGTAAACGTACCGCATTAGAATATTTGATCAACGACTTATTTGGTATGATTATCTGGTCAATTCTATTCTATGGTTCAAATGTATTTATGCATTATAGCTTTGTGAATAAAGTTATGTCTCCAGTAAATATCGCATTAATGAATACAGCTATTCGTTGTGGAAATGTATTAGTATTATTTTGGTTCATTCCTCAAATTGAAAAATTATTGATGCGTATTGTCAAAGACAGTCCAGAAGATCTAGAAGAACAAGCTGACTTTGATTTACTAGAAGAACGTTTGATTCCGTATCCTGCTTTGGCGATTGCACAATGTCATCGTGTCATGAATGGTATGGCTAAAAAGGTGCGTAATAACGTGAATCGTTCAATGAACTTGATTAATGAGTTTAAACCAGAAAAATATGATAAAGTACATCGTAAAGAAAATTTGATTGATAAATATGAAGCACGTTTAGGTTCTTATTTAATGCAGCTGACAAAACAAGCATTAAATACTGAACAAACTCGACAAGCTTCTTTATATCTTCATACAATTAGTGACTTTGAAAGAATTGGAGATCACGCTGCAGATATTGCCGATATGTCAAAGAGTATTAATGAGAATCGTATGGCAATGTCAGATGCCGCTATGGATGAGTTAAACCTTGTTATGGAGGCTGTTCGTGAATCTATGAATATGACATATCATGCTTATTTAGAAGATGATTTAGCTTTGGCTCGACGCGTATCTCCATTAGGAATTGTCATTCGTGGACTTTGTGATGAAATGAAATTGCGTCACGTTGAACGTTTATCGCAAGGAAACTGTGGCCTTGAAGAAGGTACAGTATTCAATGATTTATTAAATAGTTTAAACCGTATCGCTACACACTGTGCAAGTAGTATGGTGGCTTTGATTAAGATTCGTGAAAAAGATACAGATATTCATATTCACGATTCCAAAGTATATGCGATTGAAGGTGACGATTATAAAACTACATTGGCTGAGTACCATGAAAAATATGATCTTGGACAAAGAGAAGGTCGTATTGTCAGTATGGAAGATGAACAAGTTGAATAATGTAAATAAGGCCTGATGATTCAGGCCTTTGATGTATCTATTTTTATGTCACATATGTCTTGGATTGAAAAAGTCTTAAAATAAAGTTCTTCTAAAGGAATCCATCGTTGAATAAAATTGTTCAACATATTTGGGTTCCTTTTTTCAAGTCTTGAAAGTTGTTCTTGTTTATCTACAGTTAAGAAAACAGAATACGAATAATATCTTTGAAGATCTGAGTGCATCGAATAAGAACCTTCAATGACATTAAATGATTTATATGGAATTAAGTGAGCAGATTGTATTGACAAAGTTGAACAATTGAATTTACGCAGCTTTATATCTTCATGTTTGGATAGTGGAATCAAGACCTCTTGTTCAAATCGTTCATGATCTACATTTTCTCCAGGACTTTCAAGCCTTTCCTTTGTCCTTTGATGGGGTTGTAAGAAAAAGTCATCCATTTTAAATACGTTACAGTCATATATTTGTGTTAAAAGATTTGAAAGTGTAGTCTTACCCGAAGCACAACGCCCGTCGATTGAAATAATAGAAGGATGCTTGTTGTCGATATGCTTAAATAGTTTTAAGAAGGGGACGTACTTTTTATGTATTAAGCGATAAGATGGATGGTACAATTCATTGAATGTATTGGAATGATGAATGGCAGGATATCCATCTTCTTTCCATTTTAAAAGAGTTAGCTTAGCGTTGTTTAAAGAAAATGGAAGTTCCTTATTGGAAATCATATCGATAAGGATTTGAAGCTTTTCTTCGAGCTGTTCCTTGCCATTTTTTTCTTGTTGACTTGATAAAATAAATAAAGTACTTAGTGTATTAACGCTCAATCCATAATTTAAATGAAGACGAACATAATCCCCATCTAGATATTCAATGGAATTACATGTATCCAGTTTTGTATCGAGTTCTTGTTGGATCTGTTTTTGAACTGTGTCAGGATTTGAAAGTAAGTGTTCACACCCAAAACTGCTTTGGTATAAAAATTTCATTAAATCCTGTAGTTCTAGTTGTGGGTATGTTTGAAATTGGTTGAGTATACATGATTTTGTGTTCATAAAAATTATTTTATCACGTTCTTTAATTTTCTATTATAGATAAAAGTTATAACGGATGCATATTATTAAATATTATCAATAATTAATTAGAAATGATAAAATGATGACGTTGGAGGAAATTTACTAATGTTGAATATTAAATACGATATTGTGGGATCTTTTTTAAGACCACAGGAAATTAAAGAGGCCCGTGCTAAATTCAATAATAATGAAATCACATATGAACAATTGCGTGATGTAGAGGATGAACAAATCGCAAAATTAGTTGCGAAGGAAGTACAACATGGATTGAAGTTTTGGTACTATGTCAAGATTTAAGACAACTTAAATATCTGTTTTTTTAATGTTTATGTTTCAAATATTGTTTTTCAAAATTTTGTGGAGATTCATATTCACAATGTGAGTGAATTCGTGTTGTA
>NZ_VUMR01000072.1 GCF_009696075.1 Holdemanella porci | reverse complement strand
TTTTCTTGGATCTGTTGATCAGCTTCTCTTTTTCCTTTAAAGCCTTCTTCAATTGCTTCTCGTTCTTTTTGATTTTCTTGTCTATCTTTTTAAGACGAGTCTTGATCATATCTTGATTTTCTTTTTCTCTGCATTTAAGACTTTTCACCAAAGCCTTGGCCTCATAAATGGCAGACAAAGGAAAATAATCACTTGTACCATAGAAGGACTTGATCATTCTTTGATCTGTTTCTGAATAGGTAACATCCTTATAGGCACGATCAAAACAGATTTTGAATGCCTTATGAAGCATGCAGTTATACAGTTCAAGATCCTTTTTAATGATGGATTCTGCATCTGGTTCCAGATCTTTATAATAGATTCTTTGCGACATTGAAAACACCTTCATAAGACAAGTCCTCCTGTTCTATCCGTCTCTATTATACTATATTTAATACAGTCTTAATAGATAGATTTGAGACTTTCTAATTTATTTTATTTGTATCATTATATCACCAATGTGAATATGTGATATATTGCTGTATTCTCACATGTTCATATTAAATTCACATATAATTAATTTATGGACACCACTTATCATTCAAACATTCCAATTGAAACTCTATCATTATTAGATTGTGATGTTCGAAACTTCAATTTTATTCATCCCATCAAGAATATCTTCTTCGAAAATATTGAATACATTCGAAAACTAGATGCTTCCGGTAAAGCTCGTCCTTGCATCTTAGACAATGTAGAACGTTCATTACTTTGCCACACATGTTATCTTGGCTTTGATCAGTTTGACTGTACCGATTGTGACAACTGGAATATTATTCCACACTCATGTCATTCAAGGTTCTGTAATGCATGTGGTGTTAAATATGCCAAACAGCTTGCAGCCAAAGCCACTTCTTTTTGTCTTGACTGCCCTCATAGACACATTGTATTTACTATTCCTGAAGAACTTAGAAACTGGTTCAGACAGGATCGTACTCGACTCAATCTATTGTTTGTTGCTTCAAGAAACACCATTTCCATTCTCACTAATAAATCGATTGCTGATAAATTCAAAAAGAAAAAGCTATCTGATACCCACTATATATTCAAAGACATTCCTGTTCGTAATGAGTTTGGCATGATTGCCACTATACATACTTTTGGAAGGGACCTTAAATGGAATCCACACATTCATTGTCTTATTCCTGAATTAATCTATTCTTTTAAAAAAGATAAAATCAAAACATTTCATCATTTCAATTTTACTAAGCTTAGAAAAACTATTCAGTTTGAATTCATTCGACTCATACAGGAAGCCGGAGGATTAAAGAAAACTGAAGAAAAGAACAGACTCTATAAAGACCATCCTAAAGGATTCTATGTCTATGCCAAGTTCAAATCCACTGACAACGATTCTAACGATGCTTCAGCTAATAAAAACAGTAAAGATATTCAAGGCTGCGTAAACTATTTTATTCGCTATGCAGGTAGGCCTGCCATGGCTGAAAATAGAATCACAGAATACAATAAAGAATCAAAGACTGTCAGCTGGTTCTACAATGATCATAAGGATGAAAAACGTCATGATGTCACAGATAATGTGATTGATTTTATAAAACGTCTCATCATACATATACCGGACTATCATTTCTTAACCACTCGATATTATGGATTCTATGCCAATGCATCTAAGAAAACTCTAGATAAAGTACATGCACTTCTTGGAATCAAAAAGAACAAGGATTATTCTCGAGAAACAAGAACCAAAGTCCTTAAAAACAAACTTAATAAATTGAAGTACCGCACTCATTTGATTGATTCTTTTAACCTAAGATCCTATTCAATGTAAATGTAAAGCCACAATACAGTATACTTATAAATATAATCCATTCAAGGACAAAAGAAATGACAGAGCATACTGAAAAAGATGTATTGATGAAATGCACAAAATGCGGTTATGAAGAAGAAGTACCTAGATGGTTGATCGATGAATTATTTCCAAATGAACCTGAAGAAAACTATATGATGCACTACCCTGAATGCGATCATAAGATGATTGTAAAAAAATAATTCAGCAACTAAAGACAAATACAAAATGTTGGCTATTTTCAATAGCCCTTTTTGTCGTTCCTGATAACCTACAAATTGTGACAATTCGACTTTTTCACATATCACATTTCCCTGTTCCGAAACCAAAATCTTAATATATAAAAAAAAGATGTGATATCTCACACCTTATTTTGACATAGTTGCTTCAATTTCTTTATACGTTTCAACTGGGTTAGCACTCTTAGTAATTGAACGACCAACTACGATATAGTCACAACCTTGTTCTTTCGCAAATGCAGGAGTCGCGACACGCTTTTGATCATCTTTAGAATCACTTGCCAAACGAATACCAGGAGTAACTGTTAAGAAGTCTTCTCCACAAGCTTCGTGAATCGCCTTAGCTTCATGTACGGAACATACAACACCATCTAAGCCTGCTTCTTTGGCATTCTTCGCATATTTAATAACACAATCAATCACTTCACCTGGAATTCCTAATTCGTTATTCATAGCTTCTTTAGAAGTACTAGTAAGCTGAGTTACACCAATACACATAGGACGTTTTCCATCTTTAGCCCCTTCATTCAAGCCATCGATGGCAGCCTTCATCATCGCAATACCACCAGCACAGTGCACATTGACAATATCTACACCTAAGTTCGCTAAGTTTTTCATTCCACCCTTAACTGTGTTTGGAATATCATGCAATTTCAAGTCTAAGAAAATGTGGTGACCCATTTCCTTCACTGTTTTTACCATTTCTAAACCACACGCATATGTTAATTCCATACCAATCTTTACATATACAGGTTCATCAAATTGTTTTAAGAAATCTACAACTTCTTCTTTACTAGAAAAATCTAGTGCTACAATTGTCTTACTCATTATTTAAAACTCCTTCCAACTGCTTCTTCAATATTCTTATATCCATATTTCTCTAATACTTTTGGAAGATCCTCAATGATTTTTGGACATACATACGGATCCACAAAGTTTTGGGCACCCACTTCAACAGCACTTGCCCCAGCATTTAAGAATTCCAATACATCTTCTGCACAAGTAATTCCACCAACACCAATGATTGGAATATTTACAGCTTGTGCCACTTGATATACCATTCTTAAGGCAACTGGCTTAATGGCAGGACCAGAAAGGCCACCTGTGACATTGGCAAGTAATGGCTTTCCCGTCTTCAAATTGATGCGCATACCCATTAAAGTATTGATCAATACAATACCATCTGCGCCTACTTCTTCAACGGCTTTAGCAATTTCTACAATATCTGTTACGTTTGGTGAAAGCTTCACATATACAGGTTTTGTAGCTGCTTCCTTACAAATCTTTGTCACATGTGCTGCAAGCTCAGGTTTCGTTCCCAAACCAATACCACCATGTTTTACATTAGGACAAGAAATATTTAATTCATACGCCTTGATTACTGGCTGATCATTTAATTTCTTGATAACCTCTACATAATCTTCTTCACATGCACCCGCCACATTGGCCATGATTTCTGTATCATACTGTGCAAGGAATGGAAGTTCATTTTTGATAATTGAATCTACACCCTTATTTTGTAAACCAATCGCATTCAACATTCCCATTGGAGTTTCGGCAATTCTTGGTGTAGGATTTCCAAAACGCTCTTGTGGCGTAGCCGATTTGATGGCAATACCACCTAATACACTCAAATCATATAGTTCGGCATATTCTTTACCAAATCCAAAACATCCACTAGCTGGAATAATTGGATTTTTTAAATTTAATCCAGGTAGTTTTACTGAAATATCCATTATAAAGCCACCTTTCCCATTTCAAAGACAGGACCATCCTTACATACACGTAATGAATGTCCTTCTACATCTTTTACAACACATCCCATACAAGCACCAAGACCACATGCCATACGAGCTTCTAATGAAATATAGCCTTCACTATATTGTTCATTGATTGCCTTCAACATAGGTAAAGGTCCACAACTTAACACAAATGGACATGTCACATTGTTTTCTTTGATCGCATCTAATGCTGTACCCTTTGTACCTAATGAACCATCCATGGTTGCGACATATACATCGCATCCTAAAGCCTTAAATTCATCCACATAGAATACGCTACCTGCATCATTTGCACCTAATACTACAGTTACACGTGCATCTTTACTTAAATATTGTTTGGCTGTTTCATATAGTGGTGGTACACCAACACCTCCACCAATCAACAACACTTCTTCTTTATCTTCAATTGGAAAACCATTTCCAAGTGGACCAAAGATATCTAATTTTCCTTCAAGTTCAGTCATTTTTAAAGTACCTTCACCAAGCACCTTGTAGATAATGACTAAAATATCTTCCTTAATTTCACTAATCGAGATGGGTCTTCGCAAATAGAAACCTGGAACTGTGATTTCAATGAATTGCCCAGGCTTAGCTATTTTTGCTAAATCTGTTTTCAATTCCATTTTCCAAATATCTTTTGCGATTTCCACATTCGACAGAATCTTCGCAAATTCCTGCATACTATTTCCCCATTTCATTCATAGAAACCATTGAGAAACTCAATGAAACCATTGAGAAACTCAATGACTCTAAAACTTTCACTAATGCATTCGCTGTATCTAAACTTGTCATACAAGAAATGTTATTTTCTGCAGACACACGACGAATCAAGAATCCATCAGCACTTGTGTTCTTCTTATTAGACATTGTGTTAATGACAAAGTTTACACGTCCATTACGAATAATGTCTAGAACATTTTTACCATCTTCTGTTTCAATCTTACTAGCACGATGAACATACAATCCTTCAACTTCAAATAAGTCTGCCGTACCCTTTGTTGCATAGATTCCATATCCAATATTAGCGAAGCGTTTCGCCAATTCTAGTGCTTCTTATTTATTCTCATCATCAATTGTCATTAATACATTTCCATGTTTTATCCTTTCCATACTGTTTTTCCATCTACAATGGTTTCCTTTACTTGCGCATTTACGCTCCAACCATTAAATGGCGTATTTTTACCCATGGATTCAAATGTATCTATGTCGATCAAAGATTCATGTTCTAAATCGACTAAAACCAAATCGGCATTATAGCCCTCTTTAATTTGTCCTATATTCTCTAAGCCAAAACGCTTAGCAGGTGCAGCCGACATCCAATTTACCAATTGAGCCAATGTCCAACGTTTTTGGCGGTGAACAAACTCTGTGTATAGTAAGGCAAATGCGCTTTCTAATGAAACAATCCCAAATGGTGCTTTATCCATAGAACGCTTCTTTTCTTCAGAGGTGTGTGGTGCATGATCATTGGCAATGCAATCCAATGATCCGTTTTCCAAGCCTTCAATCAAAGCCATACGGTCTTCATGACTTCTTAAAGGTGGATTCATTTTCCAGTTTGGTCCAGCCACATCTTTATCTTCTAATAATAAGTGGTGTACTGTAACTTCAGCACTTACATTCGAACCTGATTCTTTTGCGTTTTTTAATGCTTCTACACTTTCTTTAGCTGAAATATGGCAAGCATGATAAGCGTTTCCTATTTCTTTTGTGATTTCTAAATCACGAATCAATTGTGCACTTTCACAAGCACTTGGAATTCCAATCCAGCCCTTAGATGTCACAACTTCACTGTCATGTACGCAAGCACCTGGTCTGCGATAACTCATATCTTCTGTATGAGCTACAATCATGCAGTCATTTTCTTTCGCCTTTTCCATGGCTTCTTTCATGATTTCTGGTGTAGCTACCCCAACACCATCATCACTGAACCAGCGTACACCTAATTCTTTGATACCCTTCATATCCACTACTTCTTTACTTGCCTCTTCTAATGTAATGCAAGCATATGGATATGTATGTACAACAGATTCTTTTTTGATTAATTGTTGATAGTCTTTCATTGTGTCTACATCATCTGGAAAAGGAATGACATTTGGCATCGCAAACACAGAAGTAAATCCTCCATGTGCCGCCGCTAAACTACCTGTATGAATGGTTTCTTTTTCACTGTGTCCAGGTTCTCTAAAATGCACATGTACATCCACTAATCCTGGAATTACAGTTAAGCCTGTGGCATCCACTGTATCACAGTCTTTCAAGATAGAATCACCAATCTGAATGATCTTTCCTTCGTCAATTAAAATATCTTTCTTTTCGAGACGATTGTCAATTAAAACTTGACCATTTTTGATTAAACGCATACTTATTTTTCCTTCTTGAATGGAGCAAAACCAAATCCACGTTTAATAACGGCCTTTCGAACCAACATACCATTGTGCATTTGTTCAAAAATTCTTGATTTTTCAGCTTCCACTAAATCCGTATCAATTTCAACACCACGATTCACAGGAGCTGGATGCATCACGATAGCCTTGTCTTTCATTCTTGCATAACGTTCCTTTGTAAGACCATACTTTTCTAAGTATTCACTATCTGTCATACCGGCCATTCCAGAACCTCTTTCTTTCTGGATACGAAGCATCATGACAACATCTGCCCATTCAACGGCTTCATCAAAGTCAATTGTTGGATAGCCAGGTCTTTCCCATTCTTTTGGTCCGGCAAAACGAACGGTTGACCCTAATTTTTCTAAAGCTTCTTTATCACTGGCAGCCACTCTTGAATGTAAGATATCTCCACAGATTACTACATTTAAGCCTTCTAGTGTGCCAAACTCATTTTGCATAGTTAGTAAATCTAACAAGCATTGTGTTGGATGGTTTCCTGCACCATCTCCAGCATTTAAAATTGGAATATTGATATTTTCCAATTCTTTAAAATATTCATCTTGAGAATGACGAATCACCACCATGTCATACCCAATTGATTCAAATGTCTTTACTGTATCATAAAGAGTTTCTCCCTTTGTGACACTGGATGCTCCAGCCGCAAAATCGGCTACTTGGCATCCTAATTGGTGCTGTGCACTTTCGAATGAGAAATGTGTTCGAGTTGAAGCCTCAAAAAAAAGATTAGCAACCAATGCTTTCTGCATCGGTAATTGCCAATCTTTAAAGGAACAATTAAAAAGTCTAGCATCATCAAGAATGCTATAGATGTCTTCAACTGACAGATCTCTCATGGATAATAACGAATTTTTGTTCATATAATCCTCCTTGTGATCTTAAAAAAAGGATTTAAAAAGTCCCTTTTCAAATCCAATTTCTCTTCTTTATATACTACCATAAATCATGAAATTTTCAATAATAAAGTTTCAGAACATACGGCTATTTTTTGATTGCGATACATTCAATTTCTACCTTAGCATTCTTAGGTAATTTAGCCACTTCAAAGCAACTTCGAGCAGGATATATACCATCAAAGTATTTCGCATATTCTTCGTTTACTTTCGCGAAATCTTTCATGTCATTCAATAATACGGTTGTCTTAACAATATCATCATATGTTAAGCCTGAAGCTTCTAATAATACGCCAATATTTTCAAAGGCTTTTTGAGTTTGTTCAGCAACATCTTCACTAACCAAATTTCCTTCTGTATTCATACCTAATTGTCCAGATAAGAATACTAGTCCTTCTGTTGCCACACCTGCTGAATAGGGTCCTAATGCCTTCGGTGCTTTTGCACTACTAATTTGATGTTTCATTTTATTTCTTTTAATCCAATAATTCTTTATCAATAATCTGAAAATTTGCTCTATGAATATACAAAGCCTTACCATCAATCATAAGTTTCGTCATTTTTGGTAAATTATCTGGAATCTTCCAATACACCTTATCTCCAGAGTAGGCGGCAATTGGCTGTCCTAATTGGGATTTAATGACTACAATTCTTCCTTTGCCAAACATATTTTTATACTTGTTAACAAAACGAGCAACAGACGTATTGTCTGATATTTGTCCATGCGTATTTGAATCAATATCTTCTTGTGTGAAATCCACATCCGGTGTTAAGCCTTTTTGTTCAAAAATACAAGTATCTCCACATGATTCTATTTCTTTTCCGTCTACCGTTATCGTAATTACACTTGATAATTCATATCCACGGACAACATGTCCATTTTCATCATAAGAAGTAGACTCTACCGCATTACCTGTAATACTGATTTTATCTCCACTTGTCTCCATGACTTCACTACCACAATTATCATACGTATAGATCATGTATCCATTACCTACTAAATTGCCCTTGATATCATTCAGAGCTGATTGAAACATGCTACAACCACTCAATAATATACATAGGCATACTACACTTATTCTTTTTATATTCTTATTCATATTTCCCCCGTTTTATAATGAAGCCATTCAAAACGAATGACTTAACAATTATTTTATCAATAGCTTTCGGATTGATTCTTCACTTACTGAGAAGATGGATGCGATACTTGAAACACTGAATCCTTTGTCTACCATCGTTCTATACATTTCTTTACGATTATTCTCGCTGCCTTGTTCGATACCCTGTTCGATTCCTTTTTTTATTCCTTCAGCTTCCCATTCCTTTGACTTTACTTCCAGCCATCTCTTTTCAGCTTCACACATTTCAATTTCCTCCTTTTCCTCTAATTCTTCTAAATCCAACCATTCTACATCCGTTA
>NZ_VUMR01000071.1 GCF_009696075.1 Holdemanella porci | reverse complement strand
ACGTACTACTTAGATTGAAAAATATCTATAAGATCACTCGTTTAAAGGATTTGAAGAACGAATGGTTATTCGCATAAGTGATAAAACGCAAAATTATAGCAAAGTCACCAAATTGCTAGTTAAGCCATTTGTTTATTATAATAACTAATATCTAAATATTCAGCTAATTTACGAGCAATTTCCCTTCCATTGGATCCAAACTGCCTCGATATCGTTATAATCACATTTTTTTCCATGCCAATTTCCTCTTTTTTCTTATATCATACAATAATATGTTAAAATAGTGTAGTGGAGGAAGGTTATGAAAAAAATTATTTTTTTAGATTTAGACGGAACTCTATGGACATTTGAAAAGATTCCTGGTTCTGCTTTAGAAGCAATTGAACATGCAAGAAAAAACGGGCATAAAATTTATATAAACACAGGTAGAACACGTTGTGAAGTCCCTCAATTTTTATTAGATATGAATTTGGATGGCTATTGTTTCGGTTCTGGCAGTGAAATCATAATTGATAATAAACAAGTTCTTTTTGAACCATTGAAAAAAAGAGACACTCAATTTATTCAGCACATTGCCAAAGATTCAGGATTCTCTTTAGAGGGAAGCAAAATGACATTTACTAGTGAGAAAAACAGAGAAAGAATGCGCCAATTTAATACAGACAATCGCATGGGAAATCGTTTCTTATCTTTTCCAGATATTTCAACAATGACCGACGATGATTACAATCAAGTCATGAAAGTCAGCATTCATTTTGACTCACTTTCACAAAGAGAAGAAATATTAAGGCAACTTCCTAAACATTTAACATTCACAAACTTCATGCATTTAGGCGGAGAAATCACACATTCAGAATGCAATAAAGCTACGGCTATTCAGTTTGTCAAAAATTATTATGAAGAAGAATATAAAACCGTTGCGATAGGTGATTCTGAAAATGATTTACCAATGTTAGAATATGCTGATATTTCAGTTGCGATGGGAAACGGTGTCAAAGAGGTAAAAGAAAAAGCCGACTATGTCACAGATAAAATTGACAATGACGGCTTATACAAAGCTTTTAAATATTTAAAGCTATTTTAGAATCAGAAATGATTCTTTTTTTACTGTTGTTGTTCTTTCATTACATCTGCGTATTTTCTACGACCTGGATGTAAGTTATCAACATAGTAACGAACTGTTAAAGTTCCAGCAACCTTAGTACGAATCTTAGGCTCTACAATAAAGCCGTCTCCTTCTAACATTGCATCTAACATAGCTTTGCAGCATGTAGCTAAATTCTTTGCTCCTGGTTCACATTCATTCATAAACTCTTTGGCATTCACTTCGATATATAACCACATTTTATCATGAGCTTCTTGTTTCATTTCCTGTAAACGAGTAGCATACTGTTCTTGAGTCCATTTTTCCATAATCCACGACATCCTTTCTTATATACTAATCATACATCATTCTAACAAATAACTCAAACTTTGGCCTTTATTTATAGTTACATTTGTCACATTATTTGCAAATTGTGCAAAATAAACACAATTGGAATCGTTACCACACACGAAACACTTGTCAAGAAGATAGCCTTACTAGCAAGCGTTGCATCTTCACCATACATAAGTGCATATACACTAGAATTACTTGCCACCGGCATACACATAATAAGTATAATTGTATTTTCGATCAATGGATCAATTTGAAATATTGATAGTGAAAGCATATAAATCAATGGCAACACAATCATTTTAAATATTGTAAATGCCCACAGCTTTATATCCAATAACTCTTTAACATCCATTTTGACTAATCCAGCACCAATTACCATCATAGATAATGGCGTAGTCACATTACCTATATATGTACATGTCTGAGCTAAAACATATGGAAGTTTAATACTAAAAATACAAAGTATTAGAGCAACAATGGATGCAATCATAGGTCCATTCATAAATTTCTTAAAAGAAAAACCTCCCTTACGAAATAAACTCTCTCCATATCCATACATCAAACAGTTTAGTGGTAATAAAAATAAAGCTCCATAAAGCATGGCTTGATCCCCTAATATGGCTTGAATAGCGGGTAATCCCATAAAACCGGCATTGGTAAATAGAATCATAAATTGCCATAGAGCTTTATTTTTTTGAATATGTAGAACTTCTACACTTATTTTAGATACAATACCAGTAAATATCGTAAACAAGGAAAAAATAATCAATACATTTAATAATTCACTTCCAGTAAATGGAGATCCATTTTTAACCGAACTAATAATCAAGCCTGGAATCCCGATTTTTAACAAGATATTTGATGCATATACATTTACTTCATCATTAAAAATATTCTTTTTAGCTCCCACAAAACCAACAATCATAATCAATAATAAAATAGTCATTTGTGTAACAATTGTTGTGATATTCATAATAATCCTCTTCCCTTAAATTAAAAGGACAACAATGTGTTGTCCTACATTTGTAAAGATAATAAACCTAAGCCGTCTTATTGTCAATTTGGATTGACCATTGTTAGTTGTACCTTTTGTTTCTCCTGATCAATATTGTATACCCATACCGTAACAATATCTCCTACAGAAACAACATCACTTGGGTGTTTCACTCGATTTGTACTCATCTTTGAAATGTGAACTAAACCATCTTCGTGTAGTCCAATATCGACAAAGGCACCAAAGTCAACCACATTACGAACTGTACCTTCTAGCTTATCATTAATATGTAAGTCTTCGATTTCCAATACATCTTTTCTTAATAAAGGAGCATCATATTTATCACGATAATCTCTAAGTGGCATACAAATCGCATCTAAGATATCCTTCAATGTATAACTATCTAATCCTGTGTCTTGCATCAATTGTTTTGTATCACAATCTGAAATTACATCTTTAGCTTTTTGTGTTCCCAAATCCGAAGTATCCAAACCTAATTCCTTCAACAATACTTTCGTTGCCTTATACGATTCAGGGTGAATGCTTGTGCGATCCAACGGTTCTTTTCCATCTTCAATACGTAAAAATCCAGCTGCTTGTTCAAAGGCTTTTGGCCCAATCTTAGGAATCTTTTTAATTTGTGTACGTGATTCAATTTTTCCATTTTCTTCACGATATGCCACAATACTTGTAGCACTCGCGTTATTCAATCCTGCAATATTTTTAAGTAGAGAAACACTGGCTGTATTGATATTTACACCCACGCGGTTAACTGCTTTTTCTACCACAAAGTCTAAACGTTCTTTTAATCTTGCGGTTGGTAAATCATGTTGATATTGTCCAACACCAATCGATTGAGGATCGATTTTAATCAATTCAGAAAGTGGGTCCATCAATCTTCTCGCAATCGAAATGGCACTTCTTTGTTCAACATGTAAGTCTGGAAATTCTTCAATAGCTAATTTAGATGCACTATATACACTGGCTCCTGCTTCAGAAACAATGGTATAAGAGACTGGTAAATTAAATTTCTTAATTGTATTAGCTACAAAAGCTTCACTTTCTCGACTTGCCGTACCATTGCCAATCGCAATTAAATTTACATGATATTCTTTACATAATTGAACTAATTTTTGTTCAGACTCTCTTACTTTCGCATTTGGCTGATGTGGATAGATTACATCGACCGTTAATTTTTTACCAGATGCATCAATAACAGCCAATTTACATCCGGTTCTAAAGGCCGGGTCAAAGCCTAGAATTACTTTATCTTTCATAGGTGGTTGAAGTAGCAACTTCTCTAAGTTCATAGAAAATACATCAATACTTGATTCATGTGCCTTTTCACTTAGAGCCGAACGAACCATTCTTTCAATGGAAGGATAGGCAAGTCTTTTTAAACCATCTAAAATAGCAGCACGAACATATTCACTTGTACCACTGTTAGTAAAGCGAATAAATCTTCGGTATACCCAGTTTTCAATATATTCTTCATTAAAAGAAATCGAAACATTTAATACTTTTTCTTTTTCCCCTCGATCAATGGCCATAACTCGATGCGGTGCTAAAGTATTCACTCTTTCTGAATAGTCATAATACATCTTATAGACTTTATGAGCATCTTCATGACCTTTCTTTTCACTTGTAACAATACGACCAAAGTTTGTCATTGAATCGAATATTTTATTACGTACATCTACATCATCACTCACTTTTTCAGCAATGATATCACAAGCACCTTGAATAGCAGCGTCTCTGTCTTTTACATTTTCATTGATGTAAGCATCCAATTCTGTTTCTTTAAAATAACGAGGAAAAGACATAAAAGTATCGGCTAATGGCTGTAAACCGTTGGCAATCGCAACACTTGCACGCGTCTTTTTCTTTTGTTTGTAAGGACGATAAATATCTTCTACTTGTGATAGTTTTGTACATGCATTGACATTCTTAATAATTTCATCATCCAATTTTCCTAATGTTTCAATACGTGCCAAAACTTCTTCCTTACGCTTAGCTAAATTCACTTGATACGCATAATTTTCTTGAATGACACGAATTTGTTCTTCGTCCAAACCTTTTGTACGCTCTTTACGATAACGTGCAATAAAAGGAACTGTAGCTCCTTCCTCTAATAATTCCAATGTATTCTTAACTTGTGTAATTGAAATATTCAATTCTTTCGCAATTAAGGAAATTATATTTTCATCCATAGTAAAACCTCATTTCAACTCTATTATTATACCAAGAAAACACTTTACAACACAAAATTTACCACTTAGCTTTCCATTTTTACCACTTACTTTCAAAGACTATACTTTTGAATATTCATATGAAATAATAAGGCCATGAAAGTAAGACTAGAAATTGATGATTCATTAAACGAAGATGAAATTGTCATACGTACAAAAGAATATACTGAGGAATTGAAGCAATTACTTTCTGATTTTAAATCAAAGCCTAGTATACAATTCTTTAAACAAGATACAGAGTATTATTTGGATTTAGATGCGATTCTATTCTTTGAAAGTGACAATGGAACGGTATATGCACATACTGCCAATGATATGTTTTCCACAACACAGAAGTTATATGAATTAGAAAATATATTGCCGAATTCCTTTTTAAGAATTTCTAAATCTACAATAGTGAATATTCAAAAAATATTTTCTTTATCGCATTCTGTATCGAATCATCTCATTACTTTTCAAAATAGTCATAAACAAGTGTATGTATCAAGAATGTACTACAAAGTATTAAAGGAAAGAAGGAATCATTTATGAAAAGAAATTGGTTTTGGGGCATTATTTGTATTCTAGGTGCCATTTTAATTTTTGGGAATCTATTTGGTTTTCTACCATTTACATTTAGTCTATGGAAAATTGCAGGAACTCTTATCTGTCTATCCGTTATTATCGACGGAATCAAAGAAAGAAGCTTCTACAGCCCTTTATTTGGGATTGCGATTATTTTCTATTTATTCAGAGAAGATTTAGGTTTTGAAGATATTTCTCTATGGCTTCTATTATTAGCTACTTGGCTATTAGCTTGGGGACTTACAAGCATTATTTATCCCAAAACAAGACACATTGAAATAGAAGATATTGAATATTCTACAAATTCCATCATCAATATTACTTCTAGTTTTGGTGAAAAAGTTCAATATATTCAAACCAATGATTTACAATATGTGACCATTGACTCTAAATTTTCAGGATTGAAACTCTATTTTGATCAGGCTACCATTCAAAATCAAGCTACGATTGAAATTGATGGAAACTTTACAGGCATTGAACTCTATGTACCTAAAGAATGGAATGTACAAAGTCATGTTCGTGCCTTCTTTGGTGGAGTTGATGAAAAAGGACAACCATCATCTAGTGGCTATCCTACATTAAATATCACAGGGCGTATTCATTTTGGCGGAATTGAAATTCATTATATCTAAGAAAGACAATTAACGTCTTTTTTTATATTCTGTATCATTTTTTGCGAGAAGATATAAACAATATTGATTCATACTAATGCCTTCCTCTTTAGCGTGTATAAATAAGGATCCATGAAGACTTTTAAGGATTCTTAATTTAAATTGTCCTGAATATGATTGTAGGTCTCTAGGAAGCGGAATCTCTTTTACATCTTCTAACATACCTAAAATCCATGTTTCTTTTGCGTCTTTGGCTAGTTCTCACAAGTCATCTAATGAATCTGAACATGTCATACATCCAGGAAGATCTGGATAAGATAATACATATCCCCCCTTCATCTTTATCTTCAAAAATTTCCATACGATACGACAGACTCATGTAGTATTTAAGTTCTTGATTCATATTCCTTCATCTCCTCTTCTATCACTTTTTTTATCATTTTTTCATACATCTTTTTTATAGGTTTATGTCTTGGAATCACAATGCGACTACATCCAGGTTTTACAAATGAGTAATGACTCGATCCACCTTTAGGTTGTTTGATCTCATTTCTATATTCTTTCATCACTTTAACTATCTCTTCGAAACGAATATCATGATCCAATTCTAAAAATCTTTTTAACAGTTTATCCAAAGAAGACATCTTTTCACCTTCATTATATTTGGTGTCAATCATGTTTTTAATGATCTCTACCTTAATTAAATCAGATGTATGTGAAAAAGACATTGAAAATCAAAAAAAGAAGTCGTTAGACTTCTAATTCAACTCATTTTTTTGAACCGTACGCATTGCACTGATCCACAATGGAATCAATACCAGTGTAGCTGCAACCCATGCTGTTTGATCGGCCCATGTGATCGCACCATATTTGAAAATAGGCACAAAACATAATGCCACAATACATCGTGCAATCATTTCTACAAAGCCTGCAAGCATAGCTCGAGCAGAATAGCCAAGGCCTTGAACGGACATTCTTGTAGTGATTAGAATTCCTAGTACAGGGTAGAAGTAACCCATTCTTCTTAAATATAAAGCACTCGCATTTAACACTTGTGATTCATTGGCGCTCACAAACATCATACTAAGAATTCTTCCAAAGAAAACCATTACGACACAGGCGAATGCACCATATAAAATACTCACCATTACGCCTTTATGATATCCATCCTGGATTCGTTCTAATTTGCAAGATCCATAGTTTTGCGAAAGGAATGTAGAAACAGCTGCACCTAATGCATCAAATGGACACATCATCAATGATTTAATACGCATACCTGCTGTAAAACCAGATACATAAATGGTTCCCAAATCATTGTTAGCCGACTGCATGACCATAGAACCTATGGCTGTGATCG
Organism: Holdemanella porci; assembly: GCF_009696075.1. Lineage (GTDB taxonomy): Bacteria > Bacillota_I > Bacilli_A > Erysipelotrichales > Erysipelotrichaceae > Holdemanella > Holdemanella porci. The sequence continues at coordinate 1,840 of NZ_VUMR01000071.1, read as the reverse complement.
AAAACTGTAAGCCCATAGGAACACCCATAGCAAGGAGTTTTAGAGAATGTTGCTTATCCACATAACGACTTGATTTAGGTATATGTAAAATATTGACTTTAAAAGCAATTAACAATAAACACAAAATACCACTTACGGCTTGGGCAAAAATGGTTGCGATGGCAGCCCCTGCACATCCCCATTTCAAAACAAGAATGCAGAAAAAATCAAGGCCAATATTTAAAAATGCAGAAAAAGCTAAAAAGAAAAATGGCGTTTTTGAATCTCCAATAGCTCTTAATATAGCCGATAAATAATTATAGAGTAATGTGAATGGTATCCCTAAAAATATGACAACCAAATAGGCATAGGCATCGTTAAAGATTTCATCATTGACTTGTAAAATGTGAAGAATGTCTGCACAAAACACAACGACAAAGATGGATACCACAAAGGCTGTAATGGCTGTCCATACAGCTCCTGCATAAATATAAGTGTGCATTTCATCGGGTCTTTTTGCACCATAACTTTGCGAAACCATGATTGCGAAGCCTTGGCATATTCCCATACAAAATCCTAGAATCAAAAACTGCACACTGCTGCTTGCGCCTACGGCTGCCAATGCTTTAGAACCTAGTGTTTGACCAACAATAGCCGCATCAACAACGTTATAAAATTGTTGAAATAAATTTCCTAATAATAATGGAATACTAAAATTCAAAATGAGTTTTAAAGTATTCCCCTCAATCATACTCTTTTGCATATTCCCTTTTTTAAACCTCACCAAAAAAGAAGCCATTTTATTGACTTCTTACCAAGCTAATACTTCAATTCCTTTTTCTGTAACTAGAATTGTATTTTCCCATTGCGCCGATAACTTTCCATCTTTTGTATAAGATGTCCATCCATTATCTTTATCAATATATAAATCACGAGTTCCTTGATTGATCATAGGCTCAATAGTGAAGACCATACCTGGTGCAATAACCATACCTGTATTACGAATTCCTACGTGATGTACATATGGATCTTCATGGAAAGCATTACCAACACCGTGTCCACAGAAATCAACAACAACACTGTAACCATTTTTGTGTGCATGTTCTTGAATAGCAGCACCAATATCTCCAATGTATCCCCAAGGACGTACGGCTTCTTTACCAATTTCTAAGCATTCTTTAGTCACTTCAACTAAGCGTTTTGCCTCTTCACTTACATGACCAATACAGAACATTCTAGATGCATCCGCAAAGTGTTTATGTACAATTGTAGTGCAGTCGACATTTATAATATCGCCATCTTTTAATACGACTTTCTCACTTGGAATACCATGACAAATTTCATTATTAATAGATGTACAAACACTCTTAGGGAACCCTTCATAACCTAGACATGCAGGAATTCCACCATGACTTGTTGTATAATCATATACTAATTTATCAATATCTTCTGTCGTCATACCTGCACAAATTTTTTCTCCAACTAAATCAAGAACTGCATTATTGATTTTAGCCGCTTTCTTGATCCATTTAATATCTTCTTCCGACTTGATTAAATTATGACTAGGAACAATTTTCCCTTGAAGTTTTAATACATTAATTGTATTGTCCCATTCTTCATGACAATGTTTATATTTTTTACCAGAACCACACCAACATGGACTATTCTTACCAATCATCTTGATCCTTCTTTCTATATATTCGTTAGACACAACTTATTATACACGAAAACCAAAAAAAAAGCTTCCGATTGATTCAGAAGCTTCTAAATGCATTATTCACCAAAATAACGTTTTAATAATCCAGCAAATGCCTTACCATGACGAGCTTCATCACGAGCCATTTCGTGTACTGTATCATGA
>NZ_VUMR01000070.1 GCF_009696075.1 Holdemanella porci | reverse complement strand
TTTTCTTGGATCTGTTGATCAGCTTCTCTTTTTCCTTTAAAGCCTTCTTCAATTGCTTCTCGTTCTTTTTGATTTTCTTGTCTATCTTTTTAAGACGAGTCTTGATCATATCTTGATTTTCTTTTTCCAGACATTTTAAACTTTTCACCAAGGCCTTGGCCTCATATATGGCAGACAAAGGAAAATAATCACTTGTACCATAGAAGGACTTGATCATTCTTTGATCTGTTTCTGAATAGGTAACATCTTTGTAAGCACGATCAAAACAGATTTTGAATGCCTTATGAAGCATGCAGTTATACAGTTCAAGATCCTTTTTAATGATGGATTCTGCTTCTGATTCAAGATCTTTATAATAGATTCTTTGCGACATTGAAAACACCTTCATAAGACAAGTCCTCCTGTTCTATCCGACTCTATTATACTATATTCAAAACAGGTTTACAGATAGATTTGAGACTTTCTAATTTATTTTATTTGTATCATTATATCATCAATATGTATATGTGATATATTGCTGTATTCTCACATGTTCACATTAAATTCACATATAATTAATATATGGACACAACTTATCATTCAAACATTCCAGTTGAAACTGATTCGCCTTATTCAAGAAGCTGGTGGATTAAAGAAGCCTGAAGAAAGAACAGACTCTATAAAGATCACCCTAAAGGATTCTATGTCTATGCCAAGTTCAAATCCAATGACAATGATTCCAAAAATAGTAAAGATATTCAAGGCTGGGTAAACTACTTCATTCGCTATGCCGGAAGGCCTGCAATGGCTGAAAATAGAATCACAGAATACAATAAAGAATCAAAGACTGTCAGCTGGTTCTACAATGATCATAAGGATGAAAAACGTCATGATGTCACAGATAATGTGATTGATTTTATAAACCGCCTTATTATACATATACCGGACTATCATTTCTTAATTATTCGATGCCAATGCTTCTAAGAAAACCATAGATAAAGTACATGCACTTCTTGGAATCAAAAAGAACAAGGATAATTCTCGTAAACCTAAAACTAAAGTCCTTAAAAACAAACTCAATAAATTGAAGTACCGCACTCATTTGATTGATTCTTTTAACCTAAGATCCAATTCAATGTAAATGTAAAGCTACAATACAGTATACTTATACATATAATCCATTCAAGGGCAAGAGGAATGACAGAACATACAGAAAAAGATGTATTGATGAAATGCACAAAATGCGGTTACGAAGAAGAAGCACCTAGATAGTTGATCGATGAATTATTTCCAAATGAACCTGAAGAAAACTATATGATGCACTGCCCTGAATGCAATCATAAAATGATTGTAAAAAAATAATTCAACAACTAAAGACAAATACAAAATGTTGGCTATTACGATAGTCGTTTTTGTCATTCCTGATAATTCATATCTTGTGATATTTTAGTGATATTTCACATATCATATTTCTCTGTTCCGAAGTCAAAATCTTAATATAAAAAAAAACTGCATATGCAGTTTATATTTTACAAATGGTGGAGCGTATCGGGATCGAACCGATGACCCCCTGCGTGCAAGGCAGGTGCTCTCCCAGCTGAGCTAACACCCCATTATGGTAAGCGTCTAAAGAAATCATGGTGGGCCTGAATGGACTTGAACCAACGACCTCACCCTTATCAGGGGTGCGCTCTAACCACCTGAGCTACAGGCCCATATCCCCAAGACGCTTATATATAATACCATAAATATATATCTTTGCAAGTACTTTTTTACTTTTTTTCTAAAAATTTTCTCTTTTCCTGATAATACACACGCATAATTGTGGAAACCAATAGGATTCCTAAAGCCAAAACACCCGCAATACTCAATGTTTGAAGCCCCACATTTAGTGTATTCTGAGCATCTCCACGAATGGCCGCAAGCATCGTACGATACATACCGCCTCCAGGAACCAATGGAATCAATGCACAAACTAAAAATGTTGTGACTGGCGTCTTACATTGTCGCGCTAATATTTCTGATGCTAAGGCTAAACCTAAAGCCCCATAAAAATTGGATAATATTTCAGAACAATCTAAATACAGTCCCACCTTGTAGCAGACACCTCCAATGGCACCTACAACTCCGGCAAGCCATAAATTTCTTCCTTTAATATTAAATAGGAAACCAAACCCTAAACTAGCAAGGAATGAAGAGATTCCTGCTTTTAAAATCACATATATCATAATTCATTCCCCTATATCCAAAAATACATCACAAAACCAGCTCCTACCGCAATGGCAATAGCACACAAAAAAGCATCTACCGCTCTTGCGACGCCAGAAACATAATCTCCTGCAATCGTATCACGAATCGCATTGGTAATCGCAAGCCCAGGCACTAGAAGCATAAAGCTAGAAATAACCATAATATCCACATTCGTCTGCGGTAACACTTTATGGATCAATTGTACACTCAGTGCTGCTAATCCTGCCGATATCGCATTATTCAAGAAAGAATTTAGTTTGTGTTTTGACAAGAAACAGCTGATACAACGAATCAAAATTCCAATAAAAAAGGACATCACAATTTCTAATAAAGTCCCATTAAAGAACATTCCAAATCCAGCAGCGCCAACCGCACCAAAAAGCATTGTCTCTTTAAATGTATAGCGAGACATCTCCTTAATTCGATCCAATTCATTAGCTAACTCATCCACTGATATTGGATTTGAACAAATTCTTCTAGAAAGCGTATTAATTTGATCAATACGATTCAAATCTACCTCTCCCGTGTGTACCCTGCAAATACGCGTCATCGTCTGATTGTCATACGTCAAAGAAAACATGATACCCGTTAAAGTCACATAGCTATCCGCATATTCAATGCCTTCAAAACAACGACACATTCTGACCATTGTTTCTTCGACACGATTGACTTCCGCACCACTCTCCACTAACATCTTTCCGGCTTCAATAATTGTATTTAATAACTTCTCAATATTCATAATCAAATTATAACAAAAAATAAGCAGAAAAACTGCTTATTAATCAGGAATCTCCACTGTAATTTTGTCAAGTTCTTGAGACACATTTAAAGCGTGGTCATTAATACGCTCAAAATCTGTAAAAATACGTGACAACATCATGCTGACTTCACTTGAACATTTCTTTTGTTTTAAAGCTTGAATCTGCGCCTCACGCCAACTTGACACAAGTGAATCGATCACATCATCTTTACGTTCTGCCTCTTCTACATCATCCAAATCATTCTTCATATCCACACATAACTTCTTCATGTGCTCTACAATTTCAATTTCCGAAATTGTCATATCTCCTTGAAGACGTTTTGTCGCCTGATGATTCATATTTACGGCATAGTCACTAATACGCTCAATATCCACTAACATCAAATAGTAGCTAGACAATGCTTGAGAAATATTCACATTCAAGTTTGGCGTAGCCAAAGCCGTACTAATATATTCACTAATGACTTTATCCAAGTAATTGACTGTATCCTCTCTTTTGTAGATCTGTTCATCTGTCTTATCACTAAACTGCAACAATTGATCAAAAGCCTGATTTACATTCTCATACGCAAGACTCAACATGTGCATTGTTTCATCATTAATTTGTTTAACCGAAATAGCTGCACCACCAATCATCTTCTTAGACTTAGGTAGAGGCTGCAAATACAATAAACGCTCATCTTCAATCTCTTTATTTTCAATCGGTAAGATGTGTTGTGCAAACTCAGCCAAATACTTTCCAAATGGAAGCAACAAGATTGTTGTACAAACATTAAATATAGTATGCATATTCGCAATCTGTGCAGTCGCATTGTATGGCGTTAAATGAATAACCCAAGACACCAATGGCGTAAACATACATACAATTGTAAAGATCGTTGTACCAATGATATTAAAGCTCAAGTGAATGGCGGTGGCCTGCTTAGCCTCACGACTTGTTCCAATTGAGGCAAGAACAGCCGTAATACAAGTACCAATATTTTGACCAAACAATACATATACAGCTCCATCCAAGCCAATAACACCACTGGCTGCCAATGCCTGTAAAATACCTACGGAAGCTGAACTCGATTGAATCAAAGCCGTAAATCCTGCACCCACCAAAATACCTACTAATGGATTTGAGAAATGTGTTACTAATTCAACAAATTCTTTTGATTCTCTTAATGGCATCATAGCTGTACTCATCATATTCATACCAATAAAAAGAATACCCAAACCTGCAATGATCTGTCCAATATCGGTTGCCTTGGCACTCTTGGTGAACATTATCAATGCCACACCCATAAAGGCAACTAATGGAGCAATGGCACTTACATCCAACGCAATCAATTGACCTGTAATCGTTGTACCAACGTTAGCACCCATAATAATCCATACAGCTTGTTGTAAAGTCATCATCTGTGCGTTGACAAATCCAACAACCATAACTGTTGTTGCACTCGAACTTTGAATAACCGCCGTAACAAGCGCACCTACAATGACGCCTAAAAATCGATTTGAAGTTAATTTCTCTAAAATTTGTTTTAAACGATCTCCAGCCGCAGCTTCAAGACCATTTCCCATCATCTGCATTCCATATAGAAATAAAGCTAATCCACCCAATAAAGACAATATATTTGTTGTTGTCATATTTTCCACCTTTTCATATTTTCGTACTTAATATAAATTTAAACGCAAATTCATACTATCTTTACAATGTTAAATCTATGTTAAATTTATTTAACATTTCAAAATAGGTAGTATAATATACCCAAAAAAGGAGATTTTTTATGCCAACAATCATTGAAAACAGAAGAAATTTACACCAAATTCCAGAAATTGAACTTACCACACAAAAGACAGCAAAATATATTGAAAACGTATTAGACTTATATGACTGCACCATTGATCATCCCATCCAAAATAGTGTAACCGCCTATTTTGATAACCAAAAAGAAAAGACAATCGTATTCCGTTCCGATATGGATGCACTTCCTATGGAAGAAAATACAGGCCTAGAATTCAAAAGCACCAATGGATGTATGCACGCCTGTGGGCACGATGGCCACATGGCTATGGTTCTAGAATTAGCGAAATATGCCAAGGAAAGCGACTATAACGTATTATTGTTATTTCAGCCAGGCGAAGAAAAACCTGGTGGCGCCAAACCTATCATTGAATCTAAATTTTTCGATAAATTTAATATTGCCGCCATCTATGGAACACACATCTATCCAGAACTTGAAAAAGGCAAAGTTTATACACGTCCTAATGAAATGATGGCAGGCGGATGTGAGTTTGAACTTTTAGTAAAAGGAAAGGCGAGTCATGCAGCCCAACCTCAAAATGGAATCAATGCACTAACGGCTTGTGTAGAAATTCTACAAAAGTCTTTAGAACAAGAGGAAAAAGCTTTTGACAACAATACATTCCACCTATTACACTTTGGCACTTTCCATTCTGGCCAAGCCTTCAATATCATTGCCGACCAAGCTCACGTAAGAGGATCCATTCGCTATTATGATCCAAGGGTATTTGACCAAATTGTTGCTATCATTGAACAAAACATGAATAACGCAATAAAAAAATACAAAGTACAAGTTAACTTCAAAGTGAATCACCACTATCCACCTGTATTCAATAACGAAGAATTATTCTATGCACTATACAAAAACAATCTAGTCAACAAACTAGATAGCCCTGTACTTATCAGTGAAGACTTTGGTTACTATAGAAACGTAGCCCCATCTATCTTCTTCTTTTTAGGTACGGGAGACACTATTCCATTACACTCAAATAAGTTCACTTTTGATGAAGACATCCTATACAAAGGTGTAGAACTATACAGGAAACTATTAACGACAAAGATCCCATTCTAGTAAGCACTAGGATGGGTTTTTAGGTATAATGATAACGTGGATGTGTGAAAGGAGGAATACTATGTTGATAAATGAATTAAATAAATATGGTGAAAACAACAATATCGAAGTAAAGAAAGAAGTTCCTGCTGAACATAAGAAATATTTAAAATCTGTCGTAGCTTTCGCGAATGGTTTTGGTGGAAAAATTATTTTTGGCATTGAAGAAAAGCAAGATTCATTTGAAGTGTGTGGACTATCAGGTGATATTTTTAAAATCAAAGATTCCATCACAAATTCAATATTTTCAAGCATTGAGCCACACATTATCCCTAGCATCAATTTAGATACAATCGAAGACAAAACCATTTTAATTGTAAATGTGCCATCTGGATGGGATCGTCCATATTACTTAAAATCTGAAGGTGAATTTGATGGTGTTTATGTACGCGTTAGTAGAACAACCAGAAAAGCCGATCGTAATATGATCAAAGAATTGATGTTTGAAGGTAGCAATCGCTATTTTGATAAGATGATTTGTCCCGAATTAGAAATCAATGAAAACAGTATCCAAAACTTATGTGATACCCTTTATCATAAAGCATTATAAAACTCTAAATCACAATTTGAAAAAGATGCGGTTACACCCATTACGAAACAAGATTTATTGTCGTGAGGAATACTTACACAATCAAACAATCATATTGTACCTACTAATGCCTATGCCTTATTAACAGGACATCCTGCATTGCCAAACCGTATTCAATGTGCTCTTTTTAAAGGAACAGATACAACAGAAGTCATTGATATGAAAGAATACTCAGGACCCATTTATGAACAAATTGACTTTGCGTATAAATTTGTATTACGAAACATACGTTTAAACGCTTCATTTGAATCTCTAGAAAGAAAAGAAACATATGAAATTCCCGTATATGCCATACGAGAACTGATTGTGAATTCCATTGCGCACAGATCCTATATAGATAGAAACAGCATTAAAGTTGCGATATTCGATGACCGTTTAGAAGTAACTTCTCCAGGAAAACTAGTTATGGGACAAACAATCGAGAAAATGAAACAAGGAAATTCAAATATTAGGAATGAAGCAACAGCGTATGCATTGCGCTATCTAAAATACATTGAAAACTGGGGTCGCGGTATTCCTAGAATCATTAAATCAATCGAAGAATCTGGTTTAAAACCTCCTGTATTTATTGGTGGAGAAACCGAATTAAAAGTCATCATATATAGAAACAATGTATTTTATGAACCCAACAAAAAAATCGGGTTCAAAATAAATGAACCCGATATCATACAACTCATTAAAATGAACCCAAAAATCACTCAAATAGAGCTTGCAAATCAATTAAACTTATCACGCTCAACTATTAAGCGCATATTAAATAGGTTGCAGCAACAAGAAATTGTAATTCGTAAAGGCTCGAATCGAAATGGGTATTGGACAGTAAAGGAGTAGCACGAGGCTACTCCTTTTGTGTTATTAACTTTTGTTAAGCTTGTTGTGCTTCTTCGTCTTCATCGTCATTATCAACGTTTTTCCATTTACGTCCTACGAAGAATACTACGATTTGTACTAATCCAATAACAACCATCCAAATTGTCCATTGATCTGTCCAAGTCCAAGGAAGACTTAAGTCTTCAGTTACTAGGAAGAATACAACAGATACGATTGCGATTAGAACAGCAAGTACGCGAGTGAATAATCCACGTTTCTTTTCTTGTTCTTTCTCTTCATCATCATTAGTTGTTTGTTGTTTTGTTTCATCATCTTCTTCGTCATCATCTTCAGATTTATGACGTTTACTAATCAACAATAATAATCCGAATAATACTGTTAAGATTGCACAAATCAAGTTGATTAATGCCCAATAGTACTGAGGTGATGCCTTAGGCGTATACTCTTCTTCAACCTTTTCTTCTTTCTTAGGTTCAGCCTTAGGAGTTGTCTCTTTTTCAACTGTTTCAACAGGAGTCGTTACCTGAGGAGCACTTAGAGTACGAGGAGTTGTACTAGTTGTACTACTTGGTGTACTTGGCGTACTAGGTGTTGCTGGAGTTACAGGAGCCGGAGCCGCTGTAATAGTTAATGTACCAACAACCTTAGTAATGTTATAGTTAGAAGCTAATGTCTTTTCATTCAATTTGTATTCGAATGCGTTAGCACTATTTCCAACCTCTGTTTGAGTTCCAGTTACCTCATAAGAAGCACCTTCACCTTCTACAAATCCATCACCACTGACTGCGATATCTGTATTCGTTAATGCACTACCATCATATACCTTACTTACTGTAGCACTTGTTAATGTTACAGAACGCTTAGTAATCTTATAAGTCTTTTCAAATGATCCAGTATAGTTACCTAAACCAGCAACCTTGATTGTTACTGTACCAGCATTTACTAGATCTGAACTGTAAGTTACTGAGTAATCTGTTCCAGCTACTAATTCTTTACCAGTCTTAGTATCTGTTACTGTTAATACTTCTCTATGTTCCTTACCATCATACTTAGAATCACTTGGTTCACTTACTGTAATACCAGTCTTCTTTTCATCTGGAGTATCTGGTCCATCTGGAACAATTGATTTCTTAGTAACCTTTAATTTACCGATTGAATCCTTGCCATGTTTGTAGTTTGTTTCTACAGCCGTTCCTTCAAACTTCAATTCATAAGTGTTATCAGAAGTACCTTCATTTATTTGACTTCCTGTTGTCTTGAAGCTGACTGTTTCGCCTTCTACCAAACCATTCACATGTCCACCAGCTGTTAATACAGTTCCATCATATGTCTTGTTAGCACTGTCTGTTGTCACTGTATATTCTCTTGGTGTGATCTGATATTTCTTAGTAAATTCACCTGTATAGTTTCCGATACCTTTGACTTCGATCTTCACTGTTCCAACATTGACTACATCACCTACATATGTCAATGTGTAATCTTTGTTTTCTAATAGATCCTTACCTGTCTTTGTATCTCTTACTGTCAATGGATTTACATGTGCTTTTCCATCATAGATTGAATCCGCTGGATCTGTTACTGTAATACCAGTCTTTTCATCTTCTGGAGTATCTGGTCCATCTGGAGTAATTGACTTAGGAGTTACCTTCAACCAACCATCTGTTACTCTAAATGTCACATTTGTAAAGTTAGCACTTGTGTTACTGAATTGAGATACGTTCAATCCCATATAAGAAGTTCCTTCTTCTTTACGAGATGCCATTGCAGCACCTTCAAAATGAATAGCTTCTTCTGGATATAATGCATTCGAAACCTTAGTAACATCATAACCTTTTACTTCATGTGTATTTCCATTATAAGTTTCAATCTTTGTCTTACCTTTGATTTCTACTACAACTTTATCTGTTACAGGAGTAACCTTTAATGTTCCTTCAGCCTTTGTGATTTCATAGTTGTCAGCATTTGTTCCTTCATTCAATGTGTATGTGAATGTATTCTTACTTGAACCTGTCTCTGTTTGAGATCCTGTTACATCATATGTTGCACCTTCATCCTTAACGAATTCATCACCACTTACTGTTACTGTATCATTTGTCAAAGCCTTCTTGTCAT
>NZ_VUMR01000007.1 GCF_009696075.1 Holdemanella porci | reverse complement strand
TTATAAAAGAGCAGAGATATTGAAATCTCTGCTCCCTAGTTAATAATCCTTTAAACACACATAGGGTTTTCGGCCCTACAATTTTTGAAGCCAACTTTTAGTCGACCCTATCTAATTGCGGATTACCATAAAATCAGCGCCTTTAACAATAATATTCATCTAAAGTTAAGTTATTCTCATACAAATACGTTGCCAAATCCACACCCACATAACGCAAGTGCCAGCTTTCTGGAGCAATTTTTGTTTTGTCTTCCTTATCATCAGGATAACGCAAAATAAAGCCATATGTATGCATATTTTCTAACAACCAATTATAATGTGAATTATACCGAACGGCATCTAAATCACTACAATCATTGTCCATACGAATATCAACAGCTAATCCAGATTGGTGCTCACTATATCCTGGTCTTGTCCAATAGCGATCCGCATATTCTTCGCCACAGCTTGCAGCTCCTTTGTTAAACAAACCCATTTGATAAGCATAAGAACGATAAGCTGAACAAGCATTCAAAATAAATCCCTCATTTGATGCTGCCTCAATCAACTTTTCAAAGGCTTCAGCCGCCTCTTTTCGCATGCGCACATTCTCATTTTCACCACTCGAAGGTACCTGAACTAAATCACTTGGTTCATAATCTTCTGGTAATCCTGAATACTTATTCACAAGCATACAAATTGAATCTAAATCCGAAACTTTTACTGTATTCTCATATGGGGCACCATTTTGATCTATCTTCTCTACTTCAGGTAATTTTGATGTTTCCTCTTGCATTATAGGCTGTTCCTTAATAGGAATTAAATCATGATCGATCAATCTTATATCTAATATATAACTTAGTATGAATCCATTTAAAATCAATGATACTAAAATATAAATGATAGTTTTCATCGCTACACCGGTACAAACAAGACTTTATTATATCCACCACAAATCATGCCTAATGTAGCACTTTCTGCATTGGATAAATCATATTCCTTGATCATAATTTCTTTACATTCTTTGGCATCTAGAATAGCCTGATACTCGACTCTTCCTCCACCAATGGTATCAATGACTCCATCTGTATGCACTAACATCATACTGCCAACCCCTCTTGGTGCAGATCCTTTTTTATCAATAATAATACATAAAGTTCCATGAACATTGGATTCTAACAATTCTTTAGAAACACTTGAACTAAACTTTGCGTTTTTAATTTCAATAAGTTCAGCTAAAATACTAATCGATATCTCAGCAGGCGTCTGCGCCTTAATATCTAAACCAATGGGAGCATGTACATTGGATACTTCTTCCTTAGAATATCCTTCTTCAATCAAAGCATCAAAGGTCTTTTTTACTTTTCCCTTGCTTCCAATCATACCCAAATATAAATGAGGTTTACGAATCATCTTTTCTAGACAAAGACGATCATCTTTATGTCCTCTTGTCACTATCACATAACAAGCATTCTCTTCATCTGGCAATACAGAATCCATTTGATCATAATCGATACAATGAATTTCATTTGCGGTTGGAAAACATTCCCGATTCGCAAATTCTTTACGATTGTCAATCACAATCGTATACAACTCTAATATACTAGCCATTTTAGCTAAATATTGACTGACATGTCCACAGCCTAAAATCACAAGCTTAGGCTGCATATTAAACCATTCCTTTTGGATGATATTCACATCGACATTTTCTTCTAATAAAACTCTTACACAACGCGTATACAAATCCATAGCCCCGTTCACATGAATCTTTACAGGTTTATTTAGTTTCTTTAAATAAGCACGTATTAAATCTTGCATAATTCTAGGTGTTACAAGTTCATTCGGATCTAAATTTGCCAGTTCATAACGATGTACCACATCTTTTACTGGTTGATTTAATCCATTTAGATTTGAAATCAACACAACTTCATCCGTATCTGAATCAAGAACAGGTTCATTCACATTTGGATATTTTAAAGGTAAATGCTTAGAACCATCTGCCTCAATCAGTATCACATCCACCACTTGTTTTAATTGATTAAATAACTCTTCATCTAACGCCTCAATTTTCATGTCACCACACCGATTTCCCGCATGACAATATCCATATGTTTCAATTCTTTGCATTATTTCATCATAACCAGGATCTACCAATGTATCTTCTTCAATCAACATATGCGTCGTTGTACACATTAAAACGGTTTTATTCATAGAAACATATTTATCTTTTAACTCACGGATATACGTTGTTTTTCCACCTGAACCAATTACACTAATGATCATTTGAAATCTCCTGAATTGCACGTACCACAAAATCCACATCTTCTATTGTATTTTGAAAAGATACAGATAAACGTACAATTCCCTGTTCTTCTGTTTTTAAATGTTTATGCATTAATGGAGCACAATGCGCTCCACAACGCGTCACAATACCATACTTATAATTCAATAAGTCGCTCACATAAGCACTATCTTTACCTGGGATATTCAAAGCCACAATAGGCGTAGAATTTTCTAAAGATGAATAAAACTCTACATCCCCCGTTAAACCTTCATATAATTTTTGAAGTAAAAAGTGTTCCTTTTCCACAATCGCTTTTTGATGTGATAAAACATATTGAACCCCTGCATTTAAAGCTGCAATTCCTGCAAGATTCTGTGTTCCCGCCTCTAAATGTTCTGGATACGCCTCTGGCATTTGTGGATTAAAAGAATCGATGCCCGTTCCACCAGAAATCAATGGTTTTACTTCAATGTCCTTTACGCAAAAACCACCAATACCACCAATCCCTAATAGAGCTTTATGGCCACTAAAACATAAAACATCTATATTTTCCATAGATACTGGTATATGACCTGCACTTTGAGCCGCATCCACCATAAAAAGAATGCCACATTCTTTACAATACTTTCCAATGGAATCCACATCAAAAATTTCACCTGTCACATTTGAACTGTGTGTCACGATAACCATTCGAGTATTTTTTTGAATATGGCACTTAATATCCTCTAAATAAGGAGCACATATCGTTAATGTGATTATTCCCTTTTCTTCTAACTCATATAAAGGACGAAGCACACTATTGTGCTCCGCATACGTAGTGATCACATGATCATTTTCTTTTAAGATTCCTTTAATGCAAGTATTTAAACTCTCGGTATTTCCACCATTTAAAATAACACGGTGAAAATCAGAGAGTCCAAAAAACTGTGCAATATTTCTTCTTGCTGCAAAAATCAAACGTGAAGAATCCATATTTGAACTACGATTCGCATTGCCTGCCACATCTAATGCATCTATGACCGCTTGTTTGACTACATCTAGTTTTGGAAAGCTAGTCGCAGCCTGATCAAGATAAACCATGCAGTATCGCCTCCAAAACACCTCCACCAATACAACGTGCCTTGTCAGAAATTGTAAAACAATTCTGATATTCATCCACTCTAGGATCAATATCTGCCATTTTAAATCCAGATGTTACATTGTACCCATCCTGAATCAATCCTCTAAGTAAGCCTGACATGCTCGCATACACTGGTGTTTTATCGATATACGCAATAATTTCTCCTTTTTCAACGATATCTGTAATCTTTTTGACATTGTGACAAACACCTGCACAAGGAGAATGAATCACTCTTTCTTTAGAATATCCCTTAATATTTCCAGGAACACCCGTATTTGGCAAAGCATGTCCCTGGTAGATCAGTCTTCCTAGATTATGTCCACGCATTGTTTCCACAACCACATGCACATCTTTGCCTGCACAAAAACCAGGACCTAAACCAATTGTGATAGGTGCCATATCTATTGTCGTACCTAAATTCTTCTTGGCAAGAATCGCATCCACCAAGGCAATATGTTCTATTTTAGAAATCATTTCACCATTTGGATCTACCATCATCGCGACTTGATTTTTAGCCATCACTGCTTTAGCTTCTTCTATCGTTGAAACTAAAACACACGTCATATCTTCAACCGTAAATTTTCCTTCATACACAGCCTGACAAAAGGCAACATTTCTTCGTATTGCGCTTGGTTTTTCAGCTTCTATCACCAATACTTGAAATCCACTTTTTACAAGTTTATATATTGTCCCTGTCGCTATGTCTCCTCCACCACGCACAATAACACATTTATTCATAATCCTTATGGCTTGATAATTTTATCAGCCTTCTCCATTCTTTCTACAATATCATACATATTTGTGACTGAACCCACCTGAAGTTCTTCTTTTAAATGGAAGAAATCCAAGCAAGTTCCACAACTTACAATTTCTACTCCATTATCCGCTAAATATTTTAAATCTTCTAAAGTTTCACTCTTTGTCGTTGTGATTTTTACACCCTCATTATAGAAAATCATTTCATCTGGCAAAACATCTTGTTTTGTCAAAGAGAAAATAAATGATTTCATTAAAATCGCACCTAAATCCGGATCTGAACCCATCACATTACTTGCGCACACAACAACCGTTTTAGGCTTAGCCAAGCTGCAGTCCGCATATGTGTATTCCACTTCAAAATCTGCTTCTTCATCACCCTTTGAAATTTCAACAATATAATCCTTACCCTCTTTTTTAGAATTTACCGTATAATTTTTTACTTTCGCAAACTTCGTTAAGTTTTCAACCGCAATCTCATTATCCACAATTGTTGAAACTACATTTTCTTCTTTTAAAGCTTCCTTTGTCTTTACAACAGGAAGTGGACACTCTAATCCTCTACAATCTAAAGTTTTCATATCTTCCTACCTCTTACATATACATTATATTCATTTTTCTCAATGACTTCACCCACAACATACAATTCAAGATTATTTTCCTTGAAATCTTTCTCTAGCATTTCTAAATCCGCTTTAGATACACTAGCTAATAAGCCACCACTCGTTTGTGGGTCAAACAAGATTTCTTCTGTAAAGAAATCACAATCAAAACGAATCTTACCCTCTACACTATTGCGATTGGTCTGGGCAGCCCCACTTAAATAAAATTCTTCGACATACTTTTGACAGTCATCAAAATATGGAATCGAATCCTTATAAATCACTGCACTATTTTTTTCGTCTAGCATCTCATTTAAATGCACCAACAAGCCAAAACCCGTTACATCGGTTAGAGCATGCACATCATATTTTTTTAAAACATCACAAGCATACTTGTTTAATGTAGTCATACTTTTAAAGACTCTTTCCTGCATTTCTTTAGAACAATCATCCATACGCAACGCATTTAAAGTCAAACCGACACCTAAAGGCTTCGTCAAAATCAAGACATCCCCACATTGGGTGCCATTATTTTTCTTTACGTCTTTTGGATTTACCAAACCAGTTACACTCAAGCCATATTTAATTGAATCATCACGAATGGAATGCCCTCCAGCTAGTGCACACTCAGCTTCAACTAGCTTAGAATTTCCTCCTTCAATGATTTTACCTAAAATATTCAAATCCTCATTGTCTGGAAAACACACAATATTTAAAGCTGTTTTTGGCGTACCATTCATCGCATAAATATCACTGAGTGCATTTGTTGCTGCAATCTGACCATACAAATATGGATCTTCTACCATAGGTGGAAAGAAATCCAAAGTAGATATAAACGCATGATTCTCATCGATTTGATAAACTGCCGCATCATCCCTTGAATCAAATCCAACCAAAACATGACTGTCTTTATAAGAATCAATTATTTCTAGAATATGACTCAATTTCTTTGCGCCCAATTTAGCACTACATCCACCACTCTTACAATATATTTTTTCATTCATCAAAATTTCATCCTTACTATATCCTCATACAAAACATCTTGTTCTTCTAAAAAGAGTTTCCACTTTTTCTCATCTAGATCCTTCGACATAAAACACATGCCACATCCTGCCTTAACACAACTTGGAACAGGTATCATACGCCCGTTTTTTGTCTTAGACTCCAAATCTAGAACATCTTGAATACTTTTAAAAGTAATAATCAATACTTCCTCTTTATTCATTTTCAAATACTTCCTTAAACACTTGTTCGGAATACATTTCTATTTTTTCTTGGAACAATTTATATTTACGTACCAATTCTTTTCCTTCTAAAGTCAATTGCGAGCCTCCACCAAGACTACCACCACTCGTCGTATGAACCAGTTCATAACCCAAATCTTCTTGAGCTCTTTTGATGATTTTCCAAGCCTTTGAATTTGACATTCCCATTTCTTTATAAGCCTTTGATAGAGAACCATACTTATCGCATAATTCCAATAGTTCTACAACACCCTTGCCAAAATTTGGTTCATTATTACCAATTTGAATTTTTAGTTTATATCTCATTTTCCAAATCCACAATTTGGATATGTGCAAATATCACATCCTAAGCACAATCCACCTTCACCTAAATCACACAATTCTTCGTATGTCACTACATCCTTGGCAAGTAAACGACAAAGTACTAAATCAAATACCGTTCTTTTGGCATACATAACACATCCGGGAAGACCAACAATTGGGACTTCTCCTTTATAAGAAAGCAAAAACATAGCACCAGGAAGAATTGGAGAACCATAGCTAATTATATTGGCGCCTGTGTTCTTGATTGCGAGTGGCGTTCGATCATCTGGATCCACACTCATTCCACCTGTACAAAGTACAATATCTACCCCTTGTGTCAATGCTTCATTGATTTTTTCTGTCACCATTTTATCGTCATCATCACAAATCGCATGATACACCATTTCACAACCGAACTCAGCCAATTTAGCTTGAATAACTGGTGTAAATGTATCTTGAATTCTTCCTTTATACACTTCACTTCCTGTTGTGATTACAGCCGCTTTCTTTAATACAAACGGCTTAATTTCAAGAATAGGAGATGTGATAAATGATCTAACTTTATCCATCTTCTCCTTTTCAATCACCAAGGGAATAATACGCATACCCGCAAGTTTATCACCCGGATTTACTACTGTGTTTCCATGTCTTGTTGCGATCATCATCTGTCCAAATGAATTTACTGTAAACAAAGCCTTACGATCTACTTTCAACAACCCGTGAATCTCACTTTTTAATTCGATTTTTCCTTCTTTGATTTCACCATAAGACATGTATTCATTTTTACACATATCTAGTAAAACCATAGCTGCATCATTTTCATGCATCATGCTCTCGTCATTTTCCCAAACATATAAATGTTCTTTTCCAACTGACAACAATAAAGGAATATCTTCTTCTGTCACAATATGACCCTTACGAAAAAGGGCATCTTTCGTGACACCCTTAATGATTTGCGTTATATCATGACAAAGTACATGCCCTACGGCATCCTGTGTCTTGATTAATTTCATCTTACTCTCCTTTTTTAAATCCGTATTTTTTGAATACTTTTAAAGCTTTATCGCTCTTTAAGAATTCAATCAATGAATTGGCTTCATCTTTATGCTTTGTACTCGATACACGACCAACTGGATATAGTACTGGTGTAGCTAATAATGAATTATCGCACTCTGCCACTACCTCTACTTTATCACTACTTGCAGCATCTGTCGCGTAAACTAAACCAATTTCTGCATTTTGTGTTTCAACTTGAGACAATACTTCCGTTACATTTCCCGCTAAGCTTAAACGATCTTGAATGGAATCCCATACACCTAAATTTGTCAAAGCTTCCTTTGCGTAGCTTCCTGCAGGAACTACTTCTGGATTTCCAATCGCAATAATTGAAACTTCTTTAATATTATCAAATCTAGTGATTGTTGTAGTGCTGTCTTTTCCTTTGATCAATACCAATTTATTCTCTAATACATTTAAAATTGAATCTGCATCCACTAAATTTTCATCTTTTAAAGCGTTCATCTGTGTTGTAGCTGCACTAAAGAAGACATCAGCATCTAATCCTTTTTCAATTTGAAACTGTAATTTTCCACTACTATCATAAACACCTTCAATCGTTACATTTGGATACTCTTTTTCAAACATTGGAATCAATTCATCTTCAAATGCGTTTTCCAAACTTGCGGCTGCCGCAATTGTAAGTTTTACTTGTTCTTTTGGTTCATTTGAACTACACCCAAATAAACTTGTGACCATGACTCCAGCCAATAAAACACTTAAACCGTTTTTCATACGATCTCTCCTTGTTTAATTTTATATTTAAAATCACACAACTCATTTACTTCCTCCTTATTGTGTGATACAAAAATAACCGGTTTTGAAATTTGAAGCTCACTTTTAAGTTCCCTTAATAAATCCTCCTTTAAATCTTCATCTAAAGCACTAAATGGTTCATCCAATAAAAGAACATCTGGTTCATAAGCCATCAAACGAGCCAATGCCACCCTTTGTCTTTGTCCACCCGATAATTGTTTGGGATATCTTGAGGCAAGTTCACTAATTTGAAATTGTTTCATCACTTTTTGAGCCACAATATCCACATCTTTTACCATTCTAGCCCTTAATCCCACACTAATATTTTCATATACATTCATATTGGGAAATAGAGCATAGCTTTGAAACATATAGCCCACATTTCGTTTTTGAATCGGTACATTTATTTTCTTTTCTGAATCAAATAAAACACGACCATTTAATACAATCCGTCCTTGATCTGGCATTTCAATTCCAGCTATACATTTTAATGTCATACTTTTACCGGATCCTGAAGCTCCCATAAGCCCTAAAATATTGTCGTTCACTTGAAAGGAAACGTCTAAATCAAATTCTGCAAGCTTCTTATATATTTGTACTTCCAACATTTAGAAACTCCTTTTCTTTCGAACATATAATTGATATAGATTCAACAAAATCACAGCTATAAAACAAATGCCAATGATCACCCACACATAAAAGGCAGCTGATTCCATATCTCCACTCATCACTTCACTATATACAGCTACAGGAAGTGTTCTTGTCTTTCCAATGATGTTTCCTGCAAGCATCGCCGTTGCTCCAAACTCACCTAAGCCACGCGCAAACGCAAGGACACCACCACTAATAATTCCTGGTAAAGCATTGGGAATCAATACTTTCAAGAAGATGTTCCATTCGCTCATTCCTAAAGTTCTTGCGGCATACACTAAATCCGTATCCACTTGATCAAAGGCGCCCCTGGCATTTCGATACATGAGTGGAAATGAAATGACCACTGCTGCAATCACAGTCGCACTAAAGCTAAATGCGATGCGAATGCCAAATGCACTCATAAAAAATTTTCCTATAGGTTGATTTACGCCAAAGATCATCAACAAGAAAAATCCAGCTACTGTAGGTGGTAAAACCATAGGCAAAGTAAAGATTCCATCAAAGACCATTTTCAAAGCTTCGCTCTTTCTTGAATAAATCCACCATGCCGCCAGTAAACCAAGAATAAATATGATTACTATTGTGATACTTGCCGTTTTTAAAGATATCCAGATTGGAGTTAAATCTAAATTATTTCCTTGCGCACTCACTCGCTTCACCCTTCATAATTTCTAAACCATGTTTTAATGGTCCTAAAATAATATCTAGACTTTCCTTTACTGCCTTAGGACTTCCTGGCAAGTTAATAATCAAAGTCTGATTTCTTAATACACTTGCACCACGAGACAACATAGCCTTATTTGTATATTTCATCGATTCATAGCGCAATGCTTCACTAATACCTGGAACATTTCTTGTCATAACTTTCATTGTGGCTTCTGGCGTCACATCACGAATACTAAGTCCGGTACCTCCGGTTGTAAGAATCAAATCATTTTGGCAACGATCACTTAAATTGATGAGTTGCGAAACAATTTCATTTTCATCATCCGCAATCACTGTCACACTTGTCACATTGTATCCATGTTCAGTCATGATCTTTTCAATTAATGGACCACTCTCATCTTTTCTTTGTCCAGTACTTGCCTTATCACTTAATGTCAATACGGCTACACGCATTCTAGAATCTTTATTTTCAATGACTTCAACGGTATCTCCAACGCAAATATGTCCACCATGTATTACACGCGTAAATACACCTAGATGAGGCATAATACATTGACCAACTTGATGATAGATTGCACAATGCGAATGGCAGCTTTTGCCTATTTGCGTCAGTTCTAGTAATACATTCCCAATCTTAAATTGTGTCCCTACTGGATAACTTGTGAATTCAATACCTGATACAAGTAAGTTCTCGCCAAAGGCACCATCCTCCACATCAGCTCCTTTAGCTTTAAATTCTTCACGCTTTTCATAAGATAATAAAGAAACTTGGCGATGCCATTTACCCGCATGCGCATCATTTTCTAATCCATGATTCTCAATAATATCAATATCTTGAACCGGATGTTTTTCTGTTCCTTTTTGTTCACTAATACAAATAGCTTTAATTATTCCTTCCATACAAAATCTCCACTTTTTCCACCTGATTTAGAAACCAAATGTACATTTTTGATTTCCATATCTTTACTTACAGCTTTACACATGTCATAAATTGTCAGAAGACAAACATTTACACCTGTCAAAGCTTCCATTTCTACACCCGTTTTCCCATTACACTTCACGGTACAGTAGGCATAGATCAAACAATTTGCTCTATCAACATCAAAATCAATATTCACCTTATTAATCATTAAAGGATGACATAAAGGAATTAACTCACTCGTCTTTTTTACACCCATAATTCCGGCAATACGAGCTACACCTAATACATCTCCTTTTTTCATGTCACTCTGCTCAATTTTATGTAGAATTTCTTTATTTACCAATATACTTCCAACCGCACAAGCACTTCTTGAAGTAACATTCTTTTCACTTACATCCACCATGCGTGCATTTCCATGTTCATCAAAATGTGTTAATTCCATTTTAACCTCCAATTTCATTCATCACCGTCGACGAATGTTCTTCTTCAAAATGATGTTCCTTAGGCTTCTTGAATATCCACTCTTTCATCACTTTTTCTAGTTCTTCCAAATCATTTAGATAAGGTTTTAAATCCACTCCATCACTATGGAATAAACATAATTTCAATCGTCCTACACTACTTAAGCGTATACGATTACAGTCGCCACAAAATTTATTATGTAACGCTTCAATAAAACCAATATATCCCTTAAACTCTGGTATTGTATAATAATGGGCTGGTCCATTGCCAAGCTTATTATTATATGCATTTAATGTATAATTCTTTTGTACACATTCAATCAGTTCATTCATTTTAGTGTTTCGATCACTATATTTTAGTGGCATCAATTCAATGTATCGCAACGCAATCTTTTTATCTTTGATGAGTTCTAGCATAGATTCAAACCGAGAAAACGTAAATAGATTGTCCACAACACAATTCACTTTCACAAAGATCCCAATCTGATATGCATATTCTAGATTTGAAAGAACCTTCTTCAAATTGTTCTTTTTACATATCTTTAAATATTCAGATTCATCGAGTGTGTCAATTGAAAAGTTAATACAATCAAGCCCTATTTTTTTTAGTTCATCTAAATCTGTAAAAGAAAATAAACTTCCATTGGTTGTGAGAGTTACTTGTTCAACTCCATCCAATTCTTTTAACCTACGAATGAAGTCAATATAGCCTTTACGAAGTGTGGGTTCTCCACCCGTGATTTTAAATCGAGTGATTCCTAAAGTAATGGCACATCTACAAATATCTAAAAGTTGTTCATACGTCAATATATCTGAATGACAAAGATGTTTTGAAATGTCTGGCTTGCAGTAGTAACAAGCATAGTTACATCTGTCAGTTAATGAGATTCGCATATAATTTATATTTCGACCAAATGAATCTTGCATAAAATCCTTTCCGTTATTCTCAAGTGAGAATAACCAACTGATTCAAGTTTATCATTGAATTCACATTTTATCTACTTTAAAATGACATTATGAAACGATGTACGTGGTGTAATCTAAACAATCCAAAATATATTGAATATCATGATTATGAATGGGGAAAACTGAATACAGATGAAAAATATCTATTTGAAATGTTGATACTTGAATCTTTTCAGGCAGGTCTTAGTTGGCAGTGTGTTCTAAATAAAAGAGAAGCTTTTAAAGAGGCTTATGAAGATTTTGACATTGATAAAGTGATTGAATTTGATGAAGAAAAAATAAAACAATTAAGAAACAATCCTAATATCATTCGTAACAAATTAAAGATCAAAGCGAGTATTTCAAATGCGAAGATTTTTAAATCCATTCAAGAAGAGTATCAAACTTTTTATAATTATTTATGTACTTTTACACATGGAAAGATTATTTATGAAACAGGAAAAACTACATCGACTCTTTCAGATTCCATATCAAATGATTTAAAAAAAAGAGGCATGAAGTTTGTAGGAAGTACCATTATATACTCCTTTCTTCAAGCCATCGGTGTGATTTATTCTCACGAAAAAGATTGTTTCTTATACAAAGACTAATCCCATGTTTTCCAAACATTTGGTTCGTAGCCTACTGTCGCCAATTTGCCGTTACGCACGATTGGCGTTTTTAGTATGTGCTGATTGAGATACACTTTATCTTCTTTATTCGACAAGTAATTCAACATTGTCAATAATTCTTTATCCTTAGCCTTTGGATCGATCATGGAATCGATGCCAACTTGTCTAAGCACACTCTCAAATTCTTTCTTACTCATTTCTTTTTCGTCTAAATTAATAAACTGAAACTTAATATTTCTTTCTTTAAAATAGCGTTGTGCTTTCTTTGTATCAAAGCATTTGTTCTTCCCAAAAATCTGTATATTCATCGCATTAACCTCTCTACCCTTTTTTGTACTTCATCATATAGTGCCTCAATCTCAAATCCCACATGAAAGTGTCCATCTTCATATAGAATTTTACCATTGACCATAGTACATTTTACATTGGATTTAGATCCACTGTATACAATATTTTTTGCGACATTGTTAATTGGCTGCATATTCGGTTGATGTAGATCTAAAATGATTAAATCTGCCAACTTTCCAGCTTCTAAGACACCACAATTTAAATGTAAAGCTTTCGCCGCATTCACCGTTGCCATTTTCAACACTTCATAAGCATCGACTGCAGAAGCATCCTTCTCTTTATATTTAGCTAGTCCTGTCACTAAAAACATCTCTCTAAACATATCTAGACAATTATTACTGGCTGGCCCATCCGTTCCTAAACATACGTTGATATTTCGTTGAAGCATCGATTGGATTGGAGCTATACCACTAGCTAGTTTTAGATTGGATGCTGGATTTGTGATGACATTCAAATGTTTTTTGGCGAATAAATCTAAATCATGCGCGCTCATATGTACGCAATGAAAGGCTCCACCACCATAATCATATACACCTAGATCACATAAGTATTCAACAGGACTGCGTCCCGTCTTTTCTTTACATGTATTAACTTCATATTCTGTTTCACTTAAATGTGTATAAACTGGCGCTTTATATTTATGAGATAATGCTGCAACTTGTTGAATTTTTTCTTTTGAATTGGTATATTCATGACTAAAACCTAGTATATAAGAAATCAAACTATTTTTTTGATTGTATGCATTGAAGCAACGTTCTACATCTTCTACAGATAGACAAAAATCATTAACTGCACCACATAATACCGTTCGATAATTCATATCAAGACTTGTATGTACAATTGCTTCAGGATTTAAATACATGTCAAAATTTGTAGTGATTCCACTCGTTAGATATTCTAATATCGCAAGTTTTGAAAAGAAATAAATGTCTTCTTGGGTTAGTTTTTCCTCAATCGGAAATACCTTTTCATTTAGCCATTGCTGCAAAGGCATATCATCGGCCATTGATCTTAAAAAAGTCATTCCAGAATGAGTATGCGCATTAATAAATCCTGGCATAATTAGATTCTGGTGTACATCTATTTCTCGGTCAAAACAAAAAGTAGAAGCTTTCTGTTTTCCTACATATATAATCTTATTATCTTCTATCCAGATTTCCCCTGAAAAAACATCAAAATCCTTCATTGTCAGTATACGTGCATTATAAAAACGAGTACGCATAGGCATTCCTTCTTTCTGATTTAATCATCCCACAAATGGAATCAAAAAAAAAGAAATAACTTTTGATTATTTCTTCTTAAAAATCGATTTTATTAATTCGATAATCGCAACCACAAGCAGGAATATGAAGGACATCGCAAAATAGCCGACCAAACCTGCCAAAATATCATTGAAGTCCATTTCGCCTGTATGCGAATACCATTGGCCTATTTCAATCGCAAATGTGATGACTACAAGTACAGTAAATACGTAGAACCAACTAATTAAAACAGTTAAGTTCTTTTTTGCCATCCACTTAAATAGTGGATAAATCACAAGAAGCATTCCGATACCCAACAAGCCAATAATCAAGAAGTGAAGTTGCTTATCAGATAATTGTGCTTCAAATGAGTCATTCATACTCAAGAAATAGGTATGTGTCTTATAGATGATGTCAATCAATAAGTCGACAATCTTTTTTAAAGTTGAAGTACTATCTGTCATGCGAGCATTATACATGATATCGTTCGATATTTCAAATTCCAAAAAATTATACTATTATTGTGTTAAGGAGAATTTTTTATTATGAAATACGATTTTACAACTCTTTTAAATCGAAAAGGACACGATGCCCTTGCCCTTGATGTTCTACCTATTAAAGATGTAGAGGTAGACCCAAACTTTTCTACAATCCCTATGTGGGTTGCAGATATGAACTATCCTGTTTTTGAAAATATTCAAAAACAAATGTTTGAAAGAATCAAAGAGCCTCACTTTGGATATTTTGAAATGCCAGAAGATTACTATAAAGCCATTCAATTCTGGCAGAAAGAAACACATGGCATAGATGTGGAAAAAGAGGCTATCGGATATGAAAATGGTGTTCTTGGTATTTTATCCAGTGCACTTGAGGCTTTTAGTGCTAGTGGCGAACCCATTTTAGTGCAGTCACCATGTTATATTGGGTTTATTCACACGTTGAATAATTTGGGAAGAAAAATTATTGATAGCCCGCTAAAAAAAGAAGATAACTGGGCTATGGATTATGAAGATATTGAAAAGAAGATTATCAAACATAATATCCATTTTGCGATTTTCTGTTCCCCACACAATCCAACGGGAAGAGTATGGAAAAAAGAAGAAATCCAGAGATTTATGGATATCTGTAAAAAACATGATGTTTTAGTCTTTAGCGATGAAATCTGGTCCGATCTAGTACGTAAAGAAAACACACATATTCCTACGCAATCCATAAGTGAAGATGCCAAGAAAAGAACGATTGCGGCCTATGCCCCTAGTAAAACATTCAATCTTGCAGGTTTAGTCGGTTCATACCATATTGTTTACGACAAATATCTTCGTGATCGATTAAATAAACAAGCCTCTTTATCTCACTACAATTCACCTAACATATTAAGTGTTCATGCTCTTATGGGTGCTTATTGTAAAGAGGGATTGGATTGGGTCAATGAATTAAATGAAGTCATTTCGAATAATATAGATTATGCACTTGATTTTATCCACAACAATTTCAAAGGTATTGAAGTCATTAAGCCGGAAGGAACGTATATGTTGTATCTAGATTGCACAAAGTATTTAGATACACATGATATCACGATGGATGAACTTTTAAAGAAAGGGGTTCACTATGGTGTATGTTGGCAAGATGGGCGTCCATTTATGAATCCAAATACGATTCGAATGAATTTAGCTTTACCAACAATTTTAGTAGAAGAAGCATTTTCTCGCTTAAAGAAATTTGTTTTTTAATGAAAGAAAGAGGAATCTGATTATGAAAAGTACAACAAAAAAATTAGTATCAAGTGCTCTATGCATTGCGATAGGCGTATTACTTCCAATGGCCTTTCACGTAATTCCAAATGGAGGTAGTGTATTTTTACCAATGCACATTCCTGTATTGATTTGTGGATTATTTTGTGGAGCTCCCTATGGTTTAGCATGCGGAATTATTACACCATTTCTTTCAAGTATGACAACAGGAATGCCTCCAGCTATGATTTTGCCCCAAATGATGATTGAACTAGCTGTATATGGTTTAGTTACTGGTTTGTGTGAAAAAAACATCAATTTCAAAAACGAAATGCCCAAATTATACATAAGTTTAATTATTGCGATGCTTGCAGGAAGAATTGTGAATGGCTTAGTCAACACATTTGTACTAAGTACACAAGGCTATACACTATCTGTATTTATGACGGCAAGCTTTATCACTTGCCTTCCTGGAATCATCATTCAATTGATCATCGTTCCAATTTTAGTTCGTATCCTAAATAAAACAGTAGCCTAGGCTACTGTTTATTTCATTTCAATCAACTCATATTCTCGATTTCCCAAACCAATCTTTTGAGCATGTTCTAGACAAGATTTCCATTCCGATTCAGGCGTAGAATTTGTGAAGTGGTCATGATGATCACAGAAATTTGGATCATGTAGATGTTTATCTAATTGTGATCCTGGCATTGGTTTTGCCTTCATACATAAATCTACACAGGCTTGATCTAGGGCAAGTGGATCAAAAGATGCCAACATTCCTATATTTGGTAAAATTGGTAAATCATTTTCGGCATGACAATCACAGTTTGGTGAAACATCCACAATTAAAGAAATATGGAAGTTAGGACGTCCATCCACAACGGCTTTTGTGTATTCAGCCATACGCTTATTCAACAATTCATTCGCATTATAGTTATTGAAGGAGATCGCATCAAAGTTACATGCCCCTAAACAACGTCCACATCCAACACAGTTTGTTTCATTAATATGCATCTTATGTGTTGTTTCATCATATTCCAATCCATTATTCGCACATTCTTTAAAGCATTGTTTGCAACCACGACATAGCTTTTCATCAACATGAGGAGTGCCTGAACAGTGTTGTTCTTTTTTACCTGCACGCGAACCACATCCCATACCAATATTTTTTATGGTCCCACCAAAGCCTGTTGATTCATGTCCTTTAAAGTGTGTCAAAGAAATAAAGACATCGGCATCCATAATTGCACGACCTATTTTAGCTGTTTGACAATATTCTCCACCAACGACTGGCACTTCAATATCATCCGTTCCTTTTAGTCCATCTCCTATCAAAATGGGACATCCCACAGTTAATGGTGTAAAGCCATTTTGCCAAGCACACTCCAAGTGTTCCAAAGCATTTTTTCTTGATCCTGGATACATTGTATTACAATCGGTTAAGAATGGTTTTCCCCCTAATTCTTTTACCACATCCACAATGGCACGTGCATAATTTGGACGTAAATATGCAATGTTTCCTAATTCTCCAAAATGCATTTTGATTGCGACAAACTTTCCATCTAAATCCAAATTGGCAATTCCAGCTTTCTTAACCAACAATTGCAGTTTTGTAGGTAGGCCCTCACCTAATTTACGGGTATGAAAATCCGTATAGTATACTTTAGATTTTTCCATCGAACATCACCTCAATTATATTTTACATTTCCACAAAAAATGATACAATGCAAAAAATGAAAAAGGAAGTGTGATTATGAAAAAATTATCAAAAAGAACCAAGACATTTACGGATTCTGTGATTCGTCGAATGACAAGAATCGCAAATGAATATGGTGCGATCAATCTATCGCAGGGATTCCCTGATTTTGATCCACCAAAAGGAATATTGAATCGACTAGAACAAGTTGCTCATGAAGATTATAATCAATATGCGATTACTTGGGGTGCTCAAAACTTTAGAGATGCCTTAGCTAAGAAACAATCAAAATATATGAATCTAGATTTAGATTCAAACAAGAACATCGTTGTCACTTGTGGAAGTACCGAAGCTATGATGGCAGCCATGATGAGTGTTTGTGATCCAAACGATAAAGTGATTGTCTTCTCTCCATTCTATGAAAACTATGGAGCAGATACCATCCTTTGTGGTGCTGATCCAATTTATGTTCCTTTACATCCACCTGTATTCAATTTTGATAAAGAAGAATTAGAAAATGCGTTTAAACAACATCCGAAAGCTTTGATTTTGTGCAATCCAAGCAATCCTTGTGGAAAAGTCTTCTCAAAAGAAGAATTGGAATATATCGCTAGTCTTGCCGTAAAATATGATACGTATGTGATTACGGATGAAGTTTATGAACACATTGTATATGCACCATACAAACACACATATTTTGCCTCTTTACCTGGTATGTTTGAAAGAACCATTTCTTGTAGCTCCCTATCTAAAACGTATTCCATTACAGGATGGCGTTTAGGCTATTGTATTGCCCCAGAAAATATCATCGAACAAATCAAGAAAGTACATGACTTTTTAACCGTTGGTGCGGCAGCTCCACTTCAAGAAGCAGCTGTAGTAGGGCTTGAATTTAGTGATGCTTATTATGATGAACTACAAAAGTCATATACACATAAGAAAGATTTATTCATCAATGGCTTAAAAGAATTGAACATTCCGCATACAGAACCTCAAGGAGCTTACTATGTCATGGTCGATATCAGTGAGTTTGGCTATGATTCTGATTTAGACTTCTGTGTAGACCTGATTAAAAACGTCGGTGTGGCAGCCGTTCCTGGATCTAGTTTCTTTAAAGAGAAGGAAAATCGCTATATTCGTTTCCACTTTGCGAAAAAAGATGAAACCTTACTTGCCGCATTAAATCGATTAAAAGATATGCGTGCAAAAATGCCTTATAAGAAAACCGTTGGGTAGTAATCCAACGGTTTTGTCTTTTATCACAATTACTCACGAATTTTAAAAATATTCAACACACATATTTAACGAAAATGAGAAATGTTTCATTAAAACATTTCGGTGATTCCGTTGTGACTTTCAAAAAGCCAATTTCTTCCATTAAAAGTTCACTATTTTTCCTTTATTTATCATCACAAGAAAAAAAGACTCACCGAAGTGAGCCATTATTAAAATTGAGATTTAGGATTCTTACCAAGAATAAAATCACGAATATCTGAACATAATTCATGAACATTATCTTCACCAAGATAAATCATATGTCCACTTTGGTATCCTTTCCAGAATACACGATCTTTTGGTAGTCCTGCATGATCCATTGTGTGCCATGCATATCCAAATTCAGTACATAGATCAAACCATCCATTCGCAAAGAATGCTCGCATTCCTGGACGACGTGTCATTGCATAACGCAATTCTTCTGCGGTTGTACCTTTCTTTTCTTCTTTATCCCAATGCATATAATAATCAGTTCCTGGAATAAAGTTACGGTCTAATTTTACATTTAATTTTGGAAGTAGATCTCCTGTAAATGCAGCATAGAAGAATGTATCGTAACGATCGGCTGTCGCATCATCCCACAATGCCTTTTTGATTTCATCTTGTTCAGGCTCTAATAAGGGACGAGTCACACGACCATCATAACGAGATACAGCTTTTCCTTTTGTCTTTAATACTTCTTGACGATAGTCATCATCATCGATTTTTAAGCCATGACGAATCAAGTATTCTCTAGAAACACCTGTATAATAACTTACTTTTTCTAAGATATGTTCTTTTTCTTCTTCCGAAATGGCTTCTCCTTTATAAAGTGCAAGTACATAATCATGATCTGCGAAAGCTTTGGCTTCTTTCACAAAGTCTTCTACACTTTGATCGGTTGGATGATTATGATACCAATTTACCCCTGCATATGTTGGGAAACCCAATACACTTGTTTCAACAGGTAAGCCTTCACCAAAGTATTTACCTACAGTAACCGTATTTCCAATAAACACAATACCATCAAAGGCAATACCATAGCCTCTTTCTCTTCCCATTGTGGCAGCAATTCCTGCAGCGACTGCACTACGAGTACATCCATAACTTTCGCCACATAAATATTTTGGTGACAAACCACGATTATAACGACGAACCCAAGCTTCAAGAACTGTCAATAGGGCTTCTGCATCTTGTTCAATGCCAAAGAAATCTTTCTTCTTACTTTCATCAATCAATACACCATATCCGGTTCCAACAGGATCAATCAATACGATATCCGCAATATCAATTAAACAATCTGGATTATCAATGACTTTATAAGGTCCAAAAGCACTTTCACGATCCACCTCATCATACTGCATACGACGCGTTCCTAGAAAACCTGCATGAACATACATACAACTTGATCCAGGACCTCCATTATACGCAAAGACAACAGGACGATTAGCTGTATCTTCTACATCGCTTCTAAAATAGGCATACGTAAAAATCGATGCGACTGGATTTCCATCTGGTCCATAGATGACATTGTCTTCGCAAATTGTATGATATGGAATTTCTTTTCCTGACAATGTAATTTTTCCATCCGACTCAAAACGAGCGGGTTTAAAAGTATCTGGTTTAAAGCTTTCAGTTTTATACATAATTCGTTTCCTCCACAATAATTCCATTATAGAACGTAGTGAAAAATAGTCAATGTAAATTATTACATTTTTGTAAATAAAAATGAAAATAGAGAAACTATTCATTTCCCTCTTCATCATATGTATCTAAAAAGTGATGTCTTGCATGATCATCCTTATAGGCAATCACGGTTTTAAGACTTACATTTTCTACACTCTTAAAAATATTCTGCTCTACAAACGGATTGACTTTCTTCAATTCCTTGATTAAGTTTTTCATTTCTAAACGCTTTGACTTGGATTGTGTTAAACATGTTTCATTGGCACAAGCCTGAGTGAATTTGCATGCACACTGAATGAAATACAGATTGTTGCGTTTTGCCCAAGTCTTAATATCATCTTCATGAATCAAGTATAGTGGTCGAATGACTTCCATACCCTTAAAGTTGTTCGAATGTAACTTTGGCATCATAGTTTGAATTTGTCCCCCATAAAGCATAGACATTAAAATGGTTTCAATCACATCATCATAATGGTGTCCCAAAGCTATTTTGTTACACCCTAAATTCTTGGCATAGTTATACAAATGACCTCTTCGCATTCTTGCACATATATAACATGGATTCTTTTCAATATTAAAAACATTGTCAAAAATATCACTCTCAAAGATTTCAATTGGAATATTTAGTTTATCGGCATTCCTATCAATAACCTCGCGATTCTCTTTTGAATAGCCTGGATCCATCACAATATATTTCACATCAAAAGGAACCGGTGAATGTTTATGCAGTTCTTGAAAACACTTTGCCATCAACATCGAATCTTTTCCGCCCGAAATACATACCGCAATGCAATCGCCTTCTTTGACAAGCTCATAATCACGGATGGCTTTGGTAAATTTTGACCAAATCTTTCTTCGATACGTTTTAATAATACTTCTTTCGACTTGTGCGCAAAAATCATCCGACACATTTGTGTTCATCTTATCCATAACGATTGAAACATACCCACCATCTACACTATACGCTTCATATTTTTCCTGCAATTTTTGTGCAACAATATCACTGACATAGCCTTGAGCGCAAACGACAATGATCTTCTTAGTTGAATCAAATTCTGTTTCCAAAGCACTTTCTCCACTTAATACAATACTGTTCTCGATTGGATTTTTAAAGGCTTCTTCGGCATCACGAATATCAATTAAGATATATTCTTCTTTATTTAATTGTTTTAATTGTTCTACTGAAATTTTCATGAGACTATTCTAACATAATATTGAATTTTTGGATGAAAAAGCGCAAAATATGGACAAAAAAAAGGAAGTTTGATTATGACACAAGATATGACACAAGGTAAAATCATGCCTATGTTAGTTCACTTTACCATTCCCTTAGTATTGGGAAATCTATTCCAATTAACATATAATGCCGTTGACAGTATTATTGTAGGGCACTTTGTTGGAAAAGAAGCTTTGGCCGCAGTCGGAATTTGTAATCCAATCACGACATTATTCATCCTATTTCTAAATGGACTTTGTATGGGTGCAAGCATATTGATTGGCATGTATTATGGGGCTAAAGATGAAGAAAAACTCGCTCGTCAAATGAGCACAACCATGCTTGCAGGACTTGTATTTTCACTTGTATTGACACTGATCTGCATATTTTTTTCACCACAAATTCTTAAATTTATGCAGGTAGATTCATCCATTTTCAATATGACTACTACCTATCTGCAAATCATCTTTGCCGGTTTAGTCTTTACCTTTTTATACAACTTTTTTGCGAGTACACTACGCGCTTTAGGCGACAGTAAATCACCCCTATATTTCTTAATTATCAGTTCCATTTTAAATATCTTTGGAGACTTATTCTTTGTGGTTGTTTTACATGCAGGAAGCAAAGGATGTGCCATTTCTACAGTGATTAGCGAAGCTTTATGTTGCCTATTCTGTATTCTATATATACAAAAGAAAGTGCCACTTCTACAACTGGGTAAAAAGTGGCTGGTATTTGATATTTCATTATTAAAACGCACCATTGCGTATGGCTGGGCAAGTGCTATGCAGCAGGCGACTGTGCAACTAGGAAAGCTTGGTATTCAAATGATTGTCAACACGATGGGTGTATCGGTTGTAGCTGCCTTTACGGCCGTCAATCGAATTGATGACTTTGCGTATACCCCGGAACAAAACATTGCTCACTCTATGACGGCTTTAATGGCACAAAATAAGGGTGCAGGAAAGAAAAATCGTATGCAGGAAGGATTTCGTTGCGGAATGGTTTTAGAATCCATCTACGGTATATTTATCTTTCTAGTATGTTTTATCTTCGCAAAACCATTGATGTGTCTATTTGTACAAGATGAAGAAGTTATTATGCATGGAGTGACTTATCTACATTTAATTTCCATCATGTATATTCTTCCTGCCTTCACCAATGGAATCCAAGGCTTCTTTAGAGGGATTGGCGATTTAAAAATTACGCTCATTTCAAGTCTAGTGAATATGACAGTTCGAGTTATTGTAGCTGCCCCACTTGTTTTTAGCTTGCATCTAGGCATCGAGGCTTTACCATACTCATATCTAGCTGGATGGATTGGTATGTTGATGGCTGAACTTCCATTGCTTATTCGTACATACAAAGCTTATGAATAAGACTTGTGTATAATTGACACAAGTTTTTTTTGTTTTCATTTTATATAAAGCATTTATTACAATTTACACTATTTTTCCAACCCATATTTTTGTATTTTATCCACTTTTCCAACTTTTTAATTCAATTATTTAGAAAACTTTAAGATTTATCACTAAAGAACCTTAATAATTATTCGTTATATTAATCATGGTGATAATTTATGACAAATAAAAACATACAAAACATAACAAACTTTGGATTGATCCTTATGATTCTTATTTGCGTTTATTTCTTTTCACAAGGATACTTCACAAATCCACAGCTTCTACAGGCTACACTGTCGAAAGCCGGAATTTTAGCACCCCTACTTTTTATTTTTCTACAAATCATTCAAGTGATTATTCCTATTGTTCCCGGTGGTGCATCGAGCGCCTTGGGTATTACAGCTTTTGGAGCAGTCAATGGATTTATATATAACTATATAGGTATTTGTATCGGATCCATATGTATCTTTTTACTTGTTCGTAAATATGGTCATAGATTCATTCTAAAAGTATGTAAAAAGAAAGATTACGACAAATATATGAAGTATACATATGATCAAAATAAATTTGATACCTTCTTTATGTTAGCTATTTTCTTACCTTGTGCACCAGATGATCTCTTGTGTATGCTTGCAGGACTGACACATATGTCACTCAAAAAATTTGTCTGGATCATTCTTTTGGGTAAACCATTATCTTTGATTGCCTATTCTTATGGTCTTACGCAATTGTTTCAAATTATCGAAAGGTGGTTATAATTATGTTATATATTGGAATATTATGTGCATGCATTGGATTTTATTTACATTACTAAAAGGAGAACTTTATGGAACATACAATATTAGTGGTAGAAGACGAACAAGGAATTCGTGAAGCTATCGGAATTTATATGAAGAATCAAGGATACAATGTGATTCTTGCCGCAAATGGAAAAGAAGGCTTAGAAAAGATTGAAACAAACGATATTCATTTAGCCATCGTAGATATTATGATGCCTGTTATGGATGGCATTTCTATGGTCATGGAAGCCAGAAAACATCATGACTTTCCAATTCTATTTTTAAGTGCAAAAAGTGAAGATATCGATAAAATCACAGGTTTAAATATTGGTGCCGATGACTATATCACCAAGCCATTTCAAAGTATGGAGCTAGTCGCAAGAGTGCGTTCGCATTTAAGAAGATATGAACAAATCTTAAATCTAAAAAATGAGACAAAGAACGAAGATGAGTATATGATTGGTGATCTTGTGTTAAATAATACGACAAAAAGAGTGACGTTAAATTCAAGAGATATTAAATTAACGCCAAAAGAGTTTGATATTTTAAAACTATTGATTTCACACCCTGGACAAGTCTTTTCTAGCCAACAAATCTATGAATTGGTATGGAAAGAAGAAGCTATCAACACGGAAACGATTATGGTTCATATTCGTAAATTACGTGAAAAAATCGAGACCAACCCTAAAAAGCCTATTTATATTAAGGTTGTATGGGGGCAGGGCTATAAAATGGAGAATATACAATGAAAAAGAAAAATATTTTTTTAACAATACTATGTGCTTTATGCATCATTGGTTCTTGTATAGTGACAAGCTTTTATCCAAATGTTTCTACCGCTACTCCAACGAAGCTTCCTGAAACTTTAGAGCAGAATCTTACAGCTTTTATTCTTGCTAAAAAATTGGAACAAGATCCAAAGTATGAATATATTACTTTTGAGAAAGATACACCGGAAGATATTCAAAAGGATATAAAAAAAGGGTTAGACTCATCTTTATCTAGTGCAAAAAACATTTTTGAAAATGATCCAAACTTCTTTTATACATGTGATGTAAACAATAAAATAACTTCAAAACAATTTAATATGGATATAAAGAAAAAAGATACAAGATATTATGAAACATTAGATTCCAACACACTAAATGTAACGGATAATATTGTGAATCTTATTAACTATAACAGTGAAAAGTATTATGAATACTGTGAAGGCACATATTATTGTGATGGAGAGCCCTTTCCAGGCTATACACTTCATATGCCAAGTGATGTCGTATTAACATTCTATATTCCAGCTGTTTTAAATTATGATAATACAAGTCTAATTGACCTCTTAGATTTAGATGCCGATCAATACGCCTATTTCTTTATGACAGCCTTCTTGATTTGTAGTGCCATTATCGCTCTATATGTCTTCCTTAATAAATATGCGTATGAAAAGGAAGTCTATATCTTTAGAAATGTGAATCACTGGTTATTTGAACCTGCATTTATCTTTTTTCTAACAATTGATGCCTTACTAGCTAGTGGTACATGCATATTAACTACCTATTCGATTGAAGGTACATTCTTACACATTCTAAATCGTTATCACATTGAATTGAGTCAGCCTATCGTATATGGAGTGAACATTCTTGCGTGGTCTATCACCTTATTCTTTATTGGTTTATCCGTATATTGGTTAAAATGTCAATTTACAACATCGGTTAAAGACTGGTTCTTTCATAAAACATGGATTGGGAAATTCATTCTTTATTTCTCAAATAAAGCGGAACAAATCATTTCAACCGATTTATCGGATGAAATCCTTAAAAAGTATATTATTTTCTCAATATGTCTGATTTTGATTCTTGCGTTTATATCATTGCTTAACATTCCATTCTTCTCTTTCTTTATCGTCGTTATATCATTAATTGGCATCGGCATTGTGGGCTATAAGAAAATCAAAAATGTGCAAAGTCAATACCAAGACATATTACATATGACTGAAGATCTATCGAGTGGTAATTTTGAGAATATTAAGCCTGCAGATTCTGGTTTATTCCAATCTTTAAACAATAATATCTATCAAATTAAGGATGGTTTTGAACAAGCTGTAAAAGAACAAGTACAATCACAAAATCTCAAGACGGAATTGATTTCAAATGTATCACATGATTTAAAAACGCCATTAACGGGTATTAAAAATTATGTAGAGTTATTAAATGATCCTAGTATTAGCGAGGAAGATAAAAAGAGTTATTTAGAACGATTGAATCAATACACCGATCGTTTAAGCATTCTAATCACAGATTTGTTTGAAGTATCCAAAGCCAATAGTGGTAATATTGATTTAGAATATTCTGATATTAACATCATTGAATTCATAGAGCAGGTATGCGCAGAAAATGAAGAGCTTCTACAAGCTAAAAACCTTCAGCTTGTGACAAATCTTCCAGAAAAAGAAATTCATGTATGTTTGGATGGAAATAAGACGTATCGTATTTTTGAAAACTTATTTACCAATATTTCTAAGTATGCATTAGAAAACACGCGTGTATTCTTGGATGTGAAAGACATTGGTAATTCAGTTGTGATTATAATGAAAAACACTTCGAAAGAACCGCTTGATTTTGATAGTGATATTACCGAACGTTTTGTGCGTGGCGATAAATCAAGGCATGAAGCTGGCAGCGGTCTAGGTCTTGCGATTGTTAAGAGTTTTACCGAAGTACAGAATGGTACATTTATGATTGAAACAGATGGGGATCTCTTCAAATCAATTCTAAGTTTTCATAAATCCCAAAATATGTAGAATTCTACAGAAAAAATGATTGTAGATAAAATAAAGTGGTCAAAAATCCTAAAGTAAAGGATACAGGCCACTTTTTATCTGTGTATCATTAATTTATAGTCAGAAAATATGTAGAATTCTACAAAAAAAATGATTATAAATTGAATTATTCTTTAAATCATTTTAAAATATAATCAGAAAAAGTGTAGAATTCTACAAAAAAGGTGATCAAAATGATAAAAAGAACTAAATACTTAAATCAACTTATCGCATTAAAGAACAACGGGTTTCCAAAAGTCATAACTGGACCCAGAAGAACTGGTAAATCCTATTTGTTGCATGAAATATTCACCGATTATCTTATAGAAAATAATATACCTGAAGAAAATATAATTCTTATTGAACTTGATGATGATAAGAATGCCCATTTAAGAAATCCCATTGAGCTAGGAAAGTATGTACGTTCTATCACTAAAGATAAGAGTGACTGTTACGTCATTTTAGATGAGATTCAACGTGTTTTTACCATTGTTAATCCTGCATTAACAGGTGGAAAAATCAAATTAGCCAAAGCGAAAGATACAGAAACCATCTCTTTTGTTGATGTTGTATTAGGACTTTCTCATGAAAAAAACATAGACCTTTATATTACTGGATCCAATTCAAAAATGTTGTCAACCGACATTGTGACAGAATTTAGAGACAAGGCTAGCCAAATCCATATGCATCCATTATCTTTTGAAGAGTTTTACAGTTATAGACAAGGTTCTAAAACAGATGCCTTATATGAATATATGCAGTATGGTGGCATGCCACTTGCAGTATTATCAGATGAAAATTCAAAGAAACAATATTTAAAAGGATTATTTGAAACAACCTATTTCAAAGATATTGTTGAACATAATAAGCTAAAGAAAACAGAAAACTTAGATGAACTCTGTACCATTCTTAGTGATTTGACAGGCGAATTGTTGAATTCTAAGAAATTATCAAATACATTTAAAAGTGTTAAACATGAAAACATTGATGCACAAACAATTGAAAAATATATTCAATATTTTAAGGATGCCTTCATTCTCCAAGAAGCGAATCGCTATGACATTCGTGGAAAGAAAGAAATTGGTGCTTTAAGAAAATACTATTTTGTAGATACAGGTTTAAGAAATGCACGATTAAATTTTGCGTATCCCGATGAGGGACAATTGTTAGAAAATATTGTGTACAACGAACTCATATATAATGGGTATGCCGTTAATGTCGGAACTTTCGATACAGTTGAGAAAAATAAAGAAGGTAAATCCGTTCGAAAAACAAATGAAATTGATTTTTTTGCACAAAAAAATGAACGTAAATATTACATTCAAATTTCAACAGATATCTCAAATTCTGAAACTCGAAGCCGAGAAATTCGTCCTTTCATTAAATTAAATGATCAAATTCAAAAAATATTGGTAGTAAATCGACCTTATAAAGCCATGATGGATGAAGAAGGTTTTATAACTATTGGTGCCAGTGAATTTTTATTGAATTTCATCAAATAATAAGATCCAATCGGATCTTTTATTTTGGCACACTTACCAACAAATCGATATTGCCTTGGATGGAGTATCTTTTTGCTAGACTTGTAACGATAAAGCCAATGCCTGCTTGAATATCATAATCTTTTCCATCAATATGTAAGATTCCATTTCCACTTAATGGTAAACAAAGTGAATAAGAAGGATTGTTGATATGAATTTCATTTTGTATCTTATATTGAGTCACATTAAAATATTTTTCATTCACATATTCAATGACTTCATTTCCTTCTAACATCGTAACTGCTGGATGCACATCTGGTTCAATATGCGGTATATTTGTGACTTCAATAGCCTGATCAATATGTAGTTTTCGCATATTCCCATCGGCATCTTTTCGATCATAATCATATATACGATATGTAACATCGCTGGATTGTTGCACTTCAGCCATCATTAACTTTCCTTCAATACCATGAATCGTTCCTGCAGGTGTATAAACAAATTCATTTGCGTGCACTGGCTTACGAACGAATAAAGTATCCCAAGCTTTTTCTTCTATGGCCTTTCGAAATTCTTCCTTTGTCTTGGCACTATGTCCACGAATGATTTTTGTTCCTTCTTCCACATCTAGCCACAGACAAAATTCAGCCTTACCATAATCATTTTCATGTTTTCTAGCATATGCATCATCTGGATGTACCTGCACAGAACATGGTTCTTGAATCTCATTAATTTTAACTAATAGTGGAAATTTATCATGAGGATCATTCGCAAATAATTCTCTGTGATTTAAATATACATCTTTTAAAGTTTCCCCTTTATATTTTCCATTTTTGATCTTACTTAAGCCATTATCATGTGCACTAATAGCCCAGTATTCTCCTATCTTTTTGTCCATAGGACCGAAGCCAAACTTTTCTTGGATGCGCCTTGAACCATACAGCTTTTCTTTCATGGGTGAATCTAAAAATAATACTTTTTCCATTTTTTACTTCCCTTCATATCTTGACTTGAGCATACCACAAATATTTAAATCGTGTATAATAGAATAAGTGGACTTTTGGAGGTTATTTATGATTTTAGAACAAATTGATAAAGACTTATTGAAAATGGCAGAAGAATCGGATGTCATTTTAAAAGATATTTATAAAAAAATTGATGATGTATGTTTATACAATTCAGATCGTATCTTAGCTGCATTTATTGAGAACCACGTTTCTTATTCTGACTTTGCGGATATCAACGGATACGGTAACTACGATGAAGGTCGTGATAAAATCGAACGTATTTTTGCGACAGTACTCGGATGTGAAGATGCTTTAGTACGCCCTCAAATCATGAGTGGCACAAATGCTTTATATTTAACTTTATCTGCCCTATTAAAACATGGAGATACAATGATTTCCATTTCTGGTGCTCCATATGATTCTTTGCAGGAAATGATTGGTTTATGTGGGGATTCTACACAATCCTTAAAAGCCAATGGTGTAAAGTATGAACAAATTGATTTAGTGA
The DNA here is from genome assembly GCF_009696075.1 of Holdemanella porci. GTDB lineage: Bacteria > Bacillota_I > Bacilli_A > Erysipelotrichales > Erysipelotrichaceae > Holdemanella > Holdemanella porci. Next base: position 22,633 of record NZ_VUMR01000007.1, on the reverse strand, counting down.
ATGATGATTTTGATGATGATAAGATTATTTCTCGTTTAAAAGAAAACAATGTAAAATTAGTGGAAATCCAAAGATCTAGAGGATATGCTCACCGTTTATCATTAACCATTTCAAAGCTTGAGCGTATCATCAAAAAGATTCGTGAAGTAAACAAAGATGTTATTATCATGGTAGATAACTGTTATGGTGAACTTGTTGAAAAATTAGAGCCAGGACACATTGGTGCCGATGTTGTGGTCGGATCTTTAATGAAAAACTTAGGTGGAGGAATTGCCTCTACTGGAGGATATGTAGCTGGTAATAAAGACTTGATCAACATGGTAGCTGAACGCTTAACAGCTCCTGGAATTGGTAAGGATTTGGGTGCAAACTTTAACTTAAACAACTCTTTCTTTAAAGGTATCTTCATGGCACCAAATGCTGTAAAGAGTGCTTTAAAGACAGCCGTTTTCACAGCTTACATGTTAGAAAAATTAGGATACAAGAATGTATCTCCTGCTTATAATGATGAAAGAACGGATATCATTCAAACTTTAGAACTTGGATCCAAAGAAAATCTTGTTAGCTTTACACAAGGCATTCAATCCACTAGTCCTATTGATTCATTTGTTCGTGTTATGGCTGCTCCAATGCCTGGCTATCCATTTGATGAAGTTATGGCTGCTGGAAGCTTTACACAAGGAAGTACAATCGAATTAAGTGCAGATGCTCCAGTCGTTGAACCATATACTTTATATATGCAAGGTGGATTAACATTAGAATATGGAAAACTTTCTATTCTTCTTGCCCTAACAAATATGAAAAACAACTAAGATGCCTAGTGCATCTTTTTTGTTTCAAACGATTGTCGAATCGTTGCATTATTTTGTGCAACGATGATAAGCGAATCGTTGCATATCGATTCAAACGATACTTCAATCAATAAAGAATAAAAGTGGTCAATCCACTTTAAATATAGGGATTTAACCACTTTTTTAACAGCTACCCATCTGTCCACCATCGATACGAATAATGGAATTGTTGATGAAGTTAGCTTCATCACTAATTAAGAAACGAACAAGATAGGCCACTTCTTCTGGTTTTCCATAACGTTTCACCATGATTTTTTCTGTTTCTTCCTTTAAGAACTCTTCGTCATAGCCATCTAGTTCATTATCGGTTCCAATAAATCCAGGCGCAACACAATTCACATTGATATATGGTCCAAATTCAGCCGCAAGATTGTGTGTCATTGAAATCAAGGCTGCTTTTGAAGCATCATAATCGATACACATTGGATAATATGTGTTAATTCCGTTGGTACTTGATATATTGATGATTCTTCCATATTCTTGATCCAACATGTGTTTATACACTCTTTTACTACAATTAAAAGCACCTACAACATTTACATCTAATGTTCTTTTAAATTCTTCGGCATTTTTTAAGTGAAATAGATTGGAAAGATCCACAGCCGCATTATTAATTAGTATATCTACGCCACCCATCTTCTCTTCAATTTCACTAACCATAATATTGACTTGATCTACATCGGATACGTCTGCACAAATGGTAAGACAACGAACATGATAGTGAGATTCAATTTTTTCTTTTAATTCTTTGGCAGGCTGTTTAGAAGTTAAATAGTTAATGACAATATCATAACCATGTTTTGCGAGTTCCAATGCGATTGCACTTCCAATACCACGAGCACCACCTGTAATTAAGACGACTTTATTCATAGTTAAAAAAAGAAGAGCGATTAAGCTCTTCCTGCATATTTTCCATCTGTTGAGAATACAACGATTTTTTCACCTGGTTCGATGAACTGTGGAACTCTTAATGTTAATCCAGTATCTGTAGTTGCATCTTTAGTTTGGTTAGATGGTGCACCTTTGATGGCTGGATCTGTTTCAGCTACTGTCAATTCAACTTTTTCTGGGACAGAAACAGATAATAATTCTCCTTCGAAGAACATCAAAGATACTTCAGCACCTTCAACAATAAAGTATTTGTTGAAATCAACTTGGTCAGCTGTTAATTCATAAGTATCGTATGTTTCTAAATCCATGAAGTAATATGTAGAATCTGCTTCATATGAGAATTGAGCTGCTTTTTTAGAAATGTTAGCTTGTTCAAATTTAGTTGAAGCATTGAAGTTTCTTTCTTGTGTATTCCCTGTTTTTAAGTTTTTCATCTTAGTTTTTAAGATAGCTGCACCTTTACCAGGTTTAACATGTTGGAAATCTAATACTACCCAAGGATCACCATCAACGATTAAAGTTAATCCTGTTTTAAAATCACCTGCAGAAATTGCCATAATTTTTCACTCCTATTTTCTATAAATATTTTTTACACGCTTTATTGTACCATATCCTCTTCATTTTTAGAAGAATGAGTGTGATACTTTCACTTCACTTTATTTTCCTTAAACAATTTCATCATTTCATTCGTTAAACTAAATTCTCCCGGTTGAAGAATGATTTCATCTCTTTGAACCCAATCCGCATATTTCAATTCATTGGTATCCATAGATATTTCATCATTGCCCTTTACATCGCAAAAGAACCCCAACAAAATATCATTGGCACTTCCCCAAGGCTGTGACTTATAGTAACGAATATTGTTGACTTTGATTCCGGCCTCTTCCATAACTTCACGTTTTACCGTTTCTTCAACCGTTTCTCCAATTTCAGTAAAGCCCGCAATCAACGCATTATATTTAAATCCCGTACGATATTTTGTCAACAATAACTTATCTCCATTGATTACACCCACAATGACAGCTGGCATAATTCTTGGATACACTGTGTTATGACATTCTGGACAAACCATAGCTCTTTCCTTTGTTGAATGCACCATCTTATGTCCACATCTTCCGCAGAATTTAGTATCTCGATACCAATCCGCCAAATGCTTTCCGGTAATAGCCGCAAATAAATTGTCTTTTGGACCAATTCCTTCAATACGCAAACTTCTTTCTTCAACATAACCATATCCAGATGGAATCTGATCCTCTCCTAATTGCATATCACATAAGAAATATTTCGTATTATCAATTGAAAACAAATAGCGATACTCTACATTTTCAACTTGTATGTCACTCACTTTAGGAAAAACAACTTCCTTATTTTCAAAGCAGTTTAAATGAATTAAGATCCTTCCATTCACAATACACAGCAATACATCCTCTTGAGTTGCCTGTACATTAGGATCAAATTCATTGTGTAATTTATGTGGATAAATATCTTGTACCATTTTTTATACCCCCTTTTAAATATGGATTTATACGATTACCAGGATTCAACATCCTTTTTATCATCTAGAAAAAAAGTATATCATGTAATTTAAGAATATTTTAGATTAGTTTAAGGATTTTGTCATTGTTTACTAGTGTTTTGAATGATATAATCTGTTGGCTACAAGGAGAGGGCATATGTTTACTACAAAACACTTTATATGGATAGGAATATGTATTCTATTTATCCTAATTATGAATCACTATGCGAAAAAAGAAGATTTCACGCTACAAAACGCTTGTTACTTCTTTATGTTTATATGTTTACTTAGCGAAACCACAAAAATGATGTCAGATATGATTCCAAGTACACATGGAGGAATGCACTTAAATCCGCAATCCCTTCCATTCCATATCTGCAGTATCTTATTGTTTATTGCGGTTTACATTACTTTTGGAAAGAATGGTCCACTAAAACAAAAAATGATCAACTTCTTTGCGGTTGTCGGTACTTGCGGAGGAATCGCGGCAATCTTGATTCCAACGTATGGCGTTGAATTTAATGTAGCCAATGTATATCAATGCTTCATGTATCATGCAGCATTAACCTGGTTTTCTTTATATTTGATTCGTTTCAAACATGCAAACCTAGGTATGCAGGCATTTAAAGACAATTTAGTCGTATTATTTGCGTTATTGATTTTTAACCTATATATGAATTCTATTTTGGCAGTCTATGATACAAACTTTATGTTTATTGTAAGACCACCATTAGAAGGACTTCCATTCCTTAATCTAAATCATGGATACTATATCTATTTATTTAGAGTCATCATGCTTGGAGTGATTGGACTTGGCCTATTCCATTTACCATTCATAGTAAAAGAAAGAAAAAGCTGTGAGACAGAAAGTGATTTTAACATCGCTTAGTCCACAGCTTTTCTTATACCAAGAAAAGCCTCCATTTTATGTAGGAGGCCTATATTATGAATCAATGACACGAATAAGTTCCCGTCAAACTCATTTGCTTAAAGGAGAGAATTTACTTTTAATTATTATAGTGATTTTAAATAGTTTGCGATTTCATCATCTTGGCAGTTTGGATAGAAATATTCTGCGAAGTGATCACCAGCAATCGTTTCTTTCAAGAAGTCTTGATCAATTTCTTTTAAGATTTCAATTAATGGACGGTGAGTCACAGTTTTAACTTGATCTAAGATCTTTTTATTACGTTGTTCTGGTTCACGACGTTCTTTAGGGTATCCACCACCAAATGTTTCTGAGAACAATTTTTCAAAAGTATAGTGAAGATTAATTTCTGCACCCCATCCAAATCCTTGTGCAAAAGGCATAGCGATACAGTTTCCATCATTTACTTGTCCAAACAAGTAAGCATCAACAGCATCTGTGATGTGTCCACACAATACGTTAGGGAATGAGTTACAAGCAAGCATGGCTCCTTGTCCTGTTCCACATCCTGTTACAACAAAGTCAACAGCTTTCGTAGTTAATAAGATAGATGCTAATAAACCATTTTTTACATATGTTAATTGAACATCATCTTCTGCAGAATACATACCGTAGTTGAATACAATGTGTCCTGCTTTTTGAGCTTCTTCATTTAATACTTCATAGATTTGTGCATTTTTTGTAGCTTGAGAGTTTTCGTTAATTAATGCGATTTTCATATATTCGACCCTTTCTTTTCTATTCTGGTTGTTTTCCAATATAAGCTAAGATACCACCATCTACATACAATACGTGACCATTGACAAAGTTACTTGCATCACTTGCCAAGAATACAGCTGGACCCATTAAATCTTGTGGTTCTCCCCAACGAGCAGCCGGAGTTTTACTTACGATAAATTGATCAAATGGATGTCTTGAACCATCTGGTTGTTTTTCACGTAATGGAGCTGTTTGAGGTGTTGCGATATATCCTGGACCAATACCGTTACATTGGATATTGTATTCTCCATATTCACTACAAATGTTACGAGTTAACATCTTTAATCCACCTTTAGCTGCTGCATAAGCACTCACTGTTTCACGACCAAGTTCAGACATCATTGAACAAATGTTGATGATCTTTCCGTGACCTTTTTTGATCATTCCAGGAATAACAGCCTTACTTACGATAAATGGTCCATTTAAATCAATGTCAATGACTTGACGGAAATCTTTTGCGCTCATTTCCAACATAGGAATACGTTTAATAATTCCTGCGTTGTTAACCAAAATATCAATTGTTCCTACTTCTTCTTCTACTTTTGCCACAAACGCATTGACTGCATCTTCATCTGTAACATCACAAACGTATCCATGAGCTTTGATACCTGCTTCTTGATAAGCAGCTAAACCTTTATCTACTAATTCTTGTTTAATATCATTAAATACAATTGTAGCTCCTGCTTTTGCGTAAGCTGTCGCAATCGCAAAGCCAATACCATAACTTGCCCCAGTAATTAAGGCAACTTTCCCCTCTAATGAGAAATCTTTCATTTCAAACATATTCTTACTCTTCTTTCTATTTATCTTTGAACGCGGCCTGAACCATCTCCACCTGCTAATTTCAACACTTCATCCATGCTTACCATGTTGAAATCACCTTCGACAGAGTGTTTTAAACAACTTGCGGCTACCGCAAATTCAATGGTTGATTGTGCATCATACCCTTCTAGGCTTGCCGCAATCAATCCACTCATTACCCTCAGCTAGTAGTGCTGCTTTTTTTACAACCTCAGCTCCCGCACTTTGAGCTAAAGTTTCTAATCAATGTGAAACATATATTGACTTATCATTTATGTAATATATAATTAAATTAACGATAAACATTAATTATTTAATGTTAGGAGGTAATATCATGAATGATAAGTCTAAAGCTTTATTAAAGAAAATGTGTTTCGTTTTAGAAATTGTTCGAGGGGCTTGTTTAATCTCTGTTGCGTTGTTAATTGGACTTAGCTTATTTTTTGCCTTCAACAAGGATGTATATAATACGCTATTTGGAAGTATAAGAATTGACTTTCTTCAATTGATGTTTAAAGATGATACTGCTTTACAAAAAGATACCATGTCCATGTGGTTACCAATCCTTTTCTTATTGACTGCAATTCTTATATTCATCATCTACAAATCTGTACAAGCTATTGAATCTATTTGTATGATCACAATGGATCATACTCCATTTGATTTAAGCGTTTCTAATCACATCAAAAACCTTGCCAAGTATATTCTTGCAGGTGGTATTGTCTTTAATGTTCTTGAAATATGTCGTGTTATGTACTTTAAACAAATCATCAACTTTGATTTACTCTTCAATCCAAAATATGTTACACAAATCAATTTTGATATTCGTCTTCACTTAAGCTTCCTCGTTTTTGCAACTCTAATCTATTTGTTATCTTATATATTTAGATATGGACAAGAACTACAACAATTGAGTGATGAGACATTGTAATTATGGGTAAGATCATATTACGTTTAGATCGCGTTATGGCCGATCGAAAAATGAGTTTAAAAGAGTTGTCTGAAAAAGTTGGCGTCAGCAATGTCAACTTGTCAAAGATGAAAACGGGTAAAATTTCTGCGATTCGCTTCTCTACTTTAGAAGCTATTTGCGAAGTGTTAAATTGTCAACCTGGTGATATATTGGAGTATGTAAAGGACGATAAAAAGAGCTAAAACTAGCTCTTTTTATATTTAAGAATTAGATGTATACACACTGTTACTACATTTATTGTTATTTTATTAAAATGTTCCTATACTATAAATGAAAGCTAACTATATGAAGTATAGTTTTGTTGGGGTTATTATTTGGGGAATTGTTTTGCTGATTGGATTAGCTGTGATTGCTGGTTTTATTACTTTATTGTTTTTTGGCATCAAAGCATTAAAGAAATACTTAAATACAAAAGAAGTCAGAGAAGAAAAAGCAACAATTAAAAAGAGTCTTGGGGAAGTTATTAAGCAACATCGAGAAGAATGTAAAATGACACAAGAATTTGTTGCGGAAGCAATCGGTGTCAGTCGTCAGGCAGTATCTAAGTGGGAAAATGGAACTTCAGATCCAAGTACATCTAATTTAATTGTGATAGTGAAGCTGTTTCACATTACACCGGAAGAATTATTGAAAGAGGTGTTATAACGAATAATGAAGAAGAAGGTTTTGCTAATCAGTGCTGTTGTGATCGTGACTATATATGTGTTTACTTATTTTGGTGGATTTACTACGAGTAAATCATTAGATGTAAATGAATTTAAAGCGTATGCAAAAAGTGTTGATGAAATCTCTACTCCACAAGAATACAACATCATTGCTTTAGGTGAAGCAACACATGGAAACAAAAAATTTCAACAGTTAAAGTTAGAAGTATTCAAAAAACTTGTAGACGAGCATCGTGTTCACAGTTTTGCTTTAGAAGGTGATTTTGGCGGGTGTGAAGAAGTGAATCAATATATTCATGGTGGAGAAGGAACACTGAAAGAAATTGTTCAAAAGATTGGTTTTCAAATCTACAAAACAGAAGAAATGATGCAATTGATTGAATATATGTGGGGATATAATGATGATGCTGAAGAAGAACAGCTGAATTTTTATGGTTTTGATATGCAGAGAATTAGATATTCTTTTAATGCGTTGAAAAAAGAATGTATTGCTGAAGGAGTTAATTTATCATTTTTGGATACTTTCATCATAGATGGTCAATGGAATCAAAATTATAGTTATGAAGAGAAAAAAAGATTTACTGATGAAATTAAAAAAGACATTAGAATTGAAAGAGTTTAATGGTGATTTGATTCATTTTGTAGATGTGTTATTACAGAATGTTGAAGTTTTACATAGAAAAGATACTGATGGAAGCTTATTAAGAGATCAGTATATGGCTGAAAATGTTTCTTGGATTTTGCAAAAGGAGCAGCAATGAGGAAATGATTGTATTTTCATCAGTGGGCATAATGAACATGTTGCAAAATGGGGAAGTTATGACTCTATGGGGAAACTGTTATCAAATCAATATAGATATTATGTGATTGGAACAAACTTCTATAAGACAAGATGCAAATTACCTGAAGGAAATCATAAACGTACCATGCAGACATTTTATTCTCATGATCCACTTGCAAAAACAGCGAAATTAGCCGGCTTTAAAATGTGCTGGATTAATTTTTCTTCTCTTGAAGAAGGTACAGAAATTAAAAGGCATGTAGATGCATATACCTATATGGGAACGCTAGGATAAAGCTACTCTATCATGAATCGCTTCCTGCCTCCTAGCTATCGCATGTTTCAGCCACCCACAACGCTTTATGACAGTATGATTTATGTCTCAAATGCATCACCAACAAAGATTATTGATTTACATGTTACAAAGGAACTATAATAAACATGTTGAAAAATGGGGAGCTGAGTGGCTGAGAGTAGGTTCGACCTTGACCCTGAAACCTGATTTGGATAATGCCAACGTAGGGATGATATCTTTATTGTATGTTAGCTGCAGATTAGGTTTTTCTGCAGCTTTTTGTTTTTTGATCAGAATATGGCGGCAAATTGGGGGCACCACCTTATGTCGCATTAAAAAAGTAATGCAGGAAGGAGATAGAAAATGAAAACAGCATTAACAATCGCTGGAAGTGATTCCAGCGGAGGCGCTGGTATCCAGGCGGATATCAAAACAATGTGCGCAAATCACGTATTTGCGACGAGTGCAATTACAGCACTAACGGCACAGAATACATTAGGTGTTACAGGAATTATGGAAGTAACACCAGAATTTCTTGGAGAGCAGCTGGATGCAGTCTTTACAGATATTTATCCAGATGCTGTGAAGATTGGAATGGTTTCTAGTTCTGATCTGATTCGTATGATTGCTTCAAAACTGCAGGAATATAAGGCAGCCAATATTGTTGTGGATCCGGTGATGGTCGCAACAAGCGGCTCAAAACTTATTAGTGATGATGCAATTGAAACATTGAAAAAGGAATTGTTGCCTTTAGCAACAGTCATTACACCAAATGTTCCAGAAGCAGAAGTTCTAGCGGATATGAAGATTGCAAATGAAGAAGAAATGATTATCGCTGCTAAAAAAATTTCCAAGAAATTTGGATGTGCAATTCTGGTAAAGGGTGGTCATCAAATCAATGATGCAAATGATCTGTTGTATAGAGATGACGCATATACATGGTTTCATGGAAAACGTATTAACAACTCTAATACACATGGAACAGGATGCACATTATCCAGTGCTATCGCATCCAATCTTGCAAAGGGATATGATTTGGATACATCCGTAAAACGTGCAAAGGATTATATTTCTGGAGCATTGAATGCAATGCTTAATCTTGGTAAGGGATCTGGACCAATGGATCATTCATTCGCAATTGATAATGAATATGCAAAGGAGAATATTCAATGAAGAAAACTTCTTTGTTTGAAAATGCATTGATCTGGTTTGGCGCAGGTGTTTCTATTGCAGAAATACTGACAGGTACATATCTTGCACCTTTAGGATTGAAAAATGGTATTTTAGCCATTGTGGCTGGACATGTCATTGGCTGTATCTTATTGTTTCTGGCTGGTGTTATTGGTGGGAAAATGCGCTTAAGTGCGATGGATTCTACAAAGATGAGCTTTGGACAGAAAGGTTGTCTTTTGTTTGCGGCATTAAATGTACTGCAGCTTGTTGGATGGACAGCAATCATGATTTATGATGGTGCACTTGCGGCAGATGGTATTATGCATACAGGTGCATGGATCTGGTGTTTGATTATTGGTATCTTGATTCTTGTATGGATTGGTGTTGGTATTACAAACCTTGGAAAAATCAATACAGTTGCGATGGTTGCTTTATTTGTTTTGACTTTAATGCTTAGCAAATTTATCTTCTTTGATGGAAACAGTGCAGTTGTATGTACAGAAGCAATGACGTTTGGTGCAGGTGTTGAACTTGCCATTGCGATGCCTTTGAGCTGGCTGCCTTTGATCAGTGACTATACACGTGAAGCGGAAGATCCTGTGAAGGCTAGTTTAGTTAGTAGTATAGTGTATGGAATCGTTAGCTGCTGGATGTATTTGATTGGTTTAGGTGCGGCTTTATTTACAGGAGAATATGATATTGCACAGATCATGTTGAAAGCAGGTTTGGGTATTGCGGGATTATTGATCATTGTATTCTCTACAGTTACAACAACATTCCTGGATGCTTATTCTGCAGGTATTTCTAATGAATCTATCGTGCCAAAGTGGAATGGAAAACACGTAGCAATGTTTGTAACTGTTGTTGGTACAATTGCGGCAATTGTATATCCAATGGATAATATTACTGATTTCCTGTATTTGATTGGTTCTGTATTTGCTCCTATGATTGCAATCCAGATTAGTGATTTCTTTATTCTAAAGAATGATAAAAGAAACGTAGAATTTGATGTACTGAATCTTGTATTATGGCTTGTCGGATTTGTTGTGTATCGCTGTTTTATGCAGATTGATACGCCTGTTGGAAATACAATTCCATGTATGATCATTACAATTCTGTTAAGTGTTGTAATTCACAAGATTATCAAAAAGAACAATTAAAATATAGATTTATAAAAAAATGAAAAAGGATGGAATGGAATTCTTGAAAATGGACTTTATTTGATCCTTTTTATATTGACGGTACATATTTGCTTCAGTATAGTTGAAGTATCAAAGGCAATAACGAAAAGCGTTGTTTTGCTAAGAAACTAATAAGGGAGTCCGACATTTGGTGAAAGCGGATAGTGATACAAAATCAGTAAATCACTTCTGAGCTTGTGTGCTGAAATATAGTAAGTATGAGTATTCCACTATCTGAAGTCCATGCTATACGCTACAGAAGTCCATCTTTTTTAAATCTTAATACGTAACACAAGTCCACTAAAAAACACGGTTAAATTAAATCAACCGTGTTTTTTGGTTATTTCTTGTCTTTTAATTTAGAGTATGTTTCTCTAAATGATTTTCCATGTAATGTAATCAAATAAGATGAATTAATTGTCCTATCTAATATCGCATCCGCTATGGGTCCTCCATTTAGTAATTGATGCCAACCATCAAATGAATATTGACTACAGAATATTGTTGATTTCTTATTACACCTTATTTCCATCAATTCAAGTAGGTCATTTCTTTCTGATTCACTTGTCGATTTTAATAAGAATTCATCTAGTATCATTAAATCATACTTTCCTAGTTTTTTTAGATATTCATTATATTTTCCTTGAATCCTCATTTCTATAAATTTTGAGAATAGTTCTGGTAACCGAATATATAAAACTGTTTTTCTATCTCTACAGGCATGGATCCCCAAAGCGTTTGATAGCCATGTTTTACCACAACCGGATGCTCCTACAAAAATTACATTCAAACCGTTGTTTATATAATTGTTTGTAGACAATTCCTCCATTTGCGAGCGATCGAGTTTTCTGTCTGGATTATAATTAATTGATTCCATACTTGCTGTAGAATCATAAAAATGTGCATTCTTGATAAATCTTTCTATTGTATGATTTACTCGACTATCATATTCCATATCAATTAATTCGCTGAACCGTTCATCGAATGATAATTGACTGTATTCTGGGTTTGCACTTTGTAATTCATATTGTTCTGTAATAACTGGTAATCTCATTTTCTTCAATTTTTCTATCAATTCACTCTTATCCATTGTTCTTGCCTCCGTAATAGTCTTTTCCTCGCACAAAGGCATACATATCACATTCACTTTGTACATTATCATTTTTATCTTTCAAATCTTGATTTGACAGTAATATCATCTTAATATTTTTATAGCCAGGCTGACTGATGTGATCCAACGCCAATTGACACGCATTTTCCAGTCTGGTTTTCCATATTTAACAATGACATACAACCTTTATAAGCTTGTTCTTCAACTTTATAACGATCAAACAGTTTGGAAACTAAAATCGAAGTATTGTCTCCAATAGAGGCAGCCCACTTCATAAAACGGTCTTTGTTCCATTGAAATTTTTGGTGATTCTCCGGCATATGACTTTTATTTGTTGAGTATTGATTGATACGACCATATAATCGATCATGGGTACAAATTTGATTCATTTTATAATATACAGTTACAGTTCTTTTTGTGACTTTTACATCTACATAATTTCCAACGTATTCATATGGCACAGAATAATTCATTTTTCTATCGAAATATGATAATTTAATTGAACTTTAGCTCGTTTCCATACACTCAACTCAAATGGCTGTTCAGGCAGAGCTTTCATAAGCGGAAATTCTTCGTCTAAATATACGCTTTTTCTGGAACCTTCCTTTTTCTGAAAAGGTCTGTTATTGAAATTGTCCAATTCTTTGACAATTGCTTTGTTTAGGTCCTCAAGCGAAAAGAATTTCCTGTTTCTAAGTTTACCGACAATGGCTACTGTACAATCTCCAACCACGCCTTCAATAGCTGCCTTATCTTTAGGCTTACGCACTCTTGTTGGAATAATAGTTGTATCATAATAGTCTGCCATTTCCTGATATGATTTGTTTAATATTGGATACTCATATTTCTTGTTTTGGATAATTCCTACTTTTAGAATGTCTGGAATCAGAAGCCTTGCAACTCCGCCAAAATAACGGTAAGCCTGGATATGGCAATCGACCCAATCATTGATTTTCATGCTTGGGCATGCTTGAACATAACTGTACATACTAAATGGTAATGTTGCCTCGAATAAATATGCAGAGATTGCTTCTCCTGTGTAACGATCATACACATACATACGGGTGCCATTCCAATCAACCATCATTTTATCACCCGGTTTATGGTTGATATGCATCGTAAGATTATGCTTTTTAACGTAATCACGATATCGTTCGCAAAAGTAGCTATACTGGTAAAATGGACTCTTGATTGACCGACAATCATCAACATATTCTTCCCATAGCAGTTTGATTGTGGTTCCTGGCTTTAACAGTTCCTTATGAATGTAATCAAAATCAGGTTGCTTAATGGATAAATTGATTTTCATCTCCTGTTCAAATAATAAATTTTGGACATCTGATTCACTGAGATCTTTAACAGATGACCAACACACTTTTTTGTCATCAGCTACATTAAAAATTTTTCTTATTGTATCTCTTGAAATTTTAAGAGATACAGAAATCTGTCGCTGACTATAGTTTTGTGATCTCATTTCCAAAACTTTTTTAAATCTCGCATAAAAAACACCTCCTAATCGCAAGACTAGATAAGTATACTTACTTACCATTTTTTATCTTGCAACAGGAGGATGATAGTTTATATCTACAATATAGGTGTGGACTTATACAACGGATTCAATGGACTTCGTCACCGTATCAACTGGACTTATTTTACCGTATTGGATGGGCTTGCCCATCCGTTATATTCAATCTGTTTGTTAATTTGATCCAGTTTACTGCTCTTAAACTTATCCAACATCTTTTGATCCATGATTTCATCCTCCCCTACCCCAGATCATTAAGGCAAATTGCCTTAAACATTCCGGCGCTATCAATATATAGTCCTTTCACCAATAACCTATACCTTTATTCAACACTCTTCATGTTAGAATATTAAATTTATGTATTATTTAATCATTCCAGGCATTGAAAAAAGCGCCCACATAAACATGAACGCTCTTAATAGTCCATTATATTCCAATGTATAAATTATAATTTATTCACTTATTTGTATTTCTTCTTAAGATTAATACTCAATATTATTGCAACAACTGATGAAATAATTAATCCTGCAACTAATGAAAATATCCAAAGATTATTTTCATTTAAAAGAAGAATAACGGAAATATCCATCGATATTATGAAAAGTACAAAGAAAAGATTTAAAATTATAGTATCTTCTTTCCAATAATTTTCTTTATCAATAGTGTTTAAACTATTGTAAAATTCAAACCCATTGTCTAGTTCTTTATCAACTTTAGTGTTTCTTATTTTGTTTGTTGCATACCAAATAAGTAGGTATATCATGTTTAAAAAATGAAAATCATCGTATTCTTTGTCATGTTTGTTCCTCCACAAATTCAAATTTATAAATCAAACTCGTCTTCTATCTTTTCCTGTTCGCCTATAATATTCATCCTTATCTGCATACATCAACTTATCAGCCATTGCCTTAATTTCTTCAAAATTAAGTTCTATATGTTCTGAACAAACAACTACTCCCTTAGACACACTAAGTTCAGAAATAAGATTTCCCTGGAAGTTTTCAGTTAAATAATCAAATGTCTTAACTGCATCCTGTGCTTCTTCTCTCGTTCCTCTCAGTAATGCAACAAACTCATCGCCACCTACACGATACGTCCTACCAAGACCTGAGAATGCATTATCCATACACTTCGAAGCGCCAATAATTAACTCATCCCCTGCTTCATGACCAATATTATCATTAACTTCTTTTAAACCATTCAAATCCATCATAATAAGAACGTATTCTATTAAGTTATTATTTTTCTTGATTATTTCACAGTCATCTTCAAACCCTCGTCTATTATATAAGCCTGTAAGATTGTCCTTTATAGATGCTTCATATCTTCTGTTGTATGCATCCTTTGCCTTCTTCTCTCTCATACTAATAATAACAAATGAAGTTGCCATTATTAATACGCCTGCAACAAAGATTAAAACAATTGGAAGTATAATTTTATTTACATCCAATTTAACAGGATTCTTATCTCTTATTACTATGTACCCATCAAATCCTTCGAGATACTTGGTCATATAACAGCCATTCTCCGATAACCGATAATAAAAATCATCATCTGATATATTGCCAAAATATGAATTATCCAAGTAGCTTGTTTCTATAGAACTTACATCCGTATCAACCTGTATAAGTCCATCATGATTAACTAAATCTACTTTGATATTGTATTCTTCCTCGAACCTGGCAAGTATGTCTACAAGGTCATTCATATCAACTCCGACACCACATACCCCCAAAATGTCTCCATTCGTGTCAAAAATACCGTAATTAATAAACACCGTAAGACTCCCGTTATTATCTTCATCAGTATCAACATTAACTATATATCTTTTCCCTGAATCCAAGTAATCCTTATACCATATATCATGGCTGTCATTTTCAACATCAAGATATCTACTTATTCCATTATATGTATAATATGCTCTTGTTTTATCCGAAACAACAAATACCATTTTATAATCAAATTCATTACCAATGGATACCAAACGATTAGTCATATCGTCTTTGACACTCTCCGCCTCTTCTCTGGTTTTCCCCTCTAGGTAGGTTCTTATATCAATATCACTGCTAATCGTCTGAGAAACAGTAATTGGCTTAATAAATTCTTTCTCAATCTTTGCTGAAACCATCTGTGCAATTGTCCTGCTCTGTATTTCAGAGTTTTCCTTAGTTACCTGTTGAATCACATTCACACATGCTATGATGGAAACACTCATACTAAGTAGCATTATGATAAGCATAATAACAGCATCAAATCTGCTGTTATTAATCATATTCGTATGTTCATCCCCATTATGAGACCAATCATACATATATGCAGCAAACATTACGAATGAACCTATTCCCAGTCCTAAATTGGTTATAGAAAATCCATAAATAAAGGACTGTATAACTGTTGCAATTATTGGAATAAACGAAAACAGCATCATTGAAATGAAGCTTCGTTTTTCCAAATACTTTCTATACTTAAACGCTATACCTGCTCCTATAAATATGACGACAAGTGATATTAGTGTATATACATACCAGAAATTATTCCTGTGATAATAATTTGCCTCATCGAAATAATACATCCATGGATAAAACAAATTAACCACAACAATGATAATATTAATGCACGAAAAGATATTGGCACATTTAACACTATTGCCACTTACTTCAGCACCTTTTTCAACAAAAACAGAACTAACATACCTAACATAGGTATTTGCCATTGCTATGTTCATAGCAAATACCATAAGATTCGCAATTCTAGTTACTAAAATATTAAAAGGACCCAGGTTACCTCTAAAAATATAGGCCAAAGTCTCTCCAAAAAACAGAACTGTAGCAATAAGAAATAATCGAACGAACATGCTCATACTCTTCTGTTTTGGATTATTTGCTTTAATTGAAACAAAGATTATTAGACAGAACAAACAAAAGAACATATCCATTGTTGCCTGTGCAATTTCAAGACTTGTAATATTCATCTATTTTTCTCCTCGTCGGTTGATACTCTTTTTTACCTTATATTTGAATTGATGGATAATGCTTGTTTTTTTATTCTTATACAAGGTTACTGTTTTTTCTTCGAAAGGTAAATTTATCAATTCTGCAACTTCCGACTTATCTTTCTGAATAAAGTATATATGAATAATAAGCAAATTAAAACTTCCTACCAGTAAATTCTTATATTCATTGTGCAATTGACATCTACCCTGTTAAATAACGAAGTAGTACACGTTATGTTATTTAAAAGGGTACACCATCATTTGTACGTCAAAAAGCACAAAAAATCCGTTAGTTTTCTTCCAGGATTAAAAAGTTAACGGATCATATTTTATAAAATAATGCGATAAATAGTGTTTTAAGACAACAATTGTATTTGATATTTCACAAACCACAGGCGCCCCCTTCCTGAAGTAATTTCAGATTTAAAAGGTTCTAATAAAGAATCTCTCGCCATGATAGAAGCAACGGGCGGAGCATGAGGGGATTACCGAAACACCGAAAGCTGAAAACCAAATGGAATGGGTCGGCAGAATGAACGCACTGTGGTCAACGGTTACAGAAACTGTAAATACGGAGGTAATCTTCGTATGAGAAAGCAGAAATATTACCTTTACCTCACAGCTGAAGAACGGAAGTATATTTTAAATGCTCTGCTTTCCTGCCGCAACAAACGGGTTGCACAGGGCAGATATACGGATGCGGTGAATGAGGTTATGATAAAGTTACAAAAATAGACTTCGGCGGAAGGGAGGGAAAGAGTATGCGCACTGTGAATGAAGAAGCCCGCAGAGCAAAGGAAATCGAGATTATGGAAGCGTGCTTTGACTGCTATGCGGAAAACGGATTCACCTCTGTCGGTGTAAAAACGATTGCAAAGACCTGCGATTGCAGTGTTGCGACACTGTATCAGTATTTTGACAATCTCGACGACCTTATCGTTAAGTCCACCGAATACTGTATGAGCAAGGTGGAAGATGATTTTATGGCGAAAGCCCCCACCGACGTAGATGACCTTTGGCGGTTTATAGACGAGATACCGTATTGGACAGCAAAAAAGCACGGCAAGAAATACAGGCTGATGTATCAAATCTACACTCATCCCAAATACAGGGAATACGGTCAGAAGTTCTTTAAGGGTGTCGATGAACGATATACGGAATACGCAAAGAGCTTAGAGCCAAAGCTGGGGATTCCCCACGAAAAGCTGACACCGCTGATTTTCATTCTGATAAGAGCCTGTGTACACTACGCACTGTTTGAGGATGAATTCTACTTGAAATCACAGATAGCCGTGCTAAAGGAAGCCCTTGAACTTTTTATAATGAAATACAACCTGAAAGCAAGGTCGGGTACTTTTACATAATAAATCAAATTTTTAATTCACTCTAAGGAGGAAAAAATTATGAAAAAAATGATTTTCAGTATTCTGCTGTGCCTGTGCATGGTGCTGGCACTCTGCCCGGTGACGGCTTTTGCGGATGTGCCGCCCGATACCATCATAGGCGATATAAACTTAGACGGAACAGTTACGAAAAAAGACGCCATCTACCTTCAAAATTATCTTGAAGGTCTTGAAAGTTTCACCGATAAACAACTCGTTGTCGCAGATTTTAATGGAGACGGCGTGGTAAACTACAGCGATTTGGCAAATCTTCAAAGCTATCTTGAATTACTAGCAAGCGCCATCACCGTAACAAATGGTAAAGCAACCGCATGCGGCACTGAAATCAGCGAAGCAGCAGAGGGTACAAGGGTTACCCTGACCGCAGATTCGCCTCCTGACGCAATGGTATTTGATAAGTGGATTGTAGGGAGTGGCAGCAATGTTACCCTTGCAGACGCAAACAGTGCAACGACCACATTTACCATGTCTAAAGACCCGGTAAATGTGGCTGCAACGTATAAGCCTTTATCCGCCAGCGAAACGGGCAGCCTCGCCATCACGGTCGACGGCTTCGAGGTGGGCAAAACGCCAGACAACTGCACCTACACCTTCGAATCCACAATCCCGGACGTCGATTTCAGCGCAGACGATATTCTGTCTGTTAAATGGGGAAAAATATTTGATAATGAAGAAGGGGGCACCGAAAGGGAGGAAATAAGTGAAACCGAAACGTTCGAGGCTGACACAGTCTATCAGTTCACGATGGATCTGGACAACAAAGGTCTGAATACAGCGCCGGCTGTCACCGTGAACGGCATGACGCCGGAATCTTGTATAATTGCAACCAGCAACGGTGTGCCGATTCAGCTCCAGATATACTGCGAACTCGTCACGCCGATGGAGCAGTCGCAGTACACCGTCACCTATGACGGCGGCGAATAGCAAAAAGTTTCCCTTGTTTTCGCTCATAAGGGAAAAAACAAGGGAAAATACATAAGGTTTGAGAATTACACAGGCGAAAAGCCTTGAAAATACAGGATTTATTGAGGATTAAATAGACAAACTAGAATTTATTTTGTTTTCCTATTTATTAGTATCATTTCGAATAAGTCAGATAATTCTTTATTAACATATCATCTATCTACAATACTACTTGTTTTGTGATAACCCCTGATAAACATCCTATTAAAATGTGCAAACAATTTATAAACATCCTATTTTTTTGTGATTTTCTGTTGTTTGACTCATTAATTTTATTTATACTTATAAGTAAAGGAGCTGATATACGATGACATATTTGAAACGAAAAATAGATAATTATTTGTTAAATTGGAAAACAGATCCAAATAAGAAACCATTGATTATTAAAGGCTCAAGACAAGTTGGCAAGACAGAATCCATCACACGATTTGGTCATTTAAATTATAAAAGTATTATTTATATCAACTTTGTAGAAGAACCAAATTATAAAATGATTACTACAGACGGCTATAAAGCGCAAGATATCATTAAAAATATATCTAGGATTGATCCATCTAAACAATTTATCGAAAATGATACACTTATTATTTTTGATGAGTTGCAAGATTTTCCAGATATTGCTACATCACTCAAATTTTTCAAAATAGATGGACGTTTTGATGTAATATGTAGTGGCTCTCTTTTAGGTATTAACTACCAAAGTATCGAAAGCAATAGTGTTGGATATAAAACAGATTACGAAATGTTTTCTTTGGATTTTGAAGAATTTCTATGGGCTAAAGGTTACGATGAATCGACTATTCAGGAAATGTTAGAGCATATGGTTCAATTAAAATCATTTAATGAAATTGAAATGTCTATCTATTCTTCGTTGTTTTTGGACTTCTGTATCTTAGGTGGTATGCCAGCAGTTGTTCGAGAATATATCGAAAAAGGAACATTTGAGGGCTCTATTGACATTCAGAAACAACTTGTTGCCGATTATAAAGAAGATATAAGAAAATATGCTGTTGGAATGGACCAAACACGAATCACAAATGTATTTAATCATATTCCTGTCCAATTAGCAAAAGACAATAAAAAATTCCAAATCACAAAAGTTGCATCCAATGCTAGATTTAGAGATTATCGTGGATGTATTGAGTGGTTAAAAGATGCCGGTATCATAAATATTTGTTACTGTATGCAATTCCCGGAACTTCCTCTAAAAGGAAACTACGACGAATCAAAGTATAAGATATACTTTGCAGACTCCGGTTTATTAGTCTCTATGTTAGATGATGAAGCCCAAGAAAACCTACGAGTAAACAAAAATTTAGGTGTATATAAAGGTGCTCTTTATGAAAACGTAGTGGGAGAAGCCCTAGTGAAAGCAGGGTATGATCTGTACTACTATAAAAAAGACAATTCAACTTTGGAACAAGATTTTTTTGTTCGAAACAAAGAGAATCTAATTCCAGTAGAAGTAAAAGCAACAAATGGAACTGCAAGATCTTTACGTACTTTGATTGCCAGTAATCACTATCCTGACATTCAATTTGGTATTAAATTCATATCGGGTAATATTGGATTATCTAATAACATATATACTTTTCCTTATTTCTGTGCTTTTCTTTTAAAGAAATATCTAACTAAAATAAGCTAAGTGAAAAACGAATCAAAAAGAACACTTAAAAATAAAACCAATTGATGCCTGTTCATGTGGAATCAAAAAAGGTGCGGGTAAAAGTGCATGGCCGATCAACATATAGTGTACAATTCCCGCATATTTTGCACTAGATGGAATGGTTTAGAAAAAGGTTCTATTTTTGATGATGCACTCGATGATAAAGAATATGAAGGAAATTTAATCTATCTATTAAAGAACACTACTAACTTTATTAAAAACGATTCCAAAGTCATATGCACCAGAAGCCCTAACATTAGACTATTTAACAAACGAAGAAGGTCAATATCTTGACAGAAAGAGAATAAGATTTGTCCGTCAATTTCGAGGTTTAACACAAACCGAACTAGCCGAAAAATCCGGGCTTTCAGCAGATGAAAATGGAAGAATTCGTATTTCGCAATATGAGAACGGAACCAGAGTTCCACGTAAAGCCATGTTAGAAAAAATAAGTAAGGCGCTACATATCAATTCTATGTATTTAAGTATGGACGATCATACCGGAGCACTTGATTTTGTTTTTACATTACTCGATTGGCACAGAACAACCGATTTCATTATAAAAAAAGAAACAATAGATAATGAAAAGCATTATTTAATTGATTTGAACACAAATCTTTTTGATGATTTTTTAGAAGCATGGATACAAAAAAGCCAATCTAAAAAGTGGTAAGATTAGCAACGATGAATATATTGAGTGAACAATTAATTATCCAACTAAAAAATAATTTTAGTAGCCATTCAATGTTTTACAGCTATATCATAATCAATCAATAGCCTTTAATAGGGTAGAGGAATAATACAAAGATTATTGCCCCTCCCGTTGAACTTATCCCGAATTATGTATTATCCCGAAAAACAGGTTTTCACTATAGAAAATCAAGTAAAATTCGGGATAATTTTTTATTTAAGTGAGTATAGTTTCTTTAAAAGTTCTTCATCATCAAAGTCATAATTATTAGTGCTACTATCTATGATATTAATCACAGGTAAAGCTGCATTGATAGCCTTCCGCTTCATTTCGGTATCAGCGTTGGCATAAAATTCTCTAGTGGTATTAATTTGTGCATGACCTAACCATTCAGATACCAAAGGAAGAGGCATACCATTACGATAAAGATGCATGGCTCTAGAATGGCGAAACATATGGCAATATATATGCCTTGGAAATTTTGAATCAACATTATTGGCCATGATACAATATCGATCGATTAATTTTTGGACTGTATCAGGATTCATTTTTGTTCGTTCTCCATGATGAAGTGTAAAAAAGACATAATCGTCGCTATTTAAATCATAATCGTCCAAATATCTTTTAAGATGTTTGACGGTTTTATCCATTATTGGAACTATGCGCATTTTTTTTCCTTTTCCGTAGATAGCAATATGTGGAGATGATTCTAACGAGATATCTTTTATTCTTATGTTTAATAATTCCTGTATTCGAGCTCCTGTGTCGTATAAAGTAATCATCATTGCGAGGTTTCTTCTATCTTTAATATTTGATTGGTTAGGTTGGTTAAGAAGAAGTTCTAATTCTTTCTCACTGAAGAAATCAATAACAGTTCCTTTAGTTACTGATTTTATTGGAATTGTCATAAGTTTTAGGTAAATATCAATTAACGTTATATCGTGATTAGCTGAATACTTGTAGAATGATCTTATTGCAGCTAATTTTAAATTTCTTGTTTGAGCTGACCAGTGATATTCGTTTTCTCCATATTCAAGAAATGATTCAACAAGTTCAATAGTCGTATCATTAAAATCAAAGTCTCTGAGTTTGATACCCAAATAATCTTTAGCGAAATCTAAGAATTGATTCATACAAATCTTATAATTCTTGATAGTATGGTAGCTTGCTCCTTTTTGATTCGGCAAAAAAATTTCAAAGTAATCTCGAATTGTTTTAAAATATTTTAGTTCTTTCTTTTTCATTGCGATACCTCTGGAATAATCGATTCCATCTTTTCCCAATCAATAGCTTTTGAATTTTTTAATCTATCGGGTAATAAATGGATATAATATGCAGTTTTGGTACTATGTCAAGATTTAAGACAACTTAAATATCTGTTTTTTTAATGTTTATGTTTCAAATATTGTTTTTCAAAATTTTGTGGAGATTCATATTCACAATGTGAGTGAATTCGTGTTGTATTATA